>NZ_CVTT01000069.1:0-69462 GCF_900006605.1 Pseudomonas sp. 58 R 3 | reverse complement strand
CGGCTGAGCTTACTTTTGGCGATTGAGCCGGTAACTCGTTGATGCTTGCGGCCCTTGGCTGAATGTCGCACGCAGTACAAATCGATCAAGTGCGGAGCGCTACGTGTCATCTCGACCCGGCCAATCGACTTGGGTGACGAGGTGGCCAACGCATACAAGTTTTTCACGGGCAGCCACTCATTTTCGTCACCACGATATAGCTCACGATTTCGTATGCGAGCCACGTAGTACCAGCCCTGCGCAGCCACTGCTTTCATCCATGGTCGCCGGAAACCTGCATCAGTAACCATCACTGGAACACATCCATCGGGCAGTAGTTCAGCCAGTGTTTTGAGCAGGCGGTTTTGATATTTGGGGCAACCCTCGCGCTCATGAACACTTTCATAAATTGGAAATGAGCGCCCCGCCAGCGGTATCGCGGCTCTCAACAAAAAAGCATTACCGGGAGCATCAATTCGTGACCAGTCAACCAAGATTAATGGGTGCTTCACCGACCCCAGCAATGCCCGCAGGATCACCCAGTAGAACAGCGGGCGCTCTGCTCTGAGGTGTTGATTGCCCAGCAACCGATCGACCCGCTTGATTGCATGTTTGGGGTACGCCTGACCTGGCATAAAACGTCCGAGTGCTGTCAGCGTCAGGCGGCGGCCTTGCAGTAACGAACTGACACAACTCATCAGTGTTGTCAGGCGACGAGAATGGATTGAAGGCAGTGCTTGAGCGAGCGCTCTGTGTAAAAATCGGATGGCTTGCATGGGTCGGGGATCTTGTTTTTGTGTGGTGCAAACCAAGTTGCCGACTCATGCAGGCTTCTTCAATAATTCCAACTTCTTGATTTTTCGTAAGAAAAATCGGGGATCCCTCAGGATCCGGCCCCATTTTTTTAAAATCGGACGGATTTATTTAATTTTCGAGCCCTTTGTTACTTAAATAAATCTGTCCATTTTTCTCTTATGCATTCATCCCTAATAACCGTTGCCAGACGAAGTAATGTGCCGGCTTTTGCCCACCGGGCCTCCTTACCTGTTATCCGATTAAACCGATAGCATGAAGGGGGCTCTCAAAGAGCCACCTTCATGCTGTTGCTCCTTAAAACGCGTACTGCGCCTTAACCATCACACCATCGGCATCAAACCCGCTACGCGCCTGACGTGTGTAGCTGGCGCCCACCGTCAGCGCCGACACCCGATAATTCAGGCCCAGACTGGCTTCGTAACTGTCACGCGCCACCGAGGCACCGGTGACGGTAAACGCCGACCCGCCCACCACAAAGCTGGAGGTCTGCGTCACGCGGTCACCCATCAGGTCGTGATAGGCCATCAAGGTTGCTTCCGGTTGCAGGCTACCGGTGGACAAAGGGAAGTTGCCGGCCAGACGTAAACCTGCACCCAACTCGCCCACTTCATAACGTTGCGAGCCGGTGCTCAGCGCTGCCGAAGAACCCTTCTCGTCGTAGCCGTCCATGCGCACGCTGGAATAACGTGCCGCCACTCGCGGTTCAACCAGTACCGCCTCCGACAACTTGAAGGTGTAGCCGCCCAGCACGCTGGCCGACAACACATCGCTGCCATAACTGCCCTTGGCCGTGGTACCGGCCACATGACGCTTGCTGTCGTTGTCGTTATGGCCGTAGCTCAAGCTGCCATCGACAAACCAGTTCTGCAGCGACCAGTTGCCATACAGCGACAGTGCGTTGCCCTGTACTTCGGTCTTGTTGCCCAAGTCCGAATGGATGTTGGAATTGAGGTAGCTGTACGCTACGCCCAGCGTGGTGCTGTCGTTCAACCGACCATCCACACCCACTGCCATACCACTGCTGTTGGCCGAATAACCGTTATTACCACCACGACCGTCTTGGTCCATGTTGCTGCTCAAGCCTTGCAACCACACACCGACGGCTTCGCGGTTATCCCGTTGGCCGTTGAGACGATTGAGGATCGCGCCATTGATCACTGTCTGGCCCGACAACGCCACGTCCAATGCACCACGGTTTACATCTGGCTTGAGCTGCTCACCGACCTGTGCCAGTTGCTGCGCCGTACCCGCGCTGGCCAAAGACTGGAACACCGGATCGTTCGCGCCCAACTGCCCAAGCACGTCATTTTTCACTTCGTTGACTGCGGTGACGACCTGCTCAGAGGCGCCGACGTTGATAAGCGTTTCTTGTACCTGTTGATTGCTCTTCAAGCCAACGACAGCCTTGACCGTCTGCGCATCTGTCGAATAGCTGAGCACATCCAACAACGACGAGGTGCTGCTAACCGTCAGGCCATTGTTCTGCAGGCTGCTGGCTTGCAACAGGGTGTATTCGGTGCCACTCGGCACGGCGGTGAAATCACTTGGATTGGCACTCAAAGTCACCTTTGAAGCCTGGGCGAAATTCGCTGCACCAGTGACCGTCAGGTACGGCGTGGTTGGCACGACGCTGTTGGCCAGGCGCATATCAATGCCTGCGCCACTGGCGACATTGAGATCACCGGTGAGGGTGGTGCCGGGGGCCGACAGGTTCAAGGAGCCGGCGTTGATGGTTACCGGCGCGATGATACGGTTGCCGGTAAAGTCCGCCTGACCGGCGATGTTCACGGCATTCACGTTGAGTACATCACCGACGATTTTACCGCCGGACCAGTTCAGAGTGGCCAAATGAGCCGCATCGATGGCGGTGCCGGAGTTACTGCGGATTTCGCCGGCTTGCTGATTGATTTCGAAGGGCGACGTTTGCTCGACAGCATCAACAAAAATGGCCGTGCCGTTGGCGCTGATGGTGCCGCGGTTGACGATGCCACGGGAGCCGGTTGCGCTGTTCTGGGCGAAGGTTGCGCCCTGGAAGTCGAAGGCTTTGGCGTTTTCGCCTTTGGCTTCAATCGTGCCGGTGTTGAGGATGTAGTCGACGGTGCCGTCAAAAAATGCGATGCCTTTGGCGTCGGAGCCATTGGCAGAGATCAGACCGCTGTTTTCGATTCTCAATGGGGTGGTACCGGTCTCCACCTCAAAAGCCCAAGCGTCTTTACCTGTCACCGACAACGTCCCGGAGTTGAGGATCTTGCCACCGATGCTGGTCTGCAACGTGCCGCGCCGATCCAGCGCCATACCCAGGGAGTCATCACCCACCATCGCTATCACGCCGGTGTTGGAAACATCACCCGCCACTGTGGCGCCATGCAGATAAATGCCATCGCCGCCGCTCAGGGAGCCGGATGTTGGGGCTGTGGATTGGATCGTGCCGGAGTTGATGACACTTCCACCGATGGTGGTACCGCCGATTTCAAGACCTTCATAGCCGCCGTTGTTCATGATGATTTTGCCGGCCTGGATCACGTCACCAGTGATGGTGCTCGTGCCGGGATTGGTGGCCAGCGACACATCCGGATCCACGGCAAACGCTCGAATGGAACGCCCCTGAGAATCCAGCACAATATCCGCACGATTGATCAACGAACCCTGGATCCTGGTGTCGGCGACACTCACCCCTCGCCAATTGCTCGTGCCTAGGTTGGCGGTCAAGTTCGTGGGCTCATTCAATGTTCCGGTAAGGGTCAATGACTCATTGAGCGTCTCGCCGATCCACGTGGTCTTGCCTTGACCGATATCCACCTCAACGGCCAGCGCCTGGCTACTGATGAGCCCGGCCATCATGGCCAACGCGCTTTTATTAAACGACTTTTGCTTCATGTGAAACTCCATGTATGACAGACAACACCGCCCAGTATCCCGGCGGCTACAGATTCAAAAAACGGAACAGCCTTTCTCAGCGGTAAGTATTTGGAAGACGTTCAGGCTATTCGCAATAGCCGAACTTGCACCGGCCTCTGACAACGCTCCTTCTGCGTAGAACGGATTACCGGAACAACTGGATGGGGGGTGGCGGGCGCCGTCGGTTTCAGCGCTTTGCCGGGCAGGTCCTTGAGTTCTTCAAGACGTCGCTGCTGCTCTTCCAGCAGGCGGTTTTGCCGGTCGCGAATCAGGTCCTGATCACCTGGATTAGTCGCAGCGAAGGCGCTGTTGTGGGCGCTGAGGCACAACGCTGTCAGGCACAGTAATGGCCGAATCCATGGCGTGGGCAATTGCATATTCGATCCGTCGATAATTGAAGGCGGGAAGCTATCATCGAACTTTGAATATGCCAACATTACCTTTAAGCGCCGCTTCTAGTGCTCCAACGCATACCGCCGACAATGGTTGAGATACCCCTGCTCATGGCTGCCCACCAACTGCACCACACTGGTCCATAACCACGAGGGCGCATCTAGTTGTTTAGAGCGGTTTTCCTGCAACACCTCCATCCAATCCTTGCGCGTATCGCGGTCCATCTGCCGGGCATGGGCGATACCGACCACGCGGGCCAGGTAACCGGCGGCGTGCATGGCGTCGATCTCGCTCAGCTCATCGAGTTCCAGTTTCATATCTTGAGGCAGCAGTTCACGGATGAAGAAACCGTGATCGAGAAAGCGCGTGGCCAGCATGCGCTCGCCCAGGCCCGGTGACAGCTGACGGGCGCCTTCCACCACGCGCCGGCCATTGTCGCGCGGCATCTTCGCGCGTGCCGCCCGGGGCGCGGCGGCGCCGACGGCTTCCTTGATGTCGATCAGGCAATATTCCTGGTCGTCCTTGTCGCCCACACCCAGCAAGGCTGCATAACGCAGCAAGCCGAGTGAGCTGCAGCCTTTGACCCAATAGGCCGAATCGAGCAATTGAACCTTGGCGTCTTTGGGGCGGCCTTTGAGCGAAGTCACCAGCTGGTGGATTTCATCCGAGGCACAGACGCTCTCCAGCGCGCTCTTTTCCGCCCGTGACAATGACCAGAAATGCTTGCCCAACGGGATGCTCGGCCGCGCGTTTTCGATGCGCTCACGCGCCAGGTTTTTCCAGGTGCGCTCCACGGCGCTGCGCATGCCGGCCTTGACCTGGGAGGGACGCGGCGGCACTTCATCGGGTTTGTCTTTGAAGGCTTGCTCGTAGCCCACCATCATTTCTTCCAGCATGCGCGCAGTGGTCACACCCGGCAGGTCCGAGCCGCGTGCGGCGGTGGCCAACGACAGCGCCAGGCGCACCAGGTCATGGGCCGGGTTGCCGATCACGGTCTGGTCGAGGTCGCGGATATGCATGTCGATACGGCCTTTGGTATCACCCGTCGGGCCGAGGTTGCCCGCGTGGCAATCGCCGCAGATCCAGATCGCCGGGCCATGGGGCAAGCGGCGACCGGGCTGGCTGTGCAACCACTCGTAAAACTGCACCGTGCTGCCGCGCACATAAGCATGGGCCGAGCGCGCCATCTTCAGGTTGCGCAGTTGGATAAGGTGGGGCATGCGGGCAGAGGGGCGCGGAATTTTCATGGAAGCACTCGGTACGGGGTACGGTAGAGGCTGGCCCGTCACAAATGTTTCATTTTGTTTCAAGAATAAAAACTTCAAGCCTGGGCGGTGTGCGCTTTCAACCAGCCTTTGAACGCGGCCATGGCCGAGGTTTCTGGCCGCGATTGCAAGCGCGTCAGCCAATAACTGCCGGTGCTGATGCCCACGGAGAACGGCTGGCGAATCACATCGCTCTCCAATTGCCGCGAGAACATCATCGCCGGTGCCAATGCCACGCCGATGCCTTGCTGCGCGGCCTCCATCATCGCCAGGGACGAGTCGAACACAATGCTGCGCGGCACCGGCGTGTCGGCCGGCAGCCCGGCCGCCTGGAACCACAGGTTCCATTCATCGGCTCGGTAAGAGCGCAACAACGTGTGCTTGAGCACGTCGTCCGGCGTGTGCAATTGCTCGGCAACCTGCGGCACACACAGCACGGTCAACGGCGCTTCGAGCAGTTGACAGGCCTCGGTGCCATGCCAGGCGCCGGCGCCGAAGCGGATCGCGTAGTCGAGGCCTTCGGCGGCGACATCGACGCGGTTGTTGTGGGTCGACAGGCGCAGATCGATAAACGGGTAGCGACTTTGAAAATCCGGCAAGCGCGGCAGCAACCAGCCGACGGCGAAAGTGCCCACCGCCCCGACGGTGAGCACTTCACGGTAATGGCCACCTTCGAACTGGCCTAAGGTGAGCGCGATACGGTCGAACGATTCGCGCACGACCGGCAGCAGGGTTTCGCCTTCGCGGGTCAGCATCAGGCCGCGTGGCAGGCGCTTGAACAAGGTGACATTCAGTTGCGCCTCCAGGCTTTTGACCTGGTGACTGACCGCTGCCTGGGTCACGCACAACTCGATGGCGGCGCGGGTGAAGCTCAAATGCCGGGCGGAAGCCTCGAAGGCCCGCAACGCGTTGAGCGGTAAGTGGGAGCGCAGCATGCTTGACCCTAAATAATCTAATGGCTGATGCGAGATATCATCGTTTGCTCAGCGAACAAAATCCACCTAGATTTGCCCCGCCTGCGCAGGCTCTGATCGTCACTGCACCCTTTACATGGAAGCGAAACACCATGAATAAAATCTTACAAAAATCACTGCTACCGCCCTTACTAATTGTATCTGGAAGTTGCATGGCAGCCGCCGATTTGCGCACGGTGGTCGACACCAGCGTTGCGCCGCTGATGCAGCAACAAGGCATCCCCGGCCTGTCGGTCGCGGTGGTGAACAAAGGCAAGGTGCAATACTTTAACTACGGTGTCGCGTCCAGGGATACCCAGCAGCCCGTCAACGAAGACACCTTGTTTGAGGTGGGCTCGGTGAGTAAAACGTTTACCGCCACCCTCGGTGGCTATGCCCAGGCCATCGGCAAGATCAAGCTCTCCGACAAAGCCAGCCAACACCAGCCCGCCCTGGCCGGCACGGTGTTTGATCGCATCAGCCTGTTGCAGCTGGCGACCTACACCCCCGGCGGCCTGCCGCTGCAGTTTCCAAACGCGGCCGACAATGCGGGCGCCATGCTCGCCTATTACCAACACTGGAAACCGACTTACGCGCCAGGTGAACAACGCCTGTATTCCAACCCCAGCATCGGCCTGTTCGGCTACCTCGCCGCGCAAAGCCTGGGCCAACCGTTCAACGTGGCCATGGAGAACACCCTGCTGCCCAAGCTTGGGTTAAGCAATACCCACATTAACGTGCCTGCGGGCAAAGCCGGTCGATATGCGCAAGGTTATGACAAAAATCAGAAGCCTGTTCGCGTCAGCGCCGGTGCGCTGGACAGCGAAGCCTACGGCATCAAGACCAGCAGCCAGGACCTGGCCCGCTATGTGATCGCGAACATGCATCCCGACACGCTGGAAAAGCCGCTGCAACAGGCCATCGCTGCCACGCACGCCGGTTACTACACGGTCAATGGCATGACCCAGGGCCTGGGCTGGGAGCGCTACCCCTACCCGATCACGCTGCAGGCGTTGCTTGATGGCAACTCGACCGAGATGGCGATGCAGCCGCACAAGGTTAATTGGCTGACTCCGGCGCAGCCGCAACCGGCCAACGTGCTGTACAACAAAACCGGCTCAACCGGCGGTTTTGGTGCGTATGTGGTTTATGTACCGAGCAAGGACATAGGGGTGGTTATTTTGGCTAACCGCAATTACCCGAATGCCGAACGGGTGAAGTTGGCTTATGGGATCTTGAGCGCGATGGATAACTAAGACCTGACAAAAACCAAATGTGGGAGCTGACTTGCCTGCGATGGCGGTATATCAGTCACCGAATTGGCTGACTGAACAACCGCTACCGCAGGCAAGCCAGCTCCCACATTTTCAGACCGCCTTACATGCCAAGCCAGTGCGGCAGCGCCAGCGAGATAAACGGCAAGTACGTGACCATGATCAAGAACACCAACAGGATCATCAGCCACGGCAACGCCGCGCGAATCGTCTGCCCCAGCGTCAAGCCGGTCACCGCCGAAGTCACAAACAGGTTCAGCCCGACCGGCGGATGCACCAGGCCGATTTCCATGTTCACCACCATCACAATCCCCAGGTGAATCGGGTCAATGCCCAGCTTCATGGCAATCGGGAAGAAGATCGGCGCCAGGATCAGCACAATCGCGGACGGCTCCATAAAGCTGCCGGCCACCAGCAACACCACGTTGACCATGATCAAAAAGCCGATCGGCGTGAGGCCTTCGGAGATTACCCAGGCGGTGATTTCCTGCGGGATTTGCTCGGTGGTCAGCACATGGGCAAAGAGCATGGCGTTGGCGATGATAAACATCAGCATGATCGCCAGGCGCCCGGATTCCAGCAGTACCTTGGAGCAGTCGCGCAGTGTCATGTCCTTGTACACAAACAACGCGACAAACGCCGAATACACCGCCGCCACGGCCGCCGCTTCGGTTGGCGTGAACATGCCGCTGTAGATGCCGCCCAGGATGATCACCAGCAACAGCAAGCCCCAGAACGCCCGGCGTGCGCAGGTCAGCCACTCACGGAAGGTCGCACGTGGCTGCGCCGGCAGCTTCTTGATGCGCGCGACGATGTAGATCGCGACCATCAGCATAAGCCCCAGCAGCAGCCCTGGAATCACACCGGCCATGAACAGCTTGCCCACCGAGGTTTCGGTAGCGGCCGAATACACCACCATCACAATCGACGGCGGGATCAGGATGCCCAGGGTACCGGCGTTGCAGATGATCCCCGCACCGAACTCCTTCGGGTAACCCGAGCGCACCATGCCCGCCACGGCAATCGAGCCGACTGCCGCCACCGTCGCCGGTGATGAACCGGACAGCGCCGCAAACAGCATGCACGCCAGCACCGCCGCAATCGCCAGGCCGCCACGAATGTGGCCGACACAGGCGTTGGCAAAGTCGATCAGCCGCTGCGCCACGCCGCCGGTGGTCATGAACGCACCGGACAGCAGGAAGAATGGAATCGCCAGGAAGGTGTAGGCGTCGGAAGTTTCGAACAGCTTGATGGCCAGCGAACTCACCGAGTCCTGGCTGAACATCAGGATCGACACCGCGCCGGACAGCCCCAGGGAAATCGCGATGGGCACGCCGAGGAACATGAACACGAACAACAGCAAAAACAGACAGAGCACGGCCATCAGTGACGCTCCTCATGGCTGCCGGCCAACTTGCTGGCCTCTGCGGCCTCATCGGCCAGCCCCAACCCGACCTGACGGTGGGTAAAGATGCGGTAGAAAATTTCCAGGTAGCGGATAAACACCAAGGCAAAACCGATGGGCACGATGATCACGATATCGCCCACGTCCACGCCGTATTGGTCGAGGTCTTCGGCGCCGATATGCGCGCTCATCACGGCACTCACCCACTTGTAGCTGGCAACCATGAACAGCCCGGCGTAGGCCAGACAGCACAGGCACGCGAGCATGCCGAGCAGGCGCTGCACCGGGCGCTTGGTCAGCTTGACCAGCGCGTCTACGCCGAGGTGGCCGGCAGTGCGCACGCCGTAAGAGATGCCGAAAAAAATCAGCCAGCCGAACATGGCCTTGGTCAGCGCCACGCTCCAGGTCATGTCCTGGGCCCAGGTCATGGTGTGGTCGCCCAGGGCGCCGAAAAAGCTGCTGCTCCATGCCCACTTGTCAGACAGGGCAAAAAACAGCGTGTAGATGTTGTTGAGCATGACGTAGACGAATGTCACCAGGGTCATGGCGGCCAGCAGGAAGGCGATAAACCCTTCCTCCAGGTGCTCCCAGACGCGCCTTAGCGTTTGCATGGCAAAACCTCGCGAAGCAGAGATAGGTAGGTGCAAGGCTCAGGGTCGAAACCGGGTCAAAATGTGGGAGCGGGCTTGCTCGCGAATACGGTGTGTCAGTTACCGAATGCATCAACTGAAAGACTGCATTCGCGAGCAAGCCCGCTCCCACATTGGATCTCGGTACAACCCGCAATTACTGGTTGGAGGCGTCCGCCGCCTTGATCAGGTCGGCGCCAATCTCCCCCTCGAACTTCTGCCACACCGGGCGCATGGCTTCGCGCCACAGCTGGCGTTGCGCCGGGGTCAGTTCGATGACTTCGCTGGTCTTGGCGTCGATGATCTTCTGCCTGGCCGACTGGTTCAACGCTTCGGCCTGTTTGTTCACCTCGACGGTGACTTCAACCATGATCTGCTCCAGAGAGGTGCGCACATCCGGCGGCAGGCCGTTCCAGAACTTGGCGTTGGTGATCACCATGTAGTCGATCAGGCCATGGTTGGACTCGGTGAAGTACTTCTGCACCTCGTTGACCTTCTGGCTTTCATAGTTGGACCAGGTGTTCTCGGTGCCATTTACGGTACCGGTCTGCAGGCCTTGGTACACCTCGGCAAAGCTCATCTTGCGCGGGTTGGCGCGGATCGCCTTGAACTGCTCTTCGAGTACGCTGGAGGCCTGCACACGGAACTTCAGGCCACGGGCGTCCTTGGGTTCATGCAGGGCTTTGTTGGCGGAAAGTTGCTTGAGGCCATTGTGCCAATAGGCCAGGCCAAGGATGTTCTTGTCCTGCATCGAGGTCAGCAATGCCTTGCCCTGGGCGGCCTGGAAACGGTCGACGGCGGCCAGGTCATTGAACAGGAACGGCAGGTCGTAGATCTGCACTTGCTTGGTGTATTGCTCGAATTTGGCCAGGGACGGTGCCAGCATCTGCACGTCGCCCAACAATAGCGCTTCCATCTCTTTACCATCGCCGAACAGAGAGGAGTTGGGGTACACCTCGACCTTGACCCGGCCCGGCAAGCGCTCTTCAGCAAGCTTTTTGAACAACAACGCGCCCTGGCCCTTGGGGGTGTTTTCGGCGACCACGTGGGCGAACTTGATCACAATCGGGTCGGCCGCCTGGGCCAGGCCCGCGGCAAATAAAGTGGCGGCGCACAGCAGCGCCCGAGAAAGCTTGAGCATGGGGAATCACCTTCTTATTGTTGTGTTTCAGGGCAAGGTGCCTGATGTGACGCGTGTAGTGAATTTCGAATTGTAGATACCTGCGTTCGGCCAGGCCGAACGCCAGTCCTGCAGACGCCTATATTCCAATGTGGGAGCGGGCTTGCTCGCGAAGACGGTGGATCAGGCAATTAATTCAGTGGCTGTCATACCGCATTCGCGAGCAAGCCCGCTCCCACATTTTGAGCCAGTTTCGTCAGTTAGAGTTGGGCCGCGAGAAGCCTTTGCGCACGAAGCAACACCGGCGCATCCACCATCTGCCCATCCATCTGATAAGCCCCGGCCCCATGGGCTCCCGCCTCTACCACGCGCTTGGCCCAGGCCAGGTCTTCGGCGCTGGGCGCCAGCGCTGCATGAATCACCGCCACCTGCTTGGGATGGATACACAGCGCCCCGGCAAAGCCCATTTCATAGGCATGACGGATCGAGCGGCGCAAACCTTCGGGGTCGTCGATGGCCGGGTGCACACCATCCAGCGGCGCCACCAAACCGGCGGCGCGCGAATGCACGATCAGCGCCAGGCGTGCCTGGTCGAGCGCAAACTGCGCAGCCGCAGAACCGCTGCTCAGGTTCAGGTCCAGGGCCAAATCCAGACCACCAAATGACAGGCGCTCAACCTGCGGCGCATGGGCAATCTCAGCCACCGCCAGCAAGCCCCTGGCGCTTTCGATAATCGGCCAGATCACCTTGCCGGCGGCCGCCACCACGGCAACCTGGGCTGCGCTTTCCACCTTCGGCAGCAGCACGCCCGCCACATTGGCATGGGTTTTACAGAACGCCACATCCTCAAAATGCTCGGCATGCTCCGGTGCATTGATGCGCACCCACACCTGAGCCTGTGGGTGCGCGTGCAAAAACACCCCGAGGTTATCCCGCGCCTGGCGCTTGAGGGGTTCTTCCACCGCGTCTTCAAAATCCACAATCACCGCATCGGCGCCGCTGGCCAGGGCTTTGGAAAACCGCTCCGGGCGACTGCCGGGCACAAACAGGGCCGAACGAACTAAAGGCTTTGGCATCAGGTGAATTCCTTATTAAATAACGCCGCGTGCGCGCAGGCCGTCGATGGTGTGCGCCGAAAACCCCAGCTGATCGAGAATGCCCTGGCTGTGCTGGCCCAGGGCGGGAACGGCGTCCATGCGCGGGGTAAACGCGGCATTGCGCGCTGGCGGCAACAGCGACGGCAGCGGCCCGGCCGGGCTTTGGACTTCACGCCAGCTGTCACGCGCCTTGAGCTGCGGGTGGTCCCACACGCCTTGCATGTCGTTGACCCTGGCACTGGCGATCTGCGCGCCTTCCAGGCGTTGGATCACGGCTTGCGCGTCCAACTGCGCAAAGCTGTCAACGATGATCTGGCGCAGCGCCTCACGGTTGGCCGAACGCTTGAAGTTGGCCGAGAAACGCTCATCGGTGGCCAGCTCAGGGGTGAGCAGCACCTTGTCGCAGAACGCCGCCCATTCGCGTTCGTTCTGCAAGCCGAGCATCACCGTGCCGCCGTCGCCGGTGGGAAACGGCCCATACGGGTAGATCGTCGAATGCGCCGCCCCGGCCCGTGGTGGCTGGGGCGCGCCGTCGAAGGCGTAATACATCGGGTAGCCCATCCACTCCACCAGGCTTTCGAGCATGCTCACGTCGATGCGGCTGCCCTGCCCCGTTTTTCCGCGCAGCAGCAACGCCGAGAGGATGCCGCTGTAGGCGTACATGCCGGCGGAGATATCGGCGATGGAGCAACCGGCCTTGGCCATCTGGTCTTCACCCGGGCCACCGGTCACCGACAAAAAGCCGCCCTCGCTTTGGATCAGCAGGTCGTAGGCTTTCTTTTTCTCGTAGGGCCCGCCTTCGCCATAGCCGGAAATATCGCAGACGATCAGCCGTGGAAAACGCTCATGCAGCGCTTCAAACGACAGGCCCATGCGCGCCGCCGCGCCGGGTGCGAGGTTCTGCACCAGCACGTCGGCATCGGCCAGCAGGCTTTGCAGGATGTCGCCGGCCTCGTCCTGCTTGAGGTCCAGGGTCAGGCTTTCCTTGGAGCGGTTGGTCCACACAAAGTGCGAGGCCAGGCCGCGCACGCGCTCGTCATAGCCACGGGCAAAGTCACCGGCGCCAGGGCGTTCTATCTTGATCACACGGGCGCCGAGGTCCGCCAACTGGCGGGTGCAGAATGGCGCAGCAATCGCGTGTTCCAGGCTGATCACGGTGATACCGTCCAGCGGTCGTTGATTAGTCATGACGCTTCCTCAAAGCCAGTGGGCCATGGACGCTGCACTGCGCAGGTTCCAGACCTTTTCGATCAGTGCAGTGGCCTGCGCCGGTGTACGCGCGCCGCTGAATTGGGTAAGGCGCTGGAATTTATCCGCCAGCTCCGCCCGGCTCAGGGTGTTGCCGGGGTCGCCCTTGGGTTCGTCGATGGCGCCCTGCAGCGTGCGGCCATCGAGCGTGGTGACGGTGACGCGGCCCCGCCAGCGCTGCGGGTAGGCGGCGTCGACGTGCGCATCCAGGGTCATGCTGACCTTGTCGCGAAAGGCCGAAACGGCGGGGTCGGTCAACGCGTGTTCGTGGAACTCGGTTAGCCCGGCCTTGCCATGCACAGCGATCAGGCCGAGCACAGTGCCCATGGAGAATTTGGCCTGATGCACAGTGGCAGGGCTGGTCACGCGGCCGAGCACGTCGATGGCACCTTGATGGACATGCGTTTGAACCGTGGCGATATCGGCAGCGCACAGCCCTTCGCGCTGCATCAGATCCAACAGCGCATCGGCGGCCGGATGGGTGTGACGGCACGAGGCGTGGAACTTGAACGAGGTCTCCAGCAGTGCCCAACGGCTGCCGAGGCGGGCCGATAACTTGCCAGGCTCAGCGTCGCTGGACATGCCCGCCGCCAGGCCTTGGTCACCCTCCAGAATATTGCGTGCGCCGGTGAGCCCGTCCGCCGTCAAATACGCCGCGAGCAAGCCATCCGCAGCTGCCTTGGCCGTGTGCAACTGCTTGGAGTCGGCGGCATCGCGCAAAAACTCCCACAACCCGGCTGCCTGGGTACCGGCGCTGCCGAGCAGGTTGATGAACTGCTCCTGGCTAAAATCCATCAGCTTGCCCACGGCAACCGCCGCCGCCAGGGTGCCGACGGTCGCTGTAGTGTGGAAGATGCGGTAGTGGGAACGGCCCATGAATTCGCCGATGCGGATACCGGCTTCATAGCCCGCCACCGAGGCCAGCAGCAATTGGCGGCCGGATTTGCCAAGGTCCTGGGCGGCAGCCAGCGCGGCCGGAAACACCACGGTCGCCGGGTGCAGCACCGAGCTGTTGTGCAGGTCATCCTGCTCCACCAGGTGGGAGGATGCGGCGTTGACCAGCGCGGCAAAATACGCGCTGGTGCTGCCGCCATTGACGATCACCTGGGCCGGGCCGCTGTCGGGTCCCATTTTTTGCGCATAGCGTTCAAACAACGGGATCGGGTGCGCGCCCTTGCTGGCCAGCGCCGAGGCCAGCCAGTCCAGGTACAGGTCTTCGGTGCGTGCCAGTACCTTTTCCGGCAATAGTTCGTAATTCAGGTCTGCAAGAAACCGACACAAGGCGTGGGTATGGCTCATGGTCAGGCCCTCAGAAGCTGCGTGGCAGTTCGAGCAGATGCTCGGCCACGTAGGACAGGATCAGGTTGGTGGAGATCGGCGCAACTTGATAAAGGCGGGTTTCGCGGAATTTGCGCTCCACGTCGTACTCACAGGCAAAGCCGAAACCACCGTGGGTTTGCAGGCAGGCGTTGGCGGCTTCCCAGGACGCCTTGGCCGCCAGGTACTTGGCCATGTTGGCGCTGGCCCCGGCATTCTTGCCGCTGTCGTATTCCTCACAGGCACGCCAGCGCATCAGGTCCGCCGCTTCGATTTCGATATGCGCCTCGGCAATCGGGAACTGCACACCCTGGTTCTGCCCGATAGGGCGGCCAAACACCACGCGGTCGCGGGCGTAGGCACTGGCCTTTTCGATAAACCAGCGACCGTCACCGATGCACTCGGCAGCGATCAGGGTGCGTTCGGCGTTAAGGCCGTCGAGGATGTATTTGAAGCCTTTGCCCTCCTCGCCGATCAGGCTGTCGAGGGGCAGCTCCAGGTTGTCGAAGAACAGCTCATTGGTTTCGTGGTTGACCATGTTGGCGATGGGCTGCACGGTCAGGCCGTTGCCGATGGCTTGGCGCAGGTCGACCAGAAAGATCGACATGCCTTCTGACTTCTTTTTCACCTCGGCCAGCGGCGTGGTGCGCGCCAGCAGAATCATCAAGTCGGAATGCTGGATGCGCGAGATCCAGACCTTCTGGCCATTGATCACGTAGTTGTCGCCACGCTTGATCGCGGTGGTCTTGATTTTGGTGGTGTCGGTGCCGGTGGTGGGCTCGGTCACGCCCATCGATTGCAGGCGCAATTCGCCGCTGGCGAGCTTGGGCAGGTAGAAGCTTTTTTGCGCTTCGCTGCCGTGGCGCAGCAAGGTGAACATGTTGTACATCTGGCCGTGCACGGTGCCGGAGTTGCCACCGCAACGGTTCACCTCTTCGAGGATCACCGAGGCTTCGGCCAGGCCCAGGCCTGAGCCGCCGTACTCTTCAGGGATCATCGCCGACAGCCAGCCGGCGTCGGTCAGGGCTTTGACGAAGGTTTCGGGGAAGCCTTTTTGTTCGTCGATCCTGCGCCAGTAAGCGGCATCGAACTCGGCGCACAAGGCGCGCACGCCTTCGCGGATGGCATTGAGTTCTTCGTTGTCATTGGGGTTCATTAACGGCTCTCCGCCTGTTGTTCTTGGATTATTCGAAGTGGATTTCGGCTTTCTGAGCCAGACCGTCTGCGTTGCCAGCCCACAGTTCTGCAACCCCGTTTTCAATCACCCTCCCACCCACAGCAAACGGCTGCGGCGCAATCAGCGGGCGCACGCCGCGATAGGCCAAGCGGCGCAGGGTTGCGTCGGGATGGGCGCGGCAAAACGCGCTCAGGCTCAAGGTAGCGATCAACGGGCCGTGCACCACCAGGCCTGAATAGCCTTCGGTGCCGGTAACATAGGGGTAGTCGTAGTGGATGCGGTGGCCGTTGAAGGTCACGGCGCTGTAACGAAACAACAGGGTTGGCGTGGGGCTGATCGACTCCTGCCATTCACCTTCGGGCAAGGCGTCACCGCTGCCTGATTTGGGCGGCGTGGGCTCGCGGTAAACGATGTCCTGCTCTTCGCGGATCGCCAGGCGGCCGTCCTGGGAATAGTCATGCCGCACGGTGACGAACAGCAGCGAGCCGGTTCGCCCGGTCTTTTCTTCGACCTGGGTGATGGTCGACACGCGAGTGGCGGCCTCACCGGCGCGCAAGGCATGCAGGAACTCGATGCGCCCACCGGCCCACATGCGATTGCGGTTGTCGGCCGGCGGCAGGAAACCGCCCCGGGCCGGGTGGCCGTCAGTGCCCAAGGCGGGTTCCGGCAGCGGGTCCTGGAAAAAACACCACTGCCACAGCGGCGGCAAATCGGCGCCCTGTGCAGGCACCGGCTCGCCAAAAGTGGCGGCAATGCGTTTGAGCAGGTTATGGCTCAAGTGGTCGTGGGCGGTCTCGCTTCGGCCGATCCAATCAGTGGCGCTCATCGGGTGCAGGTCCTCGGGCAGTGAATGTCTGCCCCGGATCATGCAAGCGCCTGCCCGTTCTGAGAATTTGCATTTCAATAAACCAGCGTTCGGTTATGCTGAACGCCAACTTCGAGTCCGCCCTTATATCCTGTGGGAGCTGGCTTGCCTGCGATAGCGGCGTACCAGAAGCATCATCGGTGCTGACATACCGCTATCGCAGGCAAGCCAGCTCCCACACTTGAACCTCACCGTTGCCCAAATAGGGGTTTGCATGCATTTCGATCTCGCCGACCTGCGCCTGTTTATCCATATCGCCGAATCTCCCAGCCTCACCCAGGGCGCCAAGCGTGCGTTCCTCTCGCCGGCCGCCGCCAGTGCGCGGATCAAGGCGTTGGAGGGTCAGTTGGACACGCGCCTGCTGTACCGCGACAGCCGTGGCGTGGAGATCACCCCGGCGGGCGAGCGGCTGCTGCACCATGCGCGGCTGATCATGCGCCAGGTGGATTACCTTAAAAGCGAGTTCACCCAATACGGCGTGGATTCGGCCGGGCATATCCGCATCTTCGCCAACACCACGGCGGTGACCGAGTTTCTGCCGGAGGTGCTGGCAGGCTTCCTGTCCCAGCGCCCGGGTGTGACCGTCGACCTGCAGGAGCGTTTGTCCCGGGATATTGTGCGTGGTGTGCTTGATGGCACCAGCGACATGGGCATCATTGCCGGGCCGGTTGAGGCCGCAGGTTTGCAGGTGTTGCATTTCAGCACCGATGAATTGGTGTTGATGGTGCCGGTCGGCCACCCATTGGCCGACCAGCCTTCGGTCACGCTGGAGCAAACACTGGCCTACCAGCACATTGGCCTGCACGAAGGCAGCACGCTATTGAGTTTTTTGCGTGAACACGTTGATCGCCTGGGCAAGCATTTATCGCTGCGCATCCAGGTGTCGAGCTTCGAAGCGATCTGCCGGATGGTCGAGGCCGGCGTAGGCATCGGCATCATTCCCGAGTCCGCCGCCGTGCGGCACAGCCGGACCATGCAGTTGGTGACGGTGAAACTCGATGAGCCGTGGGCGATTCGCGAGCGCAGTATCCTGGTGCGCGAGTTGGAAGCATTGCCCGGCACCATTCGGGCGTTGATCGCCACCTTGATGCCGGACACACTCAGTGCAGGCTGATGTTGCGCTGGCTGGCGTTATCAATATTGATATGGCTCAGCCGGCCCTGCCCATCGAACAGCAACAGATCAGACCCGAGGCGGCGAAGCTGGGCCGGCGATTGCGGCCAGTGCAACGTGACGCAAAGCCGATCGCTGGCACGGTGGATCACGTGCCAGCAGGTGCCGTGTTCCTCAACCCGATAACTGATCAGCAACCAGTCCTCAAATAGAAACGGGCTGACGGACTCATCCCATTCTTCTTCCGGTAAGTTGCCAGGCAGCCGGTAGCGCTTCCGAACCCCGTGCTGCTTCAGTATCAGCGTGGGTGTTCCATAGTCGTGCTTGATCCGATACTGCGCCGATTCAGCGGTGGCACTGGGAACCTGGAAGTCCGTCGCGACGATGTCAAACGCGCTTTCACGGCTGACCAGCCGCCGCTCCGGCAGACGATAATGCCACAGCATCAGGCACCCGCCCGGCGCCGACAGCCACAGGTATTCGTTGTGTTCATCCACCTTGATGGCACGCACCGACTCCGGTAGATCACTCACATGCCAGAGCGTTTCAAAGCCACGGTCAACATCCACCACGCGCAACTGCGAGCCTTTGCCGATGGTCCAGTTGCTGCCATCAAAGGTGTTTGCATAGACATCCATGGCCAGCATACCGAGGTCTTTGGCGACTCGATTGACCAGGTCCAGTTTGCTCACGCGCCATACATTCCCCCGCCAGATCAGCACCAACGCAACATGTCGGCTATGGGCAATAACGATTTTCTGCGCCGGTACAGCAAAGTGAAACAACGCTGTGCCCGCCGCATCCACCACCATCACACCCGCCTCGCCCAGCGCCACCAGGTAACGCTGGTCTTCCAGCGGGGCCGCGTCGAAAATCGGCCGGCTGCCCGCGGCCGGCGCAGACCACTCGCGGGTTTCACCCAAACGCTCCAGCGAGACCACGGGCGTACGCTTCAAGGCTTGGCCCGGCAAATCCGCCTGAAGCGCTTTGTCGCGACTCATCTTGACGAGTGCTTGTAACTGGTTATGGGTCAGCTGGCCTTGATCGCTGAATTGATCGGCCAGAATCGCCTGCACGGTGGCACCGGCCAGCCAGGCCAGGGCGGTGGTGTTGGCCTTGTGCAGCAATAAGGCCTGCGCCAGGGCTGAGCGTTCGCTGGCGCGCGTGGGGTCGTCACGCAATTGCTCGACCCACGGCCCGTAAGCGTTCAGCGTTTCGGGCAACAGGATTGCGCGTTTAACCAGCGCCTCAATACCCAAGCGCCCGCCAGCCGCCTCGGCGTTGAGCAGCCATTGCGCGGCGCGTGGGCGCTCTGCGGGCAGGCTCCAAATAACATCGACGGCTTGCAACCACAGGCCTTTGGCGATCAACGACTCGGCCCATTCCAGGCGCAAGCGGTCGGCGGCTTCCGGCGACTTGGCCTGGAGCATCACCACGGCGTCGGCGAACGCATTGTCGCGCCGCGCCACCTGCACGGCGCGCTGCCACTGCTCGGCCAGGCACAGCAGGCGCACGATCACCGCAGCTAGCATGTCCCACGCCAGGGCCAGGTCGGCGGCCTGCTGATAGCGCGCGTGTTTCTCCAGGTAATCGAGGGCTTGCTGGTGCTCTTTGAGCAATTCGGCGAGTACAAATACCGCTTCCTCGATACGACCGGCACGGTCCAGGCGCTCAAAAGTCTGGCGATACACTTGGCGCAAGTGCTCGGCCAAGTCGTCTTCAAACAGCATCGAGCGCGCCGGGCCATCCTGCTGGCTGAGGCTCAAATCCTCGCGGCGTTGGGGCGTACCAAAGCTCTGTTCACCGCTGGAGGCACCGCCGTTCAAGGGGATCGCGTGGCGCAAGGCTTCTTCGAAATTGCCGTCTTCGAACATCTCCAACATGCGCTGCATGTAGGCGGCCTGGCGTTTGCCATACAGTTTGGAAAGCTGGGAATGCTGGGTCAGCCGGGTCAACAAGCGGCGCCACGCGGCAGGTTTGTGCCTGCGCGGGGTGGCACGCGCAGCGATGCCTGGGTCAGCGGGTGCGCGGGCAACCGGCCTGGGTGCCGTTTGGGCGGGGGCCGACGCGCCACGGTGCAGAAAGCGGTTCAACCCGAACAGCAGCGCGGTAATCACAACCATCCAGATCACGCTGCCCAGGAGCATACCGCTGAAGGACTGTGTGTGCGTGGCCAGCATGGCGGCAGCATCGCTTTGGCCGAAGAGGCGGATCAGCCCCCCCAACAGTAGCAAGCCAATCACGATTTTCAGCACCGGGGAAGAGACTTCACGGGCGTCATCCATGTTGTTTCGCGCGGGCGACGAGCTGGCGCCAGCCCCTTTACTCGACGTGTGACGCGGGCGCTCCAGCAGCGCTTGCATGATTGCTTCACGCTCCGGGCTGACGGGCTCCAGCGGCCCACCGAGGATTTCACGCAGGTCGGTGATCACTGCATCCGGCAGCGTTGCAGGCAACGGGGTATGGCAGTCAAAGGTGTCGAGCAGTGTGTAGGTGCTGATGTCGAGCCACAGCCCAGGCGTCAGCACGTGTGCATCGCGCAGCTGCAGTGCATGGATCTGGCTGCCGCGCACCAGCCACAGGTCGGCAACGGGCAGCCGGCGCAATTCCTCAGGGTGCAGCGCGGCAGACGACAAGCCCAGGCCCTGGCGGATCAGCGGCCAGCCGTGCAGGCTTTCGCAGTTTACTGGGCAAGGTGTGTGAAACTGCAGCAAGTCGCCGTCGGCAAAGCGGTAGGCACGCGCGTCGATTTGCCAATACTTGAGGATCAGGCGCTTGCGCTCGCCTTCATCAAAACGCTCGGCGGCAAACCATAGGCCGTCAATCTGTTGGTGCCCGGTGAGTAGCGGGCGGCGAATCAGCATCCGTTCTGGCTCAAGCATTGGCAGCTTCCTGGCTGAGCTGTGGTGCCTGGTTGCACATCACTTGCAAACGCATGGAGCGCTCGCCAACCGAGTAAACCAGTAATTCGCGGTCAGTGGTCAGTACAGCGATCAAGCCGCTCATGGGGCAAAAACTCGCGCGGGCAATCGGCGCCGAAGTGGTAAACAACGTGCGCTGTTGCCCCTCGGCGTAGAGCCCGACGCTGTGCTGGTTCGGCCCCAGCAGCACCAGTGAGTAGAGCTGTCGCTGGGCGAACGCGTGGTGCAGGCCGATGGCTTTCCAGCCCGGCGCCAAGTCGATCTGTTCGTGTTTCGCCGGAAAGCTTTCATGGGTCACCAGGCGCCAACTCTGGTGGCCGTCCTGGGTGGTCAGCAGCGCGCAACCGCCGCAGTACTGGCGCCAGTAAAAGTTGGCGGCCAGCAGCACCTGGCTAACGCCCGCTGCCGAGCCGACCGCATGACCATTGGCGCGTAAACCGTCAGCAGACCCGGAATACGCGACGATCTGCCCGCCTTCGCTGCGCACATAAGCGATGGTCAAAGGGTCGACCTGTACCAGGCTCATCACGTCGTCCGCCACCTGGCAGAGTTGACGCGACTTCCAGTAGGCAAGCCGCCCCTGGCTGTCGAGCAAGTACACACGCACGGAATTCTGACTGTGCAGCCACACACTCGGCAGGAACGTCGCAGTGCCCGGTGGCAGTTGCAGCTGTTCACGGGCGGGCTTGTCGACGGTGGGCATACCGGGAATGTTCCAGAACGTCAGGCTTTCGTTGTCGCTCAACACGGCACCGAGGCTGCGGTGGTGAAAGGTGGTGCTCAATACGCGCTGATGCTTGCCCCACAGACGGCGTCGAACTTCCAGCGACTTTTTCTGGTTTTTGTGCGGCAGCTTGATCACCACCATGCCCGCCTCATCGAGCAGGCGCAGCGCCACATAGTTACCGGCGCTGGAGATCACCGGCGGCAAGGTCAAGGCGACGCGTGGCACCGCACGTGCGAGATTCGGCGGCGGCGCCTGGACTTCATCGTCGAACTGGCCTTTGAGCAGTTGCACCGCGCGCGCCTCATCCGGCATAGGCAGCAGCACGCGCCGCACCGATGCGGCCTGCAACTCGAATGACAGGCTGTGCCCATCCAGGCTGCGCTGCACCTGCACCCGGTGCGTACAGGTCTTGGTCGTGTCCTTGGGCAAGCGCTGCCCGACTGTCCAGCACTCACCCAAGGTTTCACCCTGCGCGGCCAGCCATTCCTGCCAGGCGTGCCAGTGCGCCGGGGCGACACTTTCATAGGTGCGCGCCTTGAGCAGCTGCTTGAGCTGCCCCGCGCTATCGAATTCATGCAGCAGCGGAGCGCCTTGCAGGATGCCCCAGCGCAACTGCGCCCCCGCCTCCTCGGCACGCCGGGCCAGCAGCATCAGCAAGGCGATATGCACCAGCCGCGCGGCGCCCCACTGCAACGGGCCGGCGTCGAACAGCACGACAATCAGGCGGTTGGCTTCACGGGCGCGGTACTGCGGCGCCAGGAACATATGTTCGCCGCCGACAGCCCGGCGCATAAACTCATCCGGCACTTCATCGGCCAGCAGCCATTCGCTGGAGAGCAGGCGCTCGTAAGGCCCACGGCGTTGCAGATCACCCACGCCATCCGGCTCAGGCACCCCGCCTTGCTGCCTGCCGCGCAGTGGCCCCAGCACCGGGTTAAGGCGCCCAAGCAAATCGGCGAACAGCGGCAGATGCTGCGGCGCAAACCACTCCAGCCACTGGCGCCAGGGTTGCAGGGCTTCAGGCAATTGCATGGCTGGCACCCCAATGCGTCGCGATGCGCTGAAGGTGTTCAACCGTCACAGGCAACAGGCGGTCCAATGGCACTACGGCTTGCGGTTCGCGCCACAACAGCAAGGGCGAGCGCTTGAACCGTGCCGACAGCGTTTGGCCGAGCAGGTCTACCGGCACTGTCGGCTCCCAACTGGTGGGCAGCCACAGCCCAGGCGCGCCGGGGTGCACTGCGGCGTAGGCCACGCCGTCCACCCACGGCAAATCCGCCGCCGCCCCGGTGACCACCAGTACGTCGCCGCTGGCGGTAGCGTGCAAGCGCGCCGCCTGTTCATCGGCGAGCAGCAGCAAGCGCGCATGCAAGCGGCGCGCGGCGTCTCCCCAGGCGACGGCGGCTTTAGGGTCGGCAGGCACCTGCCTTGGGCGCCAGGTCCAGGCGTAGTGGTCGGCACTCATGGCGTCAGCATTCGGGACAGTTGCCCGCGTACCTGCTGCAAGGGTTCCGGCATAGTCTCGCTATTGAAGTTGGCGTCGATCTCGCGCAGTAGCCCTTCAAGCGCCGGGCTGTCGGGCGGCTCGCTGCGGGCCAGGTAGTCTTGCGCAGTTTCCAGCAAGCGATTCAAGCGCGACATCGGTTGCAAGGTGGCCTCTTCGACCGCACTGAACAAGTGGCTGTTGCTGGACGCGGCAAACAAGTCGCGCAGCACCTCGCGACCATGCTGCTGAGTCTCTTTAGTGGGCAGCACATACAGCAGCGGCCACAGATCTGCGTCGCTGGCTTGCAGCCGCCCGCCCAGCAACGCGGCGGCCGCGATCAACCGTTGAGACTTGACGATGCGGCGGTCCGACAACTGTATGCCGGCTTCGCGCAGGCGCCGAATTGCCTGGGCCAGGGCGGGACGCACCGCGCCCAGATCGACGTTTTTCAGGGCCTGGCTCAGCGTGTCCAGCTGGGCCAGCCCCAGTAACTGGTGCACCGGCCGCTGCTCCGACTGCCAACCGCCCGCCAGCATGGCTTCCAGTTGATTGTCCGGCACCGACTCGACGAACAGGTGCAACAGGAAGCGGTCGCCAAACGCTGCCAGCGCTTCATCGTCCGGCAAACCATTGGCCGCGCCGACACACACCCGCAGCGGACATTGAATTTGAGTATGGCCACGGCGAAAGCGGCGCTCGTTGAGCACGCCCAGCAAGGTATTGAGGATGGCGGTCGAGCCCAGGAAGACTTCATCGAGAAACACGACATCGGCCTCCGGCAACATGCCACTGACGTCGGTTTCCACCGTGCCTTCACGCAGTTTTTTCAGGTCTACGGCACCAAAAAGCTCCGACGGCTCAGTGAAGCGCCCCAGCAAGTATTCGAAGTAACGCCCGCCCATGGACTGCGCCACACGGCGCACCACGGCGCTCTTGGCCGTACCAGGCGGGCCGATCACCAGGATGTGCTCCTGGGCGACCGCCGCCAGCACAATCAGCTCGGCCAATTGCTCGCGCCCGACCAAGCCTTCGGTCGCATTACGCACAGCGTGGCGGATTTGCGTGGCAGCGCTTTGCAACTGAGCAATCATGGGTATCTTCCCTGAAACCAAAGCGGGGAATTTTGCCTGAGGCTAAAGTATTAGCAAAGCGTTGTTACAACCTGCCTTGAGGAGTCAGCCCATGCAACTCGAAGGATCCTGCCATTGCGGCGCCGTAACGTTCAGCCTGACCAGCCAGCACCCCTACCCGTACCAGCGCTGCTACTGCTCCATCTGCCGCAAAACCCAAGGCGGCGGAGGTTATGCGATCAACCTGGGCGCCGACGCCAAGAGTTTGAAGGTTCACGGGCGTAAACACATTTCGATCTACCACGCCCGCCTCAAGCCCGAAGGCGCCAGCCGCGCGCATGCGAGCACTGCAGAACGGCATTTCTGCTCGCAGTGCGGCAGCGCCTTGTGGCTGTTCAGCCCCGAATGGCCGGCGTTGATTCACCCGTTTGCCTCGGCCATCGACACGCCGTTGCCGGTGCCGCCTGAGCACACGCACCTGATGCTCGGCTCGAAGGCGCCGTGGGTGGAAGTCAGTGTGCGCAAGGGCGATTTGCAGTTGGACGAATACCCCGAAGAATCCATCGCCCAGTGGCATGAGCGTTTGGGGCTGACGCGTTAACATTCTTTGACAGTTTCTCGACAAAGCTCTCAAAGATTGTTGGCCGGCATGGCCCTAGCATTCGAGCATCCAAACCACCATCCGGGTGCTCTTCATGTTTCGCACATTGCGCGGTATTCCGTTATGGGGTTGCCTGCTGGGCACGCTCGGCTGCCACGTGCAGCCGCCTGCCCCGCCGGCGATTCCCAAGGGCGATTACGGCGCGATCATCCGCTACCTGCAAGCGCGTATTCCCAAAGACCTGGCCCGCGAAAATGTGCCCGGTTTGTCGATTGCGCTGGTTAATGGCCAGGAGCTGATCTGGGCGCGCGGCTTTGGCCTGGCCGACAAGGCCCAGGGGGTGCCGGTGACCGCCAACACGGCGTTTCGCGCCGGCGGCATTTCCAAACTGCTGACGGCCACGGCGGCGCTGCAATTGGTCGAGCAGCAGCGCCTGGCCCTCGACGCACCCATCCAGCAGACCTTGCGCGAGTTCCACGTGCGTTCGCGCTTTCACACCGACCAGGCCGCCGCCGACCGCGACATCACCTTGCGCCGCTTGCTCAGTCATCAATCCGGTTTGCCCAGTGAACACTTGCGCGACGTGCGCAGCACCTATGCCATGGGCCAGATGCCGATGCGCGTGTCGGGCGTGTGGCTGAGCAGCCCGCCGGGCTCGCAGGTGGCCTATTCCAACCTCGGTTATTCGCTGGTGGGTGCGGCGATCGAGCGCAGCAGCGGCAAAAGTTTTGAAGCCCAGTTGCAAAGTCGCCTGCTCCAGCCCCTGGAGATGAACCAGTCGAGTTTTGTCGGCACCGGCACGCAGTTGAGCTTTCGCGCCCTCGGTTACGAAGACGGCGTGGCGAGTACCGATGCGCAGGTGCGCGACCTGGCCGCCGGCGGCTTGTGGGCCAGCCCCAAAGACCTCAGCCACTACGTGCAGATGCTGTTTGCCCATGGCCTCTATAAAGGCACCCGCGTGCTTGAGAGCCCGTCGATTGATCAGATGTTCACCCAGCAAAACACCGGCAATGCCCTGGACTTCGATTGCCGGATGGGCCTGGGCTGGTTCCTCGCACCCTGCGGCGATGAACCCGTCGCCCCCGGCGTGCGCACCTACCAGCACAGTGGCGGCGGTGATGATTTTGCCGCGCAGTTGAGCGTGCTGCCCGACCAGCAACTGGCGGTGATCATCATGGCCAATGACAGCAATGCCGAAGAACTGGTCGCACGCCTGGCCACCGAGACCCTGCGTCTGTTGCTCCAGGCGCAAACCGGGCAAGCCGTGTGCGCCGACGACTGCCAGGCACCCAGCCATGGGCTCAAGTTGCGCCAGGTGCCGGCCGCCGTCGACCGCAAGCGCCTGGCCGGGTTTTATGCCACGGCCTGGGGCGTATTTCGGGTCAAGGATGAGGGCAATCGGCTGAGCGGAGAACTGGCCGGCTTTGACTTCGAGTTATTGCGCGACGAACACGGCTGGCTGCGCGCGCAGAAAAAAGTCCTGGGCTTTTGGCTCAAGGACCTCGGTGATTTGGGCCGCGTTCAGCTGGACGTGGTCACGGTGCAGGGCCGCCAAGTGCTCACCGCCCGCAGCCACGGCCAACGCCTGGCCATCGGTGAACGCATCGACCCGCCGCCGCTGCCGCTGGCCTGGGCCTCCACCATCGGCACCTATCAGGTGCTCAACACCCATGAACCCGACGCGCCGTTGAGCGGCATCAGCGTGCGTCTGGAAGAAGGCTTCCTGGTGATTCGCGGCCAACTGCACAACGAGCCGCTTACCGACTACATCCTGCTTCCCGTCGACAACGCCCACGCGGTGCTGGCCGGCAACGGCTACGGCCTGGGCGATACCGTCAGCCGCCAGGTCAACGGCCTCAGCGCCTCGGGTTACTCCTTCAAACGCACGCAATCGCCCAACAACCTCTTGAATTTTTAACAAGGACAAATACCCGGATGCGCTCAAAAAACCTCTGCCTGTCGTTCACCTCACTGTGCCTGCTCGCGGCTGCAGACACGGCGATTGCCGACGACTGGCAATACAGCCTCAAGGCCGGCGTGGGCAACCTGCCGCGCTACAGCGGCAGCGACGAACGCATGACCGCGCCACTGCTGGGCGGCAAAGTCGTGAGCCCGTGGGGGATTTTCCTCGACACCGACAAGGGCCTGGGCTGGGGTTACGAAGGCAACGCCCTGAGCTTCAGTGCGTATGTCGGCGCAAGCGCCGCGCGCAAGGACAAAAACGAGCGCCTGCATGCCGGTTCCAAACGCCTTAAAGGCATGGGCGAGATCAAGGCCCGCCCGCAATTGGGCGTCAACGCCAGCTATAACCTGGGCGGTGTGATTGTTGGCGCGACCCTGGAACATGCCCTCAAGGAGAACGACCGCAAAGACACCGGCAAGGCCTACACCCACCTGGAACTGAGCCTGGGCACCAACCTGTACGAAGGTCGCTACGGTTCGGTGGATGCCAGCCTCAGCAGCCACTTTGGCGACCGCAACTACTTGCAGACCTGGTATGGCGTAACCACCGGCCAGGCCGCGCAAAGCCGCTTCAAAGCCTACAAGGCCGGCGCGGGCAATATCAGCAATGGCCTGAACCTGGTGTGGAGCCTGCCGATCAGCGAGCACACCCAGTTCTCGACCTTGCTGGATGTGCAGTACCTGGCGGATGAAGCGGGCAAGAGCCCGATCGTGGAGCGACGGTTGCAGACGTCGGTGATGGGGGTTTTGGAATACACGTTCTGATCGGCTAGCCGATCAGAACGTGTGGGAGCGGGCTTGCTCGCGAATGCGGTGTGTCAGTCAATAATTCTTTAACTGATACACCGCATTCGCAGGCAAGCCAGCTCCCACATTGAAGGGGTTATCACACCTGTACCCTGCTAGGCCCGAGCTTTACTCGGCGTACGCCCATGTCATCCTGAATGAAGCCCCGCCCCACTCCGAATCCAGCACTTCTACCTGCCCGCCATGCCACTGGCTGACGCGCTTGACCAGCGCCAGGCCCAAGCCAAAGCCGCCGGTGCGGCGATCGCGGCTGGCATCCAGGCGCAGGAAGGGTTCGAAGATCTTCGACCGCCCCTCCATCGGCACACCAGGGCCGTCGTCATTGACCCGCACTTCGTAGCCATTGCCGAACTTGACCAGCGACACCTCTACACGTCGCTCAGCGTAGCGAATGGCATTGCGCAGCAGGTTGATCACTGCACGCGCCATAAAGCGCGGCTCGATCTGGATAAAGTCGACCTCACAGGTGCGCAACGACAACTGCACCCCGGCTGCCTCGGCCTCCAGCGCCACGCTGCCGATCACGCTGTCGAGCCAGCTGTGGGCTTCGATATTCTCCCGAGTGACCTGGGTGGCGCCGCGCTCCAGGCTGGCGTAGGTCAACAGTTCGGAGACCATTTCTTCCAGCTCGCCAAGGTCAGCGTACATATCGGCGATCAGTTCGCGGCTCTGGCGTGGGTCGGCCTGTTGCTTGAGTTGATCCAGCTCAAATGACAAGCGCGCAATCGGTGTGCGCAACTCATGGGACACCGCGTTGGTCAGCTCACGCTGGTTGGCGATCAAGCTTTCGATGCGCTCGGCCATCTGATTGAAGTGCCCGGCCAGCTCGCGCACGGTCGAACGGCGTGGCAGCAGGATGCGCGAGCCGAGGTCGTTATCGCCAAAGCGCTGCGCGGCCAGGCGGATATGCTCCAGGTCACGCCAGTGCGGGCGTACCCAAAAATACAGGACGATGGCCAGGCTTACGCCCAGAAAGCCATAGGCCCACAGGTACAACCATTTGGGCTCTTCCGGCAGCTTGATCTGCAGCAGCTGTGGGCCGCCATCAATAGTGGCCAGAAATTCCATGAAGTCGCCGCGCACCACCAATTGGCCGCCGGCCAGCAGTTGTTGTTCGCGGTCAGTGAGCGCCAGGGTGTCGCGTGCCACCAGCTTGAGGCGCAGGCCGTAATGGGTTTGCAGCTCGGCCAGGCGCGCATCGCGGGCCGCGCCCTGCACCGGGCGCAGTTGCTCGACCAGGCCGTAGGCCGGCCCGCGCAAGGCTTCGCGGTTATAGACTTCGTTGGCTTCGGGCAATAACTCATCGAAGGTGTAGTTGACCAGCCAGATCGCCCCGGCCAACCCCAGCGCCAGGATCACATACAGGCGCAGAAACAGGCGCAGCATCTAAACCTCCCACGCAAACGGATTGAACAGGTAACCCTTGCCCCAGATGGTCTTGATGCACACCGGTTCGCGCGGGTTATCGTTGAGCTTGCTGCGCAACTTGCTGATGTACACGTCGACGCTGCGGTTAAGGCCATCGAACGCGATGCCGCGCATGCGGTTGAGGATGTCGTCGCGCGAAAGGATAGCCCCCGAGTTGCTGGCCAGCAGCCACAGCAACTCGAACTCCATGGTGGTGAGGTCGATGGCCTCACCACCCAGGCTGACGCCCCGACAACTGCGATCAATCGACAGACGGCCAAACTCCAGCGCGCCGCGCACCGTGGGCTCCGGCACCTGACGGCGCTGCAAGGCGCGCAGGCGCGCGAGCAGTACCGGCGGCTTGATCGGTTTGATCACGTAGTCGTCGGCGCCCGACTCCAGGCCCAGGATGTGGTCCAGGTCGTCTTCCTTGGCGGTGAGAATGACGATGGGCGTGTCGGACACATTGCGAATCTCCCGGCACACATGCAGCCCGCTCTGGCCCGGCAGCATCAGGTCGAGCACCACAATCTTCGGCTTGTAGTCGAGAAAGGCCGCCAAAGCCTCATCACCCCGATGCACCACGCGCACCTCGAAACCATGTTGCGACAGGAAGTGCGCGATCAGCCCTGCCAGCTTTTCATCGTCCTCAACGAGCAGGACCTTGCCCAGACCCAGGTTTTCCATAAGTTCTCAGTGTGGATGCGCGGATTGAAGTGTGAGCATTATAGGTGGCAAGCTGGCCTGAAAAGGTACTGGGCGCAGCAAAAAACGCCTTTCTGTGGGGCTTTCGAACAACCTTCATGTTTTTAAAGGTTTTTAACATTTCACCCGGAGTTTTTAACGTATCAAATCGCGGCGTTCGCAGCCTTGCCCAAGAAAAATCGTAATTTTTCTGACAGCCATAACTCACGTCATTTTCGGAAGTTTCGACACTAACATTTATTGAGCAAACGCCTTAAATTGTCACGACGCAGTGACAAAACAGTGACGCGGCCGTCGTTGACAGCCCAACAACGCCAATGAAACTATCCATGCACTTTTCAGCGACACCTGCCGATGAAAGTCATGGAAGATAATTAAAATAAATATCAAAGGAGTTGATATCGTGCACTCGCAACTTTTATCGATTGCTACCCCTGGTGCTTACCTCAGCGCCTTATTCAAACACAGCCCTTATTTAATTTAGCGAACCGCGCTTACACAGCCGTTCTGTCTTTATTTAAGCGTGTTATTGAATACAGGTACACACCATGCTTTTGTATCACGAGGTCATCGAACATAACGCCTCCCGCCACCCGCACAAGTGCGCTGTTGCGCTCGATGCCGTCCATTGCAGCTATGGAATGCTTCAAGCAAGAACGACACAAATAGCCCGACTGCTGGTCGCCAGCGGTGTTCAACCAGGCGATCGCGTCGCCCTGTATTCACCGATCTGCATCGATCTCATTGCCGCTTATCTCGCCGTCCTGCGCGTGGGTGCAATTACGGCGGCAACGCACCCCACTTACAGCCGCGAGAAACTGGTTCACCAACTCAAGCATACCGGTGCCAGGGTCCTCATCACCAAAGGCTGCGAGGCGCTGGAAACACTGGGTCGGGACACCGATTTAGAACGAATAATAATGATCGGCGACGCTGAGGCACCGCCGCCTGAGGTCATCTCTCTTGACCACGCCGTATTGGCGCCCGACGTTGCGCAGGCAGCACTTCCCGACCTGCAGGACGACGCCCGCATCACCTCGATCTTCTATACGTCCGGCTCGACTTTCAATCCAAAAGGTGTGGTCGTTAACCACTCAATCATGGTTGCCGCAACGACGAGCGTTACCGCCTATTTGAACAACACACCCGACGACGTGATCCTCAGCTATTCCACACTGGCTTCCGATTACGGCGTGTACAACATCCTGATGCCCTTGTATTTCGGTGGCACGTCGGTCATTGAAAGTCGCCCGCCTCAGGATGCAGACGCGGTGCTGAAGGTCGCGGAACGCGAGGGGGTGACTGGCATGCACATCTTCCCGCCGATATTTTTCCTGCTGGCCGAAACAAAACAACACTGGCAACGTCAACTGCCTCGTCTGCGCTACATTTCCAGCAGTGGCCAGCCGCTGTATACCCGCCACATAAAACGCATTCGTGCTGCACTTCCCGCTGTTCAGATTTACTCCAACTATGGGCTGACCGAATGCAAACGGGTCAGCTACTTGCCACCTGATTACATTGATAAATACCCCACTTCAGTTGGTAAACCCTTACCCGGCGTCACCGCACTTATTGTCGATGAGGAAGGCAAACAGATAACACAGCCGGGAGTTATTGGTGAACTTTGGGTGAGCAGCGACTACCTGTTGCTGGAGTATTGGAAAATGCCCGAGGCTACTCATACGGCTATCAAGACCGGTGTAGTCGGTGCACAAAGATTCTATTGCACGGGCGACCTCTTCAAGCGAGACGATCAAGGCTTTCTCTATTACGTCGCCCGCAAGGATGATGTATTTGCACGCAACATATGGAATGTCAACCCGCGCGAAATAGAGCAGTGCCTGGCCTCTCACCCGGCCGTCGCCCAAGTGGTTGTAGTGCCTGTGGCGGATGAGTCTGCCGGATTTTTGCCCAAGGCTTGTGTGGTGCTGGAGCGCAACCATGATTCAAGTTGCGAAGCCGCACTGCATGAATACTGCAAACGGCATATGGACTGGCACATGGTCCCTGCGCAGTGGGCGTTTATGGACGCATTGCCGCAAACCGATTCAGGCAAGACGACCGGCAAAGGCCTGGCTTGACATCAAGGAGCGATTCGATGGATCACTTGCACAACAGTAGGCTCGAAACAGACTTACAAAACAGCTCGATGTTTAAACTGGCCGAGCATTTTCACAGCCTGGCCACTGGCTCCACACAGGTTCCTTCGCGCCCACTCACCAGCCACCTGCGCGAGACAATCGTTGACGCCGATGTCGTCGCTTATCACGATCAACTGGTAGCTGAGGCCGGCCCACTGTTTTCACATTTCCTGGCCAGCGTGCCGTACATTCTTGAGGAAATGGCACGCATTGGTGTGGCGCTCACCCGGCTTTCCCAGGCCCGCCGCACAGGGCCGGAGCAACGCTTCAGTTTTTTTGAAGTCGACGCCTTCGACGGCAGCAACGGCCGCGCGCTGGCAGCTCACTCTGCCGGCCTGGTGCAGACACTGACCTGCTCGCCTAACCGTGCCAATCAGCTCGCCTTCGACCGGTTTGCAAGCCCCGAACACTCGCTGTTCTACCCGGAGTCGTTCTTCAAAGTCAGCCCGGCGCTACTTGGCTCACCACCTCTTGTACGATTTGCCGAAGGTTTTGATTACCTTTACGAAACCGCGGCCTTCCAGTTTTACACCCAGGACCGCGACTTACAGCTCAGCCATGTCAAACCGCTGCTCAAGCCAGGCGGCCTCGCGTTCTTTTTAGAAAAGGTCAATCACGTCGACCCTCAAGAGTATCTGCGCCGAGAAGCGTTGAAGGACCAGGACTTCAAGACGCGCTACTTTACCGCCGCAGAAATCGAGTGGAAGCGCCTGCAAATGCTCGAACAGATGGAAAACGGGCAAGTGTGCATGGACGTGCTGGTGGCAGCCCTTCAGCGGCACTTCAAGTACGTGTTCCTGCTATGGAACAGCACCAACTTCTGCGAGTTCGTTGCCTCAGACGAACACGACCATATTGAGCAATTCATTGATTTGCTTGGCCCAGTCAACCAACCGCGCTCCTTTTGCTTCGAACACGCCTCCCTGGGCAAGCAGACACAAAAGGAAGCGCCCAATGCCTGAAGCTTATCTATCAAGGTGGCGCGAACGCGCAGCCCTGGCCGACAAAAATCGCCAATTGAGCGATCAAACACTCAGAGAATTGCACGCCAGCGGCTTGCTGTCGTTAGTCTGCCCGCGCCGAGCGCAACCGACATTAGCTGGCTGGCCAACGCTGGTGCGCTCATCCAGGACGGCAGCCAGGGCATGCGCGTCGACCGGCTGGTTGATCAGCCTGGTGGGCGGACATGCCGCCATCGCCGCACGCCTGAACCAGGCCTTCGAGGCGAAACTCTACCGTACAGGCACGCCCCAACTATTTGCCTCCGCGTCAGCAGGCCTGGACAGTCGATTCTGGTTTGAACCTGAGGGCATGCGCGTCAGTGGTCAATGGCGCTTCAGTTCCGGCATCGAACATGCCACGTGGTTGATCCTGAATGCCCCATGCCCCAACCATCCCACGGCCGGCGCCAGCGAACGCTGCCTGGTTGTCATAGCGAAAAAAGACGTCGTTGTACTCGATTCCTGGGATACCACGGGCATGCGCGCAACAGGCTCTCATGATGTGGTGACGCCCGATCTGCTGGTGCCTCATGACGAAGTGTTCCCACTTCAACACGTGTTTGGCCACCGGCCGGCTGGGGCCGGGCACGAGTACCTGTACTGCGTACCCATCGTGCCGTTCATCACGACGTCGATCATCGGCCCAATTCTGGGATGCGCCGAGGGCGCTTATGAGCTGCACCTCCAGGCACTGGCACGAGATACCACAGCCCCTTGCGCCATCGCCCTTGAGCGCGCGGCCCACAGTGGCGCGCAGTTGACAGCAGCCGGTGCGCTGTTTGATTCATTGGTCGATCGTCTGCATGCGTCGGGCCAGGCACAACGCGCGCTCACCGAGCGCGAGTTGCTGGCCCTCAAGCGTGATCGCAGCTACCTCACCCACCAATGCGTCGAAGCAGTGCGGCGTTTGGTCGAACACAGCAGCGCCTCGCTGATGACCACCGAGAACCCGTTGCACAGGCATTGGCGCGACCTGCAGACCATGGCCGCCCACCGTGACGTGCACTGGGACTCGGCCATGTTGGCGAGCGCCACCTCAGAACTCCATCACTGCCTTAACGCCCAGCATTAACAGGAGACGATCATGTTTGTTCGCAACAAGACCGATATTGAGAACACCGCTCACTTTGTTGAATGGGGCGCTGGAACCAGTCACCGCTTGCTGACGGAGAAAGACGGAATGGGCTATACCGTCTGCCATACCGTTGTGCGAGCCGGTACGGAGTCGCTGCTGCACTACCGCAATCACCTGGAAGCCTGCTACTGCATCGCCGGTGAAGGTGAGGTTGAAGATATGGACGGCAATATCTACCCGATCCGCCCGGGCGATATGTATGTCCTGGACCAACATGACCGGCATTATCTGCGCGGTGGCGTGCATCAGGATCTGATACTGGTGAGCGTGTTCAACCCGCCGCTTCGTGGCGATGAGCGCCATAACCTCACCGATACCGGCGGCTCAAGCTATTAAGCAGCCGGTTTGTTGACGCTTTGATCCATTGATACGAGAGCACCATGCGCAAGGACTACCTGGCTTTTTTTATCTCGCTGTTCCTGTCGCGGCTGGCGGACCAGATTCTGTTGTTTATCGTGCCGCTGATCGTATTCCAAACCACCAACAGTGTGTCGTGGGCGGGGTTGGCGTTCTTCGTCGAGTCACTGCCGCGTTACCTGGCGTTCCCGGTGTGCGGCGCATTGTGCGACAAGTTCTCGCCGGTGCGCATCCTGCATATCAGCCAGGTTTACCGCGCATTGGCATGCGTGCTGGCGGTGACGTTGTATGGCGTGTTCGACGGTATTTATTGGTTGGTGATCCTGTCGGCGCTGTGCGGCGTGTTGACGACCCAGGGCATCATGGCCCGCGAAGTGGTGATGCCGCATATCTTCAAGCATTACACCTATGCCAAGACCTTGTCCTACTCACAGATCGCCGACCAGACCGGCCTGGTGCTGGGGCCGCTGGTGGCGGCGCTGATGCTGGAGGTGTGGGCGTGGCACTGGGTGGTGGTGGGCATTGCCGGGCTGTTTGTGCTCGCGGACCTGGCGATGCTGGTGTGGCAGCGCAACACCACGGTCAGCCTGGAGAGCTTTGAGCAGCATCAGGATATCTGGCTGCAACCGCTGCGCATTGCCTTCGGGCATATCCGCGGCCTGGTCGAGCTGAAGCGCATCATTGTCCTGGCCGTGGGCGTCAACTTGATCATCGGGGTCACGCTGGCCACGTCCGCGGCCATGGTCACCGGCCTGTTCGCGGCGGGCAAAGATGCCTATGCGTTGTTGCAGGCTGCGGGCGCGGTGGTGACCATTGTTATTCTGTTTTACCTGGCGCGTTCCAGCCTGCCGTTAAAGGTGCTCGGCGGGCTGTCCTATTCAATGATCGCGGCCGGGGCGTTGATCATGGCCGTCAGCCCCAATCTGTGGGCTTACACCCTGGGGTTCCTGCTGATCACCGGGTTCGACAAGATGTTCAATGTGTACATGCGCAGCACCCGCCAGCGGGTGATTCCGGTGCAGGACTTCGGCAAGACAGTGGGCGTGATCACCTTGCTCAATAACCTGGCGCAGCCGCTGGCGGGCCTGTTGATCGCCGTGCTGGCGGCGCCGCTGGGCACGCAAACGGTGATCCTGCTGCTGGCCGGGATCACCGCGCTGATCGGCGTGGCCGTCGCCTCAGGCTGGCACGCCACTGTGAAAGCGGAACTCGATGTCGGGTGACTCGATCAGTTCCTGCTCGGCGGCGCGCACCCGTTGGATCACCTGGGCGATGTCCTTGGCGTCGCCGTACTGGTAGGCGAGCTTCAGATAACCCTGGAAGTGCCGGGCCTCGCTTTTGAGCAAACCGAAGTAGAACTTGCCGAGTTCTTCGTCCAAATGCGGCACCAGGGCTTCGAAACGCTCGCAACTGCGCGCCTCGATAAAGGCGCCGACCACCAGCGTGTCCACCAGCTTGACCGGCTCATGGCTGCGCACCACCTTGCGCAAACCCGAGGCGTAACGGCCGGCATGCAGTTGGCGCAGCTCGACCTTGCGCTTTTTGATCAGGCGCATGACTTGTTCGTGGTGCACCAGCTCTTCACGCGCCAGGCGCGACATCATGCTGATCAGGTCCACATGGGCGTGGTACTTGGCGATCAGGCTGAGGGCGGTGCTGGCGGCTTTGAATTCGCAGTTCTTGTGGTCGATCAGCAGGGTGTGCTGATCGGCCAACGCGGCCTGGACCCAGGCGTCAGGGGTGCGGCAGCCGAGGAATTCGTGGATTTCGGGCAGGTTCATCGGGCTCACGGGCAAAAGGATCACAAAAGGCCGGCGATTATACCGACCCCGCCGCAGACCACCAGCCACCGGCCTTGATGTGCATCAACATGACGTCTGGCGGGCAGCAACTATAGTTGTTCCAGGCCCACCCTTTTGGAGACCCCGACCATGCAAGCCATTCGCAGCATCCTGGTGGTGATCGAACCTGAGCATTCCGAAAGCCTGGCGCTCAAGCGCGCCAAGCTGATTGCCGGGGTCACCGGCGCGCACCTGCATTTGCTGGTGTGCGACAAAAAGCACGAGCATTCGGCGCTGCTGAGCCTGCTCAAGTCCGGCCTGCAGGAGGACGGCTACAGCGTGACCACCGAGCAGGCGTGGAACGACAGCCTGCATGAAACCATCATCGACGTGCAGCAGGCCGAAGGCTGTGGCCTGGTAATCAAGCAGCACTTCCCGGACAGCCCATTGAAAAAGGCCCTGCTGACGCCGGCAGACTGGAAACTGCTGCGCTACTGCCCTACCGCGGTGCTGCTGGTGAAAACCTCGACGCCCTGGGCCGACAAGGTGGTGCTGGGGGCGATTGATGTGGGCAACAGCGACAGCGAACACCAGGCGCTGCACAACACCATCATCGACCATGGCTTCGACATTGCGCGCCTGGCCAAAGCGCAGCTGCACGTGATCAGTGCCCATCCGTCGCCGATGCTGTCGGCTGCAGACCCGACCTTCCAGCTCAAGGAAACCATCGAGGCGCGCTATCGCGAACAATGCAAGGCGTTCCAGGCCGAGTTTGATATCGACGACACCCACCTGCATATCGAGGAAGGCCCGGCGGATGTGTTGATCCCCCATGCCGCCCACACGCTGCAAGCGGCGGTGACCATTATCGGTACGGTGGCGCGCACCGGGCTTTCCGGCGCATTGATCGGCAATACGGCGGAGGTGGTGCTGGATGCGGTGGAAGGTGATGTGCTGGTGCTCAAGCCGCAGACGTTGATGGATCACCTGCAGGAGCTGGCGACCAAGGCCTGACCTGAAATAGCCTCCTCAGACCATGGAGATCAAATGTGGGAGCGGGCTTGCTCGCGAATACGGAGTGTCAGTCACCGAATTATTGACTGATCTACCGCTTTCGCGAGCAAGCCCGCTCCCACATGTTTGATGTGTGTTGTCAGTCCGCCAACGCATCTCTGAGGAACCCCGGCGCGATATAGCGCTGGTAATGCGCCTCGGACAAGATAAAGAACTCACGATCAATGGCATCGCGCAGTTCCGGCAGCGCCCACTCACGAAACTCCGGCAGCAGCACCATGCCATAGGCTTCCAGGTTGGAAATCACCCGCGCGCCACGGGCGATCAACTGGTAGGCCCAGCAGTATTCGGACTGGTGCGGCACAAAGCGAATCTTGCGCTGCTCAAGCTGCCCGCGCAGCATCTTGGGGTCGAAGACTTCCAGTTTGGCCGCCATCACTTGCACCAACAGCTGTTCCAATCGCAGCCATACCGCGCGTTTTTCTTCTTCGTTATAGCCATTCCACTGGATCACCTCATGGTGAAAGCGTTTGCAGCCACGGCACACGAGATCGCCGTAAACCGTGGAGCACAGGCCGACGCAGGGGGTCTTGATGGCTTGGTTGGACATGGGCAGCGCACACAAATCAGCGAAACGATGCGCCATGTTAGCCCTTTGTCTAAGGTTGATCACCCAGCAAACTTGGTGAGGTAACTTACCTTTAGATTTTTTTTGCCGTAGAATCATCCGGCCTTGTAAGGCGCCAATAATCCGCTGGAAGCTGTTTTCAAAGCGTCACGAGCACAGTCGTTCCTTCAGAACGGTGTTGGCGCAGGTTCGACCCGGTAGGTCAGAGCCCGCGCCAACCCTCATCAGCTCCGTTCTGCAGGCGTAAAACTTTGAAAGCAGCTTCTGTGAGGAATGCCGGCAGCGCTGGCTTTGCGGCCCAAAAAGCCCCCGAGCGCATGCGTGCCGTTCATTTCTGGATGAGCGTCCCGTGGGACCACTGATGAGGGTAATAACTGTGCTTGAAGCCTACCGCAAACATATCGAAGAGCGCGCAGCACTGGGTATCGTTCCCCAGCCGCTTAACGCCGAACAAACCGCAGGCCTGGTCGAGCTGCTGAAGAATCCTCCGGCTGGCGAAGAAGAATTTCTCGTTGACCTGATCACCAACCGCATTCCACCAGGCGTTGACGAGGCTGCCTACGTCAAGGCCGGTTTCCTGTCCGCCCTGGCCAAGGGCGAAGTCACTTCTCCCCTGATCGACAAGAAACGCGCGGTTGAACTGCTTGGCACCATGCAAGGCGGCTACAACATCGTGACGTTGGTCGAGCTGCTGGACGACGCCGAGCTGGCCCCTGTCGCGGCCGCCCAACTCAAGCACACCCTGCTGATGTTCGATGCGTTCCACGACGTGGCCGAAAAAGCCAAGAACGGCAACGAGCACGCCAAAGGCGTGATCCAGTCCTGGGCTGACGGCGAGTGGTTCCGCAACCGCCCAACCCTGGCCGACAAGATCAGCCTGCGCGTCTTCAAGGTCACCGGCGAAACCAACACCGACGACCTGTCCCCTGCCCCGGACGCCTGGTCCCGCCCTGACATCCCGCTGCACGCCCTGGCCATGCTGAAAATGGCACGCGAAGGCATCGTGCCGGACGAGCAAGGCAAAACCGGCCCGATGAAGCAGATCGAAGAGATGCGCGGCCAGGGTTTCCCGATCGCCTACGTCGGCGACGTGGTGGGTACCGGTTCGTCGCGTAAATCGGCAACCAACTCGGTATTGTGGTTCTTCGGCGACGACGTACCGTACGTGCCGAACAAGCGCGCCGGCGGCTTCTGCTTCGGCAGCAAGATCGCCCCAATCTTCTACAACACCATGGAAGATGCTGGCGCACTGCCAATCGAATTCGACGTGACCAACATGAACATGGGCGACGTGATCGACCTGTACCCGCATGCTGGCAAAGTCTGCAAACACGGCACCGACGAAGTCCTGACCACCTTCGAAATGAAGACCCCGGTGCTGTTGGACGAAGTTCGCGCCGGCGGCCGTATCCCGCTGATCATCGGCCGTGGCCTGACCGACAAGGCGCGTGCTGAGCTGGGCCTGGGCCCTACCGACCTGTTCAAACTGCCAGAAGCACCTGTCGACACCGGCAAGGGCTTCACCCTGGCACAGAAAATGGTCGGCAAGGCCTGCGGTCTGCCAGAAGGCAAAGGCGTTCGTCCTGGCACCTACTGCGAGCCGAAGATGACCACCGTGGGTTCTCAGGACACCACCGGTCCTATGACCCGTGATGAACTTAAAGACCTGGCGTGCCTGGGCTTCTCGACCGATCTGGTCATGCAGTCGTTCTGCCATACCGCGGCGTACCCCAAGCCGATCGACGTGACCACCCACCACACCCTGCCTGACTTCATCATGACCCGTGGCGGTGTATCGCTGCGTCCAGGCGACGGCATCATCCACAGCTGGCTGAACCGTATGCTGCTGCCGGATACCGTCGGCACTGGTGGTGACTCCCACACCCGTTTCCCGATGGGCATCTCGTTCCCGGCCGGTTCCGGTCTGGTCGCGTTCGCCGCAGCCACTGGCGTAATGCCACTGGACATGCCGGAATCGATCCTGGTGCGCTTCAAAGGCAAAATGAAACCTGGCATCACCCTGCGTGACCTGGTTCATGCCATTCCTTACTACGCGATCCAGGCTGGCCTGCTGACCGTAGAGAAGAAAGGCAAGAAGAACGCCTTCTCCGGCCGCATCCTGGAGATCGAAGGCCTGAACGACCTGACGCTGGAACAAGCCTTTGAGCTGTCCGACGCCTCGGCTGAACGTTCGGCTGCCGGTTGCACCATCAAGCTATCCAAGGATTCGGTCACCGAGTACCTGAACTCCAACATCACCCTGCTGCGCTGGATGATCGGCGAAGGTTACGGCGATGCACGCACCCTGGAACGTCGCGCCCAAGCGATGGAAGCCTGGGTTGCCAACCCGGAGCTGATGGAAGCCGATGCCGACGCCGAATACGCCGAAATCATCGAGATCGACCTGGCCGAAATCAACGAGCCGATCCTCTGCGCACCAAACGACCCGGACGATGCCCGTCTGTTGTCCAGCGTTGCCGGTGAGAAGATCGACGAAGTGTTCATCGGTTCGTGCATGACCAACATCGGTCACTTCCGCGCTGCCGGTAAACTGCTGGAGCAGGTCAAGGGGCAGCTGCCAACCCGTCTGTGGCTGTCGCCGCCGACCAAGATGGACGCTCACCAACTGACCGAAGAAGGCTACTACGGTATCTACGGCAAGGCTGGCGCGCGCATGGAAATGCCGGGCTGCTCGCTGTGCATGGGTAACCAGGCACGTGTAGAGCCGAACTCGACGGTTGTGTCGACTTCGACCCGTAACTTCCCGAACCGTCTGGGTGATGGCGCGAACGTCTACCTGGCTTCGGCTGAGCTGGCGGCAGTTGCCTCCACGCTGGGTCGCCTGCCGACCGTCGAAGAGTACATGGGTTACGCAGCGAAACTGGACACCATGGCCAGTGACGTTTACCGCTACCTGAACTTCGACCAGATCGCCGAGTTCCGCAAGATCGCAGCAAGCGCCAACATCCCGGTGATTCAAGCCTAAGATGTTGTGATTTAAAAAACGCCGCGCATCGCAAGATGCGCGGCGTTTTTTTATGCCTGGAATACAGCGCTAACAACCCCACCAAACAAATGTGGGAGCTGGCTTGCCTGCTCCCACACTTTTTGATCATTGGCACTCACGACCTGGTGTGCAACGCCAACTGCACTGCGCCATCGACACTCAAGGCACTCAGCAAAACCTGTGGCGCAACGGCTTCGGGCAAGGCTTGCAGTACTTCCAGCGCCGCATGCCGCACCCGCGCCAGTACCAGCCGCTTGCCCTCCCCGTGCACCTGCGCAAAAAACGCTGCCAGCGCCTCGATACTGGTGCCGTCAAGGTCAGGAGACTCCTCCATGCTCAACACCACCGCATCGACCGGCGACTGACGCATCAAGCGCAACGCCGCACCCAGGATGCGTTCGGCATTGGCAAAGAACAGCGCCTCGCTGGGCCGCACAATCAACAGGCCAGGCACTTGCACCGCATCGGCATGGTGTTGTTGGTCAACAAAATCGTGAGTGTCGCCCAAGCGCCCCAGCACTTGAATATCCGCCGAAGACATCTGGCGCAACATCAACACCACGCTGATCGCCACCGACACCAGCAAGCCATCCAGCACGCCCAACACCAGGACCGCCGCTACCGCGCAGACCACCAGCAAACGGTCACGGCGCCACCGGAAATAACGGCCCAAAGGTTGCAGGCTCAAACTACGGCCCAGCGCGTAGATGACGATGGCGGCGAGCACCGGCTCCGGTGTTAACGCCACATACGGCAGCACCGTCAACACGATCACCAGCACCACCAACGCCGCAATGATGCCCGCTAGGCGCGAACCGGCGCCGGCGGCCTCATTCGCCGACGTCGCCGAATAGCCCGCACCGGCGGGCATGCCATGGAACAACCCGGACACCAGGTTCGCCGCGCCCAGCGCCAACAGATCGCGATTGGATGACACCCGGTCGCCATGTTTTAGTGCGAACGAACTGATAGAGCCGTAGGACTCCGCATACAGGATCATGACCAAGGCAAAGGCCAGCTCGCCCAGGCGCAACCAATCCGCGAACGGCAGCACCGGAAAGTGCCCCAGTTCCAGACGCAGATCAATCATGCCGATCAAGGGCACGCCATGGGCCTGCAAGCCCAGGTACTGCCCGGCAACAATCCCCAGCACCACCACCAGCAAGCCGCCCGGCAAACGCGGGATTCGCGCGCACAGCCACAAGACGGCCAATGCTGCCGCTGCCACCAGCGCCGCCGGCCAGTTCCAGCGCGGAAGTTGTTCCAGTAGTTGCGGCAGGAAACGGATCAGGTTGTTATCGGTCAGGTGTACGCCCACCACACTCGCCAATTGCTTGAGGATGATGGTCAGCGCCAGGCCAAAGGCAAAACCGCGCAACACCGGCTTGGCGATAAACGACGTCACACCGCCCAGCTTGAACAAACCGGCCAGCAAAAACAGCACGCCGGTGATCAGCACCAGGCCGAAGGCCAGGGACAGCCTGAGCGCCGGATCATCACCGGCCAGGCTGGCGGTAGCAGCCGCCAATACCGCCGCCGAAGAGGACGTGGCCGACACAATCGCGAAACGGCTGGTGCCCAGCAGGCCGTAACACACCAGCCCGGCAAACAAAGCGATAACACCGGCCTGCGGCGGCAATGCGGCGATGCTGGAATACGCCACAGCCTCCGGCAGTAATAAACCGGCGATGGACAGCCCGGCAAGGATGTCCTGGGTACGATTGGGGGGTACGGCAACGGGCGTAACGGTTTCAGTTTTCAATCGGCCCAACCCACCCAGGCAAATAACGGGCTTCCTGACTGCGCGCCAGGGTCATGGCCTTGCCCAACAATTTGGCATTTGGCTGGCTGACAACATCGCTGCCGATACGGCTGCGAAAGAAGTCCGCCCACAAAAACTCACTGAACGGTGTTGCGTCCTTGGCGTAACCACCGGCGGTGCGCAGCAGGCCGGCAAGGCTGCGGTAAGGGTCGTCCTGCAGGTCGGTTATCTTGCGGGGAATGGCTTCATAGGTACGCTGCAAACCGCGCGCGTCGTAGGGGTGGACCCATTGATTGAATGCCATGACATTCCAGAAGGTGCTGCGCTCGACGAAAGACAGGTCCTTGAGCATGAGCAGCGAGACACTCTTGACCTCTTCCAGAATCAAGGCCAAACCAAAATGGTGGTGGTCGGTGATGTAGTAGCGTTCGTCCGGCCCCAGCACACAAGGAAACCAGTGCTTATCGAGGGCGGCGGCGCGCTCCCTGCGCTTGAGTTTGGTCCAGGCGTCGCGCTTGGCAGCGACTTCAGCCATGCCGACCGTCAATTGTGTAGGGTGCAGTTTTTCCAGTTTGCCTGTGACCAGTTGCGGACGGGGCCGAGCCATGGGTATCTCCAAAGGGAACCAACACGTCGACAGCTTAGCCCTCATTGCCATCGGGATTTTTTTCGGACACAAAAAAAGCCGACTCACGCAGTGCGCGAATCGGCTTTGCTGCCTGCTGCCGGTTATCAGGACAGCAGCGAGTAAACCAACGCAGTAATCGCGACCAGGCCTACAACGGTGACAAACACATTCGACGCCTGCCCACGGTACTTGGCCATGGCCGGCACCTTGCGGATCGCGTACATCGGCATCAGGAACAGGATCGAGGCGATGATCGGGCCACCGAGGGTTTCGATCATGCCGAGAATGCTCGGGTTGAGCGTGGCGACCAGCCAGCACACCACCAGCATGAACGCGGCGGTCATGCGGTCCAGGGATTTGGCAGCCGGACGACGCCCGGTTTTCAATACCAGCCCCTTGAGGCCTTCACTGGCGCCGATGTAGTGGCCCAGGAACGACTTGGCAATCGCCACGAATGCAATCAACGGTGCGGCGAAGGCGATGGTCGGGTTGTCGAAGTGGTTGGCCAGGTACGACAGAATCGACAGGTTCTGCGCTTTCGCTTCGGCCAGCTGTGCCGGCGACAGGGTCAGTACGCAGCTGAACACGAAGAACAGCACCATTACCACCATCAACAGGTGCGCACGGCACAGGATCTGCGAGCTGCGTTCATCGGCATTGGCGCCGTACTGGCGCTTCTGGTCGACCGCGAACGCCGAGATGATCGGCGAATGGTTGAACGAGAACACCATCACCGGAATCGCCAGCCACAGGGTATTGAGCAGCGCGGACGGCGCCGGGACTTCGCCGGCAGTGCTGAGGATGCCGCCGGTCCAGTGCGGGATCAGGTACACCGCCAGGAACAGCAAGGCGACGATAAACGGATACACCATCAGGCTCATGGCCTTGACGATCACTTGCTCACCGCAGCGCACCACGGCCAGCAGGCCGAGGATTAACACAAAGGCAAGGATCGCGCGTGGCGGCGGCAGGATGTGCAGTTGGTGTTCCATAAAACTGCTGACGGTGTTGGTCAGGGCCACGCTGTAGATCAGCAGGATCGGGAAGATGGCGAAGAAGTACAGCAAGGTGATCAGCGCACCGGCCTTGAGGCCGAAATGCTCTTCAACCACGTCGGTGATGTCGGAGCCGGCGCGGCCGGACAGCACGAAGCGCGTCAGGCCACGGTGAGCGAAGAACGTCATCGGGAACGCCAGCAATGCCAGGATCACCAGGGGCCAGAAGCCGCCCAGGCCGGCGTTGATCGGCAAAAACAAAGTACCGGCGCCAATGGCGGTGCCGAACAGGCCGAGCATCCAGGTGGTGTCCTGGCGGCTCCAGCTTGTGAGGGTTGCAGGTGTCGTTGCATAGCGTTCGTCGACGCTATTGGCCTGATCATTCATCCGGTCGGATCTCCGCATTTACACGGCCGGGGCGAGTCAGAAAAACCTGACAGGCAGCGCCCCGTCCATAGAAGGGGCCGGATTGTCCGGGATTCTCTCGAATAAGCAAAGACTTAGCTGAGGAATGGTTAGCCGGTGCAGGCGTGCAAGGGGGCCCTGGGCGGCCGTTTGCGAGGGCTGGGGCAGCGTAGGCGCAGGATCCGGAATCCATTTAAAACAACTAACTTACAAGACACATCCGACATTAAAAAAAGACACGTCCTGCATCTAATTCATATTTTCATCTCAATAGACCTATAACTGTTACAGAACCATACATAGCCATTGAGCCATCGCCAAGGTGCAAACTAAGATCCCCGCTCACACTTCACACAAACACCGTGCCGTGCTGTTAACCCGTTAGCGGTTCAATAAAAAAACAGCCCTATCGAATGACATTATTCCCCCGCCCCAATGCTGCACCCTGCACGTTAACAACAATGAAGGTGCCCAACATGAACCCCAGCAACGCTCTCAAACTGCTTTTAATACCTGCCTTGGTAACCGCCGTATTGTTTCCCGGCGCAGCCAACGCCACAACCAGTACGCAAACCACCGTTAACACGACCACGCCTGAAAACGCCGTCATGTTAACGGTGTTTCTCAAGCATGATCAGTCGCGGCCCTTGAGTGAGTTGAAGGCACAATTGGCCAAGCAGCAATTTCACAAAGTATTCCCGCCTGCCGGTGTGGAAGTGGTGAGTTGGAACATAACCATGGGCATCGGGCAGGTCATCGTCCTGCGCCTGCCCGCGTCGCGCCTGGCAGAAGTAAACCTGGCGATCGAAAACACCGCCTGGGGTGTTTACACCACGCAATTCTTCCCAACCTACGACTTCATGCCCATTGCGCAAGCGGAACAAACCAAGGCGCGGCAAGCGCAAACCACTCAGTAGTCGCGATGCAGGGCTGCCGTTTCAAACACCACGGCAGCCCATGGAGAATACATTCCACAACAAATCTATTTTAGAATCCCCCCCATTCCTGTACGTTTCAGGCAGTGTCCGCCTACATCCTGAGAACCCAGCCATGCCGCGCGTCTCCCGCAAACAAGCCGAACTCAACCGCGAAATCATCGTCGAGGCAGCCACGCACCTCTTCCGAGAGCGCGGCTTGCACGGTATCAGCCTGTCTGACGTAATGGCCGCAGCCGGCCTGACCCACGGCGGTTTTTATGGGCACTTCGCATCCAAGGAAGCGCTGGCCACCGAGGCGTGCCAAAAGGCATTCGAACAATCGAACCTGGGCTGGCAGGAAAAAATCAGCCGCAGTGATGATGTGCGCGCCGCCCGCGAAGCCATCCTGCGCCCGTATTTTTCCACCAGGCACCGTGACAACCCTGGCGACGGCTGCCCCATCTCGGCCTTCACCCCGGACATGTGCCATGAGCCCGCTGACACGGCGTTGCAACATACCTTTATTGAGGGTGTTGAACAGTCACTGCAGGTTTTTGCGCAGCTTCAGGATGAAGACCGCGAGGCGATGCTCGCCAAGTACGCAATGATGATTGGCGCGCTCACCCTCGCCCGTGCGACACGCGGCAGCAGTTTGTCAGATGAATTCCTTGAGGCTGCAAGAAATACCCTGCTGCAAGAGCAGAACTCGGACAGCGCCGTTGACAGCCACGCACCCTCCCCAGCATGATCAGGCCATGAACTTAACTCAGCCCTGCCTCACCCGCACCACCACCACGACCGCTTATGGCGGGTCGTGCGGTTGCTGTGGGTGCCAGAGCTAAAGACACCCAGCAACAACCCAAGGCCCCGCCAGTAATGGACGGGGCCTTTTTATTGCCCCGCCCGCTGGCCACTGCAAGGAGCAAGACCATGGCAAACGCCCTGTTGATCATCGATATGCAAACCGGTTTATACGACGGGCCTGAATCCCCCTTCGAGCGCGAGCGCGTGCTGGGCACCATCAATCAGCTTATCCAGCGCGCCCGCAACGCCGGCGCCCCCATCTTCGTCGCCCGCCACACCGGCCCGGCGGGTTCGCCGATTGCAGCAGGCAGCCCGCTCTGGCAGCTGTGGCACGGCCTCGAGGTGGACGCAGCGCGCGACCACCTGTTCAATAAAACCCGCCCCAGTTGCTTCCTGGGCACCGAGTTGGCGCAACAACTGGCGGCAGCGCAGGTCGACGAATTGGTGGTGGTCGGCATGAAAACCCAGTTTTGCATCGACACCACGTGCCGCGTAGCGGTGGAGCTTGGGTTTTCGGTGGTGCTGCCCGAGGACGGCCATACCTGCATGGACACCCCGACCTTGTCGGCCCAGGCGATCATCGAGCATCACAATGCGACCTTGGCGGGAGCATTTGTGAAGCGGGTGAAAGCGCTGGATATCGAGTTCTAGCGTCACCTGTGCGGGATTTTTCTGATTGAGCAGATCGTTCCGTCTTACAAATCCCGCATACTCGTCCTATCAAACCCTTCAGGAAGAGCCTTGCGATGCCCACCACTGTTCTGGTCCTGGTTGAAACCATCAACGAATACCTGCAAATCATCGAGAGCAATGACTTTCATGTGATTCTGGCGCCGACGCCGGCCGAGCGTGCCCAAGCGATCAAGGCCCACGGCGCGCAGATCAAGGCGGTACTCACCCGTGGCCCGCTGGGGCTGTATGCCGAAGAAATCGCGGCGCTGCCGTTGCTGGAGATTATCTGCGTGATCGGCGCAGGTTATGAGCACGTGGATCTGCAAGCGGCAAGCAATCGCGGGATCGTGGTCACCAACGGCGCTGGCGTGAACGCGCCGTCGGTAGCTGACCACGCCATGGCCTTGCTGTTGGCGCTGGTGCGCGGCATTCCCCAGACTGACGCGGCGGTGCGGCGCAGCGAATGGCCGAAAGTGATGCGCCCTTCCCTGGGTGGCAAGCAACTGGGCATTCTCGGCCTCGGCGCAGTGGGCATGGAGATTGCCAAGCGTGCCGCCCTCGGGTTTGGCATGGAAGTGAGTTACCACAACCGCCAGCCCCGCGATGATGTGGACTACACCTATTGCGCAACCGCCGTGGAGCTGGCGCGCACCTCGGACTTCCTGATCCTGGCCACGCCGGGCGGGGCCAGCACCCGCCACTTGATTGATCGCCACGCCCTGGACGCGTTGGGGCCGAACGGTTACCTGGTGAACATCGGACGTGGCAGCGTGGTGGTGACCGCCGACCTGGTGGCTGCGCTGGAACAACGCCGTATCGGCGGCGCCGCGCTGGATGTGTTCGACGATGAACCGAAAGTGCCCGACGCCCTCAAGTGCCTGAGCAATACCGTGCTCACCTCCCATGTCGCCGGCCTGTCGCCGGAAGCGGCCCACGACACCGTGCAACGCGTGGCCGATAACCTGGTGGAATATTTCGCCGGCCGCCCAGTGCTGACACCGGTTACCCTGCCGCCGCGCAACTAGTAGCGATTAGCCAGCGCCGGCGCAAAACCTGACTACACTGCTTGCGGGTATGCTCAGGACGTCGGTGCAGGACCGGCGAAGGAACGCACAATGATTGGCCATGGACTCGGCCCGGCCCGCCAGCGCGGCGCCATCGGCCTGATAGGCGCGTTAACCCTCGGTATTGCGCTGCTGTTTCTGCTGCTGGTGGTCGACAGCGGTCGCCTGTACCTGGAGAAGCGAAAATTGCAGCGTGTGGCCGACACCGCAGCGCTGGAGGCGGTAAGCCGCAGCGGCACTTGTGCGGCGCCCGCCAACACTGCTGCGCAGTTTGCAACTGAAAGCGCGGCGCGCAACAACTTCAGCCTCGACGACAATCGCACCCTGGCCACCGCCTGCGGCACCCTCGCCACCGGCGCAGATTTTATGCGCACGTTCAGCGCCGACCCGAACAAAACCGACGCTATCCGGGTGGTTGCCACCCATCGCGTGCACACCAGCCTTGCCCATGGCGTGCTCACCCTGTTCTCGCGCCAATCCGTCAACCTCACCACGCTGCTGAGCGCCACTGCCGTCGCCGCCGCGCCAACCCCCACGGTTGCCCAGCTCACGGTTCGCAGCACCTTATTGACCGTGGACAGCACCCAGTCTGTTGCCCTTAACGCCTTGATCGGTGGCCTGCTGGGCGGCAAGTTGCAACTGGACGCAGTGGGCTGGAACGGTTTGCTTAATACCGATATCAGCCTGCTCAAGTACCTGGATGCCCTGGCCATCGAATTGAAAGTCAGCGCCGGTAGTTACGACCAGTTGCTCAAGACCGACGCCACCGTCGGCCAACTGATCCAGGCGGCCATTGATGTGCTCAAGCTGGGCGGTGATGCGGTCAACGTGGTGATCAACAACCTGGAAGCCATCAAGCTGATTGCGCCGGGCTCGCAGATCCTGCACCTGGGCGACCTGATCAATATCCAGAACGGCACCGACAAAACTGCATTGGATGTGAACCTGCAACTGTTCAACCTGATCCAGGGTTTTGTGCAACTGTCGAACAAAGCCAGCGCGGTTGCCGTGGAGCTGCCGGTCAATGTGCTGGGCCTGCTCGGCGTGACCCTGTCGACCAAAGTGATCGAGCCGGGGCAGGTTTCCAGCATCGGCAACCCCAAAGATATCGCCAGGCAACCCATCTATGTGCGCACCGCCCAAGTGCGCACCTTGATCTCGGTAAAATTGCCGATCGTCACCCTGGTCAATAACCTGCTGGGGGGCGTGGTGCAGGCGCTCAGTGACCTGTTGGGTGGGCTGTTTGGCTTGCTCGACCCCAATTGCTGCCTGGTCGCCAGCCTGGAAATCGGCGACACCCTCAATATCGCCCTGGAAGCGGCCGCCGGCAGCGCCAGGGTCACCGGCTACCGTTGCGACAGCGGTAAAAAGTCGTTGTCGGTACTCGGCGAAACCTCGGCATTGCGCGCGATGATTGGCCAGGTTGACCCCAAGAACCTGTACTCATCCACCGAAACACTCAAGGTAGACGAATACCCGCTGGTGGATATCGGCACTAAAACCTGCAAGCGCGGCACCGGCGTGTGCGGCAACAGGCAGGCCTTTGCCGCGGGCGGCCTGGGCGTCCGAGTCGACAGCGAAGTGTTGAAAACCGCGCGTGCCCACACCTACACCGACCCGCCCGCTATCAACCAGCAACCGCTCTATTACGCATTCGCCAGCTCGAACGCGGTCAGCAGCCTCAAGGAAACACTCACCGGCGTCCAACTGATCAACCACCCGCCCAAAATGGCCAGCCTGTTGGGCGCCGTACTGGGCCTGGTCACGGGCGTGGTCAACGGTTTGCTCACCACCCTGGGCGGTTTGATTGCCGGGCTGCTCGGCCCGCTGCTCGACCCCATCGTCAACAACCTGCTCGCCGGCCTTGGCATCGACCTGGCAAAAGTCGAAATCGGTGCCAACCTGTCCTGCAATCCCGGTGGCCGCGCGATGCTGGTGATTTGAGCACATCAGGCCCACTGATCATCGTCCAACACGCTAACCTATTAAGCCGCCCCGACCTTGTCGCTGGGCGGCGGTGCGCATTAGATTAGCCAATAGTCCAAGGCCTTTAGAATAAGCAGAAGGGATAAGCATGGCGCTTAACGACCAATCGACCCAGATTCGCCCCGGCGAAGAACTTGATGCCAGCCTCATCGATCCCTACCTCAAGGCGCATATTCCGGGCCTTGCCGGCCCGGTCAAAATCAGCCAGTTCCCCGGTGGCGCATCCAACCTGACTTACCTGCTGGAATACCCCGGCCAGGAATTCGTGCTGCGTCGCCCGCCGTTTGGCCACAAAGCCAAGTCCGCCCACGACATGGGCCGCGAATACCGCATTCTCAATCAGCTCAAGGACGGCTTCCCGTATTGCCCCAAAGCCTATGTGCACTGCCTTGATGAATCGGTGATCGGCGCCGAGTTCTATGTGATGGAGCGCGTCAACGGCATCATCCTGCGCTCGGACCTGCCCGCCGAACTGGGCCTGGACGCGGCCAAGACCGAGGCACTGTGCAAGAGCTTTATCGACAAGTTCGTTGAACTGCACCAGGTGGATTACGCCGCCTGTGGCCTGGCCGACCTGGGCAAGCCCGAAGGGTATGTAGCCCGTCAGATTCGCGGCTGGAGCGACCGCTACGAAAAAGCCCTGACGCCCGACGCACCCAGCTGGGAAACAGTGCGCGCGTGGCTCAACGACAAGATGCCGGCCGACCACCCGACCTCCAGCATCGTGCACAACGACTACCGCTTCGACAACGTGATTCTCGACCCGCACAACCCGATGCAGATCATCGGCGTACTGGACTGGGAACTCACCACGTTGGGCGACCCGCTGATGGACTTGGGCAACACCCTCGCCTACTGGATCGAAGCCGCGGACCCTGCGCCGGTACAACTGATGCGCCGCCAACCCAGTAATGCGCCGGGCATGCTGACTCGTCGCCAATTCGTCGACTATTACGCCGAACGCTCCGGCATCCGGATCGACAATTTCGACTTCTACTACACCTATGGCCTGTTCCGTTTGGCCGGCATTGTGCAGCAGATCTACTACCGTTTTTTCCACGGCCAGACCCAGGACAAACGCTTTGCGCAGTTCATCCATATGAACAAGCTGCTGGAGCAAATGAGCCTGAATGTCATCGCTAAATCAGCCCTCTGACTACAAGAGCAAGGAACCCAGCATGTCCAAGACCCACCTGTTCGACCTCGACGGCAAAATCGCATTTGTTTCCGGCGCCAGCCGTGGCATCGGTGAAGCCATCGCCAAGCTGTTGGCCCAGCAAGGTGCGCATGTGATCGTCTCCAGCCGCAAGCTCGAAGGCTGCCAGCACGTGGCCGATGCGATCATCGCCGCCGGCGGCAAAGCCACCGCCGTGGCCTGCCATATTGGTGAAATGGAGCAGATTACCCAGGTGTTCGCCGGTATCCGTGAGCAGTTCGGTCGCCTGGATATCCTGGTCAACAATGCCGCAACCAACCCGCAATTCTGCAACGTACTGGACACCGACCTGGGCGCGTTCCAGAAGACCGTTGACGTGAACATTCGCGGCTACTTCTTCATGTCAGTGGAAGCCGGCAAGCTGATGCGCGACAACGGCGGCGGCAGCATCATCAACGTGGCCTCGATCAACGGCATCTCCCCGGGTGTGTTCCAGGGCATCTACTCGGTGACCAAGGCCGCCGTGATCAACATGACCAAAGTGTTTGCCAAAGAATGCGCGGCGTTCGGCATCCGTTGCAATGCGCTGCTGCCGGGCCTGACCGACACCAAGTTCGCCTCGGCGCTGGTCAAGAACGACTCGATCCTGAAGATGGCCCTGGCGCAGATCCCGCTCAAGCGCGTGGCCGACCCAAGCGAGATGGCCGGTGCGGTGCTGTTCCTGGCCAGCGATGCGTCCAGCTACACCACCGGTGTGTCGCTGAATGTGGACGGTGGTTTCCTGTCCTGACCAGAGCCTGCAGACACTGCCAATCCCCTGTGGGAGCGGCAGTCGTTGACTCAAGGGCGCTTGAACTGTTGGCGTAGCGTCTCTATGCGCGCTCGGCAAACACACCCCTCCAGGTGATCATTGACCATGCCCATCGCCTGCATCAGCGCGTACATCGTGGTGGGGCCAACAAAGGTCCAGCCGCGTTTCTTCAAGGCCTTGGACAAGCGCACCGATGCCGGTGACGTCGGGTTGCCGGTCCAGTAAGCCATGTCCACCACCGTCGGGCGTTCCTCTGGCGGAGGTTCAAATGCCCACAACCAGCGCGCCAGCGAACCGGTTTCGTCCACCAGTTCACAGGCCCGGCGCGCGTTGTTGATGGTCGAGACGATCTTTGCGCGGTTGCGCACGATGCCTGGGTCGTTCATCAGCCGCTCGATATCGGCCTCGCCGTATTGCGCAACGCGGCGAAAATCAAACCCTTCAAACGCCGCCCGAAACTGCTCGCGCTTGCGCAAAATGGTGATCCACGCCATGCCCGCCTGAAAACCTTCCAGGCAAATTTTCTCGTACAGCTGGGTATCGTCTGCCACCGGCACGCCCCACTCGTGGTCGTGGTAACGCGGATATTCAGGTGCGGCAGTGCGCCAGGTGCAGTGCGTCTGGCCTGCTGCGTCGGTGGTCAGCCCGGGTCTGTCCATGTGTCACCTCGCCAATCAAGACGCGGATGATAAGCGAAAAAAAATATTACCTGCCAACCGCTCAAGCATCACCCTTACCGACCAACTGGTCAGACCGGGACCTGGCAACCGCCGAATATTTACTTGTGATTTGAAAAAAACCCGGCGTAGACTGGCCCCGCACTGGACATACCGGTAAGACCACAACAATTAAGCCCTGGAACCACCAGGGCACCGAATAGAGATCCCTCCCATGCTCAGATGGTGCTCGCGTTCGATTTTCCTGCAAGTCGTGATTGGCCTGATGTTAGGCGTTATCTGCGGCCTGGCCCTTCCCGAATTCTCCTCGCAACTCAAACCCCTGGGTGACGGCTTTATCAAGCTGATCAAAATGCTGATCGGCCTGATCGTATTCTGCGTGGTGGTCAGCGGTATATCCGGTGCCGGCGACTTGAAGAAGGTCGGGCGCATCGGCTTGAAGTCAGTGATCTACTTCGAAGTGCTGACCACCGTCGCCCTGGTGATCGGCCTGATCATGGCGTTCAGCACCGGTATCGGCCAAGGCGCCAATATTCACTTGGAGCAGCTGTCGTCCGCCGGTCTCAATGAACTGGCCGACAAGGGCCAGCACATTCGCGGCACCAGCCAGTTCCTGATGGACCTGATCCCCAACTCGGTGATCGGCGCCTTTGCCGACAACAACGTACTGCAAGTGCTGCTGTTTTCGGTGCTGTTCGGCAGCGCGCTGAACCTGGTGGGCGAAGCCGCTTCCGGCATCTCGCGGCTGATCAACGAACTTAGCCATGTGATCTTTCGCATCATGGGCATGATCGTGCGCCTGGCGCCAATCGGTGTATTCGGCGCCATTGCCTTCACCACCAGTACCTACGGCCTGGATTCGCTGCAACACCTGGGCAGCCTGGTGGGCTTGTTCTACCTGACCTGCTTTGCCTTTGTCGGGCTGGTGCTGGGCCTGGTGATGCGGTTGTCCGGCCTGCGCATGCTGCCGCTGCTCAAGTACCTGCGCGAAGAGCTGCTGATCGTGATGGGCACCGCCTCCTCCGACGCGGTATTGCCGCAGATCATGCGTAAACTCGAGCACTTGGGCATTGGCAGCTCCACCGTCGGCCTGGTGATTCCGACCGGTTATTCGTTCAACCTCGACGGTTTCTCGATCTACCTGACCCTGGCCATTGTGTTTATCGCCAATGCCACCGGCACGCCGCTGTCGATGACTGATTTGCTGACCATCCTGCTGGTGTCGTTGATCACCTCCAAAGGTGCCCATGGCATTCCGGGCTCGGCGCTGGTGATTTTGGCGGCCACGCTGACCGCGATCCCGGCGATTCCGGTAGTCGGCCTGGTGCTGGTGCTGGCGGTGGACTGGTTCATGGGCATCGGCCGCGCGCTGACTAACCTGATCGGCAACTGCGTGGCCACCGTGGCCATCGCCCGTTGGGAAAAAGACATTGATATCCAGCGCGCCAACAAGGTGCTCGACGGCGAGCAAGGGTATGCCTTCCAGGCCAAGAAGCCGGTGTTGCCGGCGCATCAGGAGTTTTAACCCAGTCTATGAGCGACAAATCAAATGTGGGAGCGGGCTTGCTCGCGAAAGCGGCGGGTCAGTTGATAAATCCATTGCTGACACTGCGCATTCGCGAGCAAGCCCGCTCCCACATTTTGGTCATCGCTAATTTGACCATCGTATTGGCAACATCCAAGGAGACGTAGACGTGATCAGCACTTCAACCGTCGTCAATTCAGTCGTAGAAAAACTGCGCGCCGCACTCAAGCGGGGCCAATGGCGCCAGGGCGACATGCTCCCCGGCCAGCGTGAACTGGCCGAGCAGATGGGCATCAGCCGCCCGAGCCTGCGCGAAGCCGTGATCGTGCTGGAAACCCTCGGCCTGGTGCGCTCGATGCCCGGCAAAGGCGTGGTGGTGCTGGAAACCAGCGTCAACGAACCGCAATCCAGCGACGCCGTGGCCGACGCCAGCCTCGAAGATATCCTGCAACTGCGCTACACCCTCGAACCCTTTATTGTCGGCCTGGTGGCCCAGTCCATCAGCAGCAAGGAAGTCGGCCAGTTGCGCCTGACCTTGATGGACATGCGCGAAGCCCTGGAGGCCGGCGACGCCGAAGCAGGCATGAACGCTTACATCGGCTTTCACGAAGAGCTGTTCGCGCTGACCTCCAACCCGATCTTCCAGAACGTGGTGCAGCAGACCAGCAACGCCCTCAAGCAAAGCGCCCAGGTACTGCGCAATTCGCCCGAGCACTTGGCCGAACGCCTGCAGGAGAACGACGCCGTGGTGCGCGCCATCCGCAACAAGAACAGCGCCCTGGCCAGCGCCGAAATGCGCCGGCACATCCTCCAGGAAGGCCTGCGCATGGGCATTCGTTTGAACATCCCGGACGACCATCTGGGCAGCTGATTTTTTGGAGACCGACCATGAGCGCCCACGCCCTGCAACGCAATGCCGTCCTCCCTGCCCTGCGCCTGGTTGGCGGCAAAAAACTGTCGGTGGATGACATCTACCCACGCCTGTTCGACGCCATCCTCGAACAACGCATCGCCCCGGCCAGCCGTTTTACCGAAGAGAGCCTGGGCGAAACCTTTGGTGTGAGCCGCAGCGTGATTCGCCGTGTGCTGGCCAAACTGTCCCACCAGCAAGTGATCATCCTGCGCCCCAACCAGCGCGCCCAGGTGGCGGCGCCGGATGCGCAACAGACGCGGCAGATCCTGGAAGCACGGCGGATGACCGAGATCACCGTGGTGCAGTTGGCGTGCGCCCAGGCGACCACCACGCACATACGCCAGCTGCGCGAGTTGATTGCACGGGAGCGCGACTGCATCGAACGCGACCAGCGCGGGCCGGCCATTCGATTATCGGGGGAGTTTCATCTGCAATTGGCGCAGATGGCAGGCAACGCCCCGTTGGCGCAATTCCTCAACAGCCTGGTGCCGTTGACGTCATTGATCATTGCGCAATATGAAGCGAAAGCCTGCACCTACTGCGCGTGGCAGGAGCATCTGGCGATTGTCGATGCGGTGGAGCAACGCGACGTGCGCAGCGCCACAAGCCTGATGAGCCGGCATCTGGATCACCTGGAAGACAAACTACTCCCGCTTGGGAAACGCCCGACATAACGAGCGCCCGCTAAGCTGCAGAATGCATTCATTCCTTACATCAAGGCCCACCTACGGATGAATACTTCTATGCAACCCTTTGCCTTTACGTTGCTCGCAGCTCTTTTCATACCATCGCTCACGGTTTACGCACACGCCGGTGACGACGTAATCATCACACCCGCGCACCCCGTGTGGTTGCTTGAGCGGCCCGACGTCGACAACCCGATGTTGACCACCGCACGGACTTTTGGTGACAGCGCTTACAACAACTTCCACACCAAGGCCAGCCTGGAAATCAGCTGCCACCCGCGAAACCCAACGGCCGGGCTGGCGCTGCAAATAGAGCCGCAATCGTTGGGCTTCGATATTGAACCCTTTCATGGTCCAGACGCCAGTACCAGTGGGCCGTTGCGTATTGCCACAGGAACCCGCACGGCCATTGAGCTTTCGGTCAGCGGCGTTTGGGCTTACGCCGGGTCTTTCCAGCTAGGAACCGTCTTTGCGTTCAGCACCCAAGTGCCGCGTGATGAACTGGCCTACTGGGCCAGTGATGCCTCACGGGGCCAGACGCTGAAACTTTGGTTGGCGCCCGCCATGGCAGGCGGCAAGCCGCTGACGGCGACCTTCACATTGCCGGCAAACAACGATGGGTTAAAAAAAGTTATCCAGCCGTGTTTGGGTAGTCGTTAACGCTGGAAGATCAAAGTGTGGGGTTTGATGAATGTGGCGCCAACAAAAAGCCCCCGCCTCTCACGAGGCGGGGGCTTTTGTTTTACCGAGGGATCAAGCCGGTTGCAGCACCGACTGACCGCTCAACGCCAGGTCGAGCAACTCACGGTTGGCGACCGCATACATGGCGTAGTCCGTGCCGACGGCTGCACGGATTTCCACCATCATTGCGCGCCAGCGATCAGCCATGTCCTGGTGCTGCTCAAGCCACAGTGCCACACGGGCCTCCATGTCTTGTGGCGCATCGGCCATTTGCAGCACCGAGATGGTGATCGCCCGTTGCTGCCAGTCCACGTCGTCGCGGAACGCTTCGCGGGCCTGGGCCTGCCAGTTGTTGGCCACCGGCAGATCGCTGATCTGCTGCAGGTACCACGGCAAGTCCAGGGCGCTGCCGACGGCGAAGTAGGCCTTGGCCACTTCGGCGGCGTCATGCCCGGTCACGTCAGCGGCTTCGATGATCGGCAGCAAGGTGTACAGGTGAGTCGTACCGGCAACCATGCGCGCCAACAACTCCGGTACGCCGGCTTCGGTGTAGGCCTGGTAGCGGTTCTGCCAGCCTTCGCGGGTCGGGCCTTCCAGCAGTTCGTCGAGCTTGAGGCCCAACGCCGCCAGGTGCGGACCGAAGTGCGCGGTGTCGCGGCCAGCGTCCTGCTCGTTGCGACGGCTGCGCAGGAACCAGCGCGTAGCGCGACGGCCCAGGCGCATCAGCTCATCCATCAGCTCCAGTTGCACGTCGGCGGACACCTGGTGGTCCAGGGCTTCGATCTGACGGAACCAGTGCGGGAGGTGGAAAATGTCACGCACGATCACGTAAGCGCCGGCCACGTTCGCCGGGCTCATGCCGGTCGACTCTTTGAGTCGCTGAACGAAGGTGATGCCCATGTGGTTGACCAGGTCGTTGGCGATCTGGGTGCTGACGATTTCGCGCTTGAGGCGGTGACGGCGCATGGCTTCGCCGAACTTGGCCACCAGGCTCGGCGGGAACGCGGTCTCCATGTCACGGGTCAAGTAGTCGTCATCCGGCACCAGCGACTTGAGCAGGGCTTCCTTGAGGTCGATCTTGCTGTAGGAGATCAGCACCGACAGCTCGGGACGGGTCAGGCCCTTACCGGTGGAGGCACGCTCCACAAGCTGCTCTTCGGTCGGCAGGTACTCGATGGCGCGATCCAGCTTGCCACGGCCTTCCAGGTCGCTCATCAGGCGCTTGTACTCGGCAGCACGCTCGTAAGCCTTGCGCGCGGCCAGGGACAGTGCCTGGGTTTGCTTGTAGTTGTTGCCCAACACCAGGTTGCCGACTTCGTCGGTCATGCTCGCCAGCAGCTGGTTGCGCTGCTTGTCGGTCATGTCACCGGCCTGCACCACTTCGTTGAGCAGGATCTTGATGTTCACTTCGTGGTCGGAGCAGTCCACACCACCGGCGTTGTCGATAAAGTCGGTGTTGGAGCCGCCGCCATTGAGGCCGAATTCCACACGGCCCAATTGGGTCATGCCGAGGTTACCGCCCTCGCCCACGACCTTGCAGCGCAGCTCGTTGCCATTGACGCGCAGCGCGTCGTTGGCTTTGTCGCCCACGTCGGCGTGGCTTTCGGTGCTGGCCTTGACGTAAGTCCCGATACCGCCGTTCCACAACAGGTCCACCGGCGCCTTGAGCAAGGCGTTGAGCAGTTCGGTCGGGGTCAGCTTGTCGGCCGAGATGTCGAAGCGTTCTTTCATCTGCGGCGAAATGGCGATGCTTTTGGCACTGCGCGAGAAGATCCCGCCGCCTTCGGACATGATGCTGGTGTCGTAGTCGGTCCAGGCCGAACGCGGCAGCTCGAACATGCGCTTGCGCTCGACGAAGCTGGTCGCCGGGTTCGGGTTCGGGTCGATGAAGATGTGCAGGTGGTTGAAGGCCGCGACCAGTTGCAGCTTGTCGGACATCAGCAAGCCGTTACCGAACACGTCACCGGCCATATCGCCGACGCCCACCACGGTGATGCTGTCTTCCTGCACGTTGATGCCGCGCTCACGGAAGTGACGCTGCACACCCACCCACGCGCCCTTGGCGGTGATGCCCATTTTCTTGTGGTCGTAACCGGCAGAACCACCGGAAGCGAACGCATCACCCAGCCAGAAGCCGTAATCAATGGCAATGCCGTTGGCGATGTCGGAGAAGGTCGCAGTGCCCTTGTCCGCCGCAACGACCAGGTACGGGTCATCGTCGTCATGCCGCACGACATTGACCGGCGGCACCAAGGCGCCGTCCTTGAGGTTGTCGGTAATGTCCAACAGGCCGGAAATGAAGATGCGGTAGCAGGCGATGCCCTCGGCCGCGATCTCGTCACGGCTGCCGCCCAATGGCAGGCGACGCGGCAGGAAGCCACCTTTGGCGCCCACCGGCACAATGACCGAGTTCTTAACCTGCTGGGCTTTTACCAGGCCGAGCACTTCGGTGCGGAAGTCTTCTTCACGGTCGGACCAGCGCAGGCCGCCGCGTGCCACGTTACCAAAGCGCAGGTGCACGCCTTCAACACGCGGCGAGTACACGAAGATTTCAAACTTCGGCACCGGCTTGGGCAGCTCGGGAATCGCACGCGGGTCGAACTTGAAGCTGAAGTACGACTTGTTCTGGCCGTTGGCGTCGGTCTGGTAGAAGTTGGTGCGCAGGGTGGCCTTGATCAGGTCCAGGTAGCGACGCAGGATGCGGTCTTCGTTGAGCACCTGAACATCGTCCAGGGCCGTGAGAATCGCTTGCTCCAGGCGTTGCTGCTTGTCTTCGAGGTCGTCGGCGGTGAGCTTGCGCGCCAGGTAGAAGCGGGTCTTGAACAACCGGGTCAACTCGCGGGCGATGTCGGTGTGGTTGTTCAGGGTGCTGGCGATGTAACCCAGGTCGAAGCCCAGGCGGATCTGCTTGAGGTAACGGGCGTAAGCACGCAGCAACGCCACGTCGCGCCAAGGCAGGCCGGCGGTGAGTACCAGGCGGTTGAACGCATCGTTTTCGGCATCGCCATGCACGATGTGCACGAACGCGTCCTGCAGGGTGTCGTTGAGCTGCTGGATATCCAGGTTCACGCCTTCGGCGGCGATGAACGCAAAGTCATGGATCCAGAACTCACGGCCATTGGCATGACGCAGGCGGTACGGGAACTCGCCCAGCACGCGCAGGCCGAGGTTTTCCAGGATCGGCAGCACGTCGGACAGCGCCAGCGGCGTGTCGGCGTGGTAGAGCTTGCAATGCAGCTCACGCTGGCCGGAGACCTGGCCCAACGGCTGATAGAAGCTCATGACCAGCGGGTTGGCTTCCGTCAGGCTGTTGAGGTGCTGCATGTCGACCACCGCCGAATGCGCGGCAAAACGCTCGCGGTAACCTGCCGGGAAGCCTTTCGGGAAGTCCGCCAGCACGTTGGTGCCCTGGGCTTCGCCGAAGCTTTCCACCACCAGGCTGGCGTAGTCGTCCTGCCAGCTGCGGCAGGCCTGCACCACTTCTTTTTCCAGTTGAACCGGGTCGATGTCCAGGCGATTCTTCGGGTCCACCCGCAGAATCAACTGCACACGGGCCAGTACGGATTCGGAGAAGAAGGTCCAGAATTCGCAGTCCGAGGCTTTGAGGCGATCCATCAGCACTTGCTGGATCTTCTGGCGCACTTCGGTGGAATAGATATCGCGCGGCACGTAGGCCAGGCAGTAGCAGAAACGACCGTACGGGTCTTTGCGCAGGAACACGCGGATCTTGTTGCGCTCCTGGATCTGCACGATCGACATCACGGTGTTGAACAGTTCGTCGACCGGGGTCTGGAACAGGTCATCACGGGGCAACACTTCAACCACCTGGGCCAGCTCTTTGCCCAGGTGCGCCTTGGCCTGGAAGCCCGAGCGACGCTCGATTTCCGCGACTTTACGGCGAATGTAAGGGATAACCCGCACGCTTTCGCCGTACACCGACGAAGTGTAGAGGCCCATGAAGCGGTGTTCCTTGATGACCTTGCCGTCGGCGCTGATTTCACGGATCGACACATAGTCCGGGTAAGCCGGGCGGTGCACGCGGCTTGGGTGCGCGGCCTTGGCGAACGACAGCACGGTCGGCTCACGCAGGTAGGCCACGGCATAGTCTTCGATGCGCGTGTCTTCGGCGGTGAGGCCGGCACGCAGCAATTTGGTCAGACCGAGGAAGGAGCCGGTGTCATATTCGATATGACCGCCGTCCGCCTCGTCACGTACCACGAACTCTTCATAACCCAGGAAGGTGAAGTGGTTGCCCACCAGCCATTCCAGGAAGCTCTTGATCTCGGCTTTCTCTTCGCCGTCGATGCTGAACTGGCTGGCGTCGATACCGGCCAGCAGGTCCTGGACCTTGGCTTTCATCGGTTCGAAGTCGGCCACAGCCACGCGCACTTCGCCCAGCACCTGCTCAAGCTCTTTGCTCAGCACGTTGAGTTCGGCGGCATTGGCGCAACGGTCGATTTCCAGGTACATCAGCGATTCTTGCTGAATGCCTTCGCCCTGGGTGCCTTTTGGCAGGATTTCCAGCAACTCGCCTTTGTTGCCGCGACGCACACTGAGCACAGTGGTTTGCAGGGTGTGGATGCTGTAGCCACGGCGGTTGAGCTCGGTGCGTACCGAGTCGACCAGAAATGGCAGGTCATGGTGCAGCACTTCAACCGCGGTGTGGGTCGACTGCCAGCCATGACGTTCGTAATCGGGGTTGTAGACCCGCACTTGCGGTTGAGTGTGGTCAAAGCGCTCAAGCAGGCGCCAGGCAGACAGGGTGCAACCGGCCAGGTCGGAAAGGCGACGTTGGGTCAGTTCGTCCAGGGAAATAATGCCGAAAAATTGCTCAGCGAACAGCGCCACTTGTGGCAGTGCCTGTTCACTGATGTGCTGCGCCAGTGCCGCTTGCAGTTGATGCTGGAAGTCGGCCTTGCTGGCTGCGGTGAAGAACGCCATCTGTGGTACTCCGCTTGGGCTTGTTATTGATGGAAGCGTCGCGTGTTATCCCCTTGCAGGGAGACCGTCAGCGCTGTTCGTCGGTACTGATAACAAGCACCTTAAACGAATCAGGGTGACAGGTGGGTGAAGCTGGACAAGACAATGAGGTCACATACAACTTCCATAAGATGCACTCCACGCCAGACGACGGTAAGACGGGCAGGTCAGGCTCCCGGCACAGGGCACATCCGTTGCGCAGCTTAACGAGTGTAGGAAGACAGCTGCTTGCGACGCTGCGACATATTCGGTCATCGGTACGCAGGCTTGGGGTTGCGACTTGGGCAACCCGAATTTTTCCGAAGAAAAACCGGCTATTTCCAACCTGTCGAGTATCAAAAATGACTGATGTTGCCCGTCAAGTCATGCATTGGTTCTGACACAGAATGCAGCACAAAATTCGCCGCAATGGCACAATTGCCTCGCTGCGCCCGCCCCCAGACAGGATTTCCCATGCTGCAAATGAACACTGATGCGTTGATGGCCACTCCGTGCGACGACGAAGAAGACAACATGGCCATGCTTTGCTGTCACGGCAAAAATGGCGAAATGTTCATGCTCAGCCGCTACCCGGACGAGGATGAGGTTGAGCTGACCTGGGACTATGAGCCATCGACCCTGGACGGGCTGAAAGTCACCTTGAGTGACACCACCCTGGTGATTGAACTGGCGGCCGGCGATGCCGATGCACTGGGCGGCAAGGACTGCCTGGCGATCACCCACACCACCGCCGTGGCGGAGATGGCTGAAGTGGAAGAAACCTTGCAGAACATTCTCAAGGGCACCGGCACCTTTGCCCGTATTTAGGCAGCTCCCACAGGGACCGAGTAACTTTTGGTGAAATTTGTACGCTGCACACAAAAATCCTACACGTTTTGCTAAAAATACCGCCCGCGCCGTTAGTCGCCGCACCCCGCGATGCATTAAAGTAGACGCCCCAGGCCCGGCGGTTTTTTTCGACGTTGGGGCTCATCTCTCCAGGAACCGTCATCGATGGAACATCGTGAAGCGCTGCTTGCGCTGCGAACCTTTCTTTCTACGCAGATTCTCGGCCAGGAAAAACTCATCGATCGCCTGCTGATCGCCCTGCTCGCCGACGGCCATATGCTGGTCGAAGGCGCACCGGGCCTGGCCAAGACCAAGGCCATCAAAGAGCTGGCCGAAGGCATCGAAGCGCAGTTCCATCGTATCCAGTTCACCCCCGACCTGCTGCCCGCCGACATCACCGGCACCGAGATCTATCGCCCGGAAACCGGCAGCTTCGTGTTCCAGCAAGGCCCGATCTTTCACAACCTGGTGCTGGCGGACGAAATCAACCGCGCCCCGGCCAAGGTGCAATCGGCACTGCTCGAAGCCATGGCCGAACGCCAGGTCAGCGTGGGCCGCAGCACCTACGACCTGTCGCCATTGTTTTTGGTGATGGCCACGCAAAACCCCATCGAGCAGGAAGGCACTTACCCGTTGCCCGAAGCCCAGCTCGACCGTTTCCTGATGCACGTCAAAATCGGCTTCCCGGACGCGGCCGTCGAACGGCGCATCCTGCAACAGGCCCGTGGCGAAGCACTCAATGGCGAAACCAAGCCTGAACGGCGCGTAAGCCAGCAGGCGATTTTTGCCGCGCGCAAGGAAATCCTGGGCCTGTACATGGCCGATGCGGTGGAGGAATACCTGGTGCAACTGGTCATGGCCACACGCACCCCGGCCAAGTTCGACCCGGAAATGGCCGAGTGGATCGCCTATGGCGCCAGCCCGCGCGGCTCCATCGCCCTCGACCGCTGCGCCCGCGCCCATGCCTGGCTGGCCGGGCGCGATTTTGTGAGCCCCGAAGATATCCAGGCGGTGCTGTTCGACGTGCTGCGCCATCGCATTATTCTGTCGTTCGAGGCCGAAGCGGCCGGCATTGACCAGGACCGCGTGGTGCAACGCATTCTCGACGTCGTAGCCGTCGCTTGAACCCCATGAATGCCGGCGATGGAATCCGCGTCACGCTCAGTGAATTGATTGAGATGCGCCATCGCGTTCGCGAAGTGCAGCTGTTTTCCACACCCAGCCAGCGCAGCCCGTTGATCGGCCTGCACCACTCCAAGCTGCGTGGGCGCGGGGTCGACTTCGACCAGGTGCGCGTGTACCAGGCCGGCGATGATGTGCGCACCATCGACTGGCGCGTCACGGCGCGCACCCAGGAGCCGCACACCAAGCTGTTCCACGAAGAACGCGAACGGCCGATTTTCATCATGGTCGAGCAAAGCTGCCGGCTGTTTTTTGGTTCCGGCCAAATGTTCAAATCGGTGCTCGCCGCCCAAGCCGCCAGCCTGATCGGCTGGGCCGCGCTGGGGCATAACGACCGTGTCGGCGGGCTGGTGTTCGGCGACAGCGAACACTACGAAATCAAACCCCGGCGCAGTAAACAAAGCCTGCTGCAATTGCTCAACCGCCTGGTGCGGGTGAACCAGAGCCTGAACACCGAAAGTCGCCCCGAAGCCGACGCGTTGGGCATGGCCCTGCGCCGTGGCCGCGAAGTGCTGCGCCCGGGCAGCCTGGTCATTGTGATCTGCGACGAGCGCGCCCTGACCGAAGGTGCCGAGCAGCAACTGAGCCTGTTATCACGGCATTGCGACCTGCTGTTGCTGCCTATTTCTGACCCGCTGGACCACGCCCTGCCCGCTGCGGGGCTGCTGCGTTTCGCGCAAAGAGGCGCGCAACTGGAACTGGACACCCTGAACTTCGATTTGCGCCAGGCTTACAAAGCCCAGGCCGAGGAGCGTATTGCGCGCTGGGAACTGCTTGCACAGAAGCTGCGCATTCTATTGATGCCCTTAAGCACCCAAAGCGAAATGGTCGAGCAACTGCGCGAATACCTCAACCCGCAACGCCCGGTTAAAAAGCAATGAGCAGCCTCGACCAACTGCAGCCCCTGATCGCCCCACCGGCCATCGGCTTCTGGCCACCTGCGCCGGGCTGGTGGTTGTTGCTGCTGGTGATTCCATTGTTGGGTTGGGGCCTGTGGTGGTTGCGCCGGTTCCTGCCCACACGCCGCCCCGTGGCCCGTGCCGAACAACCACTGGACCCGCTGCGCATCGCCGCCCTGGCCGAACTGGCGCTGATGCCCAAACCCTACGACGGCGCGCCCGCCGGTGCCTGGCTGCAACAACTCAATGGCCTGCTCAAGCGCCTGTGCCGCAACGACTACCCCTACAGCCAGAGCCACACGCTCAACGGGCGCAAATGGCTGGCGTTCCTCGACAACCGTTGCCCGGCCGCCGGCCTTACGCGCTGGATGGTGTTGGTCGAAGGCGCCTACAAACCCGAATGCAAACTCGACGACAAGGCCATCGCCGGCCTGACCCAAGCGGTCGATACCTGGATTCGCAAACATGTTTGAGTTCGCCTGGCCGTGGATCTTCGCCCTGTTGCCCTTGCCGTGGTTGATGCGCTTTATCCTGCCGGTGGCCGACAGCGGCGAGCCCGCGCTGAAGGTCAGCTACCTGGCCGACCTTGAAGGCCTGGCGCGCCGCCGCGCACGGGTCAACCTGCCCGGCTGGCGTCAGCAAGCGCCGTTCGTGGTGCTGTGGTTACTGCTGTTGACCGCCGCCGCGCGCCCGGAATGGCTCGGCGAACCGCTGCCGATTGCCGCCAGCGGCCGTGACCTGCTGGTGGCCGTGGACGTGTCCGGCTCCATGGACTTTCCCGATATGCACTGGCAGGGCGATGACGTCAGCCGCCTGAGCCTGGTGCAGCATTTGCTCGGCGACTTCCTGGAAAGCCGTGAAGGCGACCGCGTGGGCCTGATCCTGTTCGGCAGCCAGGCGTACCTGCAAGCGCCGCTGACCTTCGACCGGCGCACCGTGCGCACCTGGCTGGATGAAGCGCGCATCGGCATCGCCGGTAAAAACACCGCCATCGGCGATGCGATTGGCCTGGCGCTTAAACGCCTGCGCCAGCGCCCGGCGCAAAGCCGCGTGCTGATCCTGGTCACCGACGGCGCCAACAACGCCGGGCAGATCGACCCGCTGACCGCTGCGCGCCTGGCGGCCGAAGAAGGGGTGAAAATCTACCCGATCGGCATCGGCGCCGACCCGGAGCAAACCGGCTCATTGGGCATCCTGGGCGTCAACCCGAGCCTGGACCTGGATGAACCGGCCTTGAAGGCCATCGCGGACGCCACCGGTGGCCGCTACTTCCGCGCCCGCGACGGCGATGAGCTGCAAAAGATCAAGCAAACCCTCGATCAGCTGGAACCGGTGGCCCAACAACCGACCCAGGCACGCCCGGCCCAGGCGCTGTATAGCGCACCCCTGACGCTGGCCCTGATACTGAGCATGCTGCTGGTGGTGCAGGAGCGCTGGCCCAATAACGCATTGCAACGCTGGTTCAATAAGCTCTCGACCAAAGGCATTTTTTTGCAGCAACACCCGCAATGGCGCCAACGCCTTAAACGCCTGCGCTTGCGGAGGCGTCGATGATCGACCTGTGGCCGCACTGGTTCCGCCCCTGGTGGCTGTTGCTGCTGCCGTTGCTCGGCTGGCTGCTGTGGCAGCTGTGGCACCGGCAAAAGCGCGCCGGGCGCTGGCAGATGATTTTGCCGCCGGCCTTTCATGCGGTGCTGCTCAGTGGCGGCAACGGCCGCGAGAGCAAATCGCCGTGGGTGGTGCTGGGCGTCGCCTGGCTGCTGGCCGTGTTGGCGTTGCTCGGCCCCAGCTGGCAAAGGGTTGAACAGAACAGCCAGAAACCCGCCGACCCGGTGGTGGTGCTGCTGGAACTGACCCCGGAAATGCTTGCCACCGACAGCCCGCCCAATCGCCTGGAACAGGCGCGGCGCAAGCTCTACGACTTGCTGCAAGCACGTGACAACGCGCCCACCGCCATCGTCGTGTATGCCGGCAGCGCGCACACGCTGGTGCCGCTGTCGGACGACCTGGCCACCAGCCGCAACCTGCTCGAAGCCTTGCGCCCCTCGATCATGCCCGAGCCCGGCCATCGCGCCGACCTGGCGGTAGAAAAAGCCCTGAGCCTGCTCAAGCAGGCCGGCCTTGGCCAGGGACGCCTGCTGCTGGTGGGTTCGTCACTGTCGAAACAGGAGCGCCAGGGCATCCGCCTGCAGTTGCAGAGCGCCCAGGCCCCGAGCCTGTCGATCCTCGGCATCGGCAGCCGCGAAGGCACGCCGGTGACCCAGGAAAGCGGCGAGTTCCTTAAGGATGACCAGGGCGCCATCCTGGTGCCGCGCCTGGACAGCCCGACCCTCAAAGCCTTTGCCAGTGAGATGGGCGGCCGTTACCGCGCCGCGCGCCTGGACGACAAAGACCTGCGCCAGCTCAACCTGCTCGACGGCCCGCAACAACTGCGCAATGACGGCCAACTGCTGCACCTCGATACCTGGGCCGACCAGGGTTACTGGTTGCTGCTGCCCCTGTTGCTGCTCGCCGCCTGCGCGGGCCGCCGAGGCTGGCTGTTCTGTTTGCCGTTGCTGCTGTTGGGCGCGCCGCAGCCCAGCTATGCCTTTGAACTTCAGGACCTGTGGCTGCGCCCCGACCAGCAAGGCCAATACCTGCTGAAGAAAAAGCGCCCCAGCGAGGCCGCCGAACACTTCGAAGACCCGCAATGGCAAGGCGTAGCACTGTATGAGGCGGGTGACTACGCCGAGGCGATCAAGCGTTTTGCCCAGGGCAACGACGCCTATTCCCACTACAATCGCGGCAACGCCCTGGCCAAGTCCGGTGAACTGGAAGCCGCCATCGACGCTTACGAGCAAGCGCTCGAAGCCCAGCCCGACCTGCAACCGGCGTTGAAAAACAAAGCCCTGGTCGAAAGCCTGATCCAGGAAAAAGCCCAGCCGGAACCGGCCAGGCCCGCCAAAAATGAGGATGACGAAACCACCCAACCCGGCCAAACTGCGCAACCGGGCGCCAGCGGCCAAAGTGCCACGGGCGGCGAGCAATCGCCTCAAGGCCAAGGCCAGGCCAGTGCCGGCGACAACCAGACGGGCGCCACCCCCAAAGCCGGCGGCAATGACGTACCCGGCAGCGAACTGGGCGACGAGCACACCACCACCCCGCCCTTGCGCCCCGCCGATGCCAGCCTCGATGGCGAGCATCGCCAGGCGCTGGAGCAATGGCTGCAGCAGATCCCGGACAACCCCGGCGAGTTGCTGCGGCGTAAATTCTGGTACGAACAGCAACAACATCAGGACAAGACTCGATGAGCCGCCGCACCACCCTTCTGCTCCTGTTTGCACTCTCGGCAGGCCACGCCCAGGCGGCCAACCTGGTGGCGAGTGTCGACCGCAGCCGCGTCAATTCCGGGGAAACGGTGGAGCTGACGGTGGAGTCCAGTGACGTCACCCAGTTCGGTAAACCCGACTTGTCACCGCTGGATGCGCAGTTCGAAGTCAGCGGCACGCGTCAGATCAACCAGCTCACCACCTTGGGCGGCGATAACCACGCCACCACGCGCTGGATCATCACGTTGCTGCCCAAGGAAAACGGCACCGTGGTGATTCCGCCGCTGCAAGTGGGCGAACTCAAGACCCAGCCGATCAGCCTGCAAGTGCTGGAAACCGCCAGCCAAAACACCAGCGCCGAACTGGCCCCGGTGTTTATCGAAGCCAACCTCGACCAGAGCAGCGTGTACGTGCAGGCCCAGGCACTGTTGACCGTGCGCGTGTACCACTCGGTGTCGCTGTATGACGACAGCAGCCTCACGCCGTTGCAAATCCCGGATGCGCGCATCGAGCAATTGGGCGAGTCGCGCACCTACGAAAAGGTCATCAACAGCATTCGACACGGTGTGATCGAAACCCGTTATGCGATCTACCCGCAGCGCAGCGGCGCCCTGGTGATACCGGCGCAGACCTTCAGTGCCACCCTGGTGGAATCGCGGCCGCCCCAGGAGAACACCCTGCAAGGCACCAAACCGGGCAAGTTGATTCATGTCAGCTCGGCCGAGTTGCCACTGACGGTAAAGCCCAAGCCGGAATTTTACCCCGCCGACGTGGCCTGGTTGCCTGCGCGCAGCCTGACCCTGAGTGAAGCCTGGAACCCTGAACCCGATCACGTACAAGTCGGCGACTCCCTGACGCGCAGCCTCACGGTCAAGGCCGAGGGTTTGTCCAGCGCACAACTGTCGGCACTGCCCACCAGCGAGATCAACGGCCTGCGCCGTTACCCGGACCAGCCGGTACTCGCCAACCAGAACAGCGACCGAGGCCTGATCGGCAGCCGTGAAGACCGCGAAGCCCTGGTGCCGACCCGCGCCGGCAGCGTGGAAATGCCCGCCGTGGAAGTGGTGTGGTGGAACACCCACGAGGATCACCTGGAACGCACCAGCCTGCCCGCGCGCACGCTGCAAGTGGCGACCAACCCAAGCCTGGTGGTGGACACGCCCGCCACGCCAACGGTGATTACCGCACCGGACGATAGCCGCCTGTGGCTGTGGCAACTGAGCACCTTGATACTCGCCTGCACCACGCTGTTGGGTTTCGGCCTGTGGTGGCGCGCGCGTCGCCAACCTGCCGTGCAGCGCGCGGCCCAAACCGGCCCGAGCCCACGCTCGCTGCTGGACGACCTCAAACGCGCCACCCAGGCCAACGACCCGCAAGCCACACGCCAGGCGCTGGATGCCTGGGCGCGGCAACAGCCGGAAACCCTGGCCGACATGGCGGCGCGATTTGTGCCGTTGTCGGATGCCCTGGATGGGTTGAATGGCGCGCTGTACAGCGAGAGCGGCCAGTATTGGCTGGGTGAAGATTTATGGCGTGCGGTCAAGGCGATTCCAATGGTCGAGCGCGAGCAAGACCCGGCGATGGATACCACCAGCTTGCCGCCGCTGTACCCCAAGTAATCTTGATCCAGCTCACACAGTTGATCTGTTGCCTGGGCGACATGCATTGTTAAAGGCCAGCAGTCCATATCCCTTTAATTTGCGGGAAGTTTCCTAGACAATCCTTCGGCCTTGCGCCTGCTCACTTCACTGGCTAGCCTTCGCTCCGTCGCTGCATATCAGCGATCAGGAGTGAGATCCTGTGAACGGAGTGCCAAGTGCCACAACCGCGAGCAACATGCTCTATGGCGGCTGTGTGCGGGCAGACTTAGGTCTGGCCGGGTGCTCCTGACCGGTTATCTCACCCCGCACATAGCTGCCACCTTTTGTTGAGTGAGATCTGCAAAAGAATGGCTCCCAACCTTTTAGGAGTTTCATTCATGACCAAAATCGTCCCAGACCCACCCCGCTTCACCCCCGACCGCGAACTCTTTGAGCGCGCCCTGCGCCACTACCTGCAACCTGCCCCACCGCCGTCCTTCACCGTGCATCACGACCTCAGCTTCGAAGACGCCCTCGCCCAAATCTGCGATTTGCTGCGCTGTGCAGCCGCCACTGCCGCAGGCACGCGCCAAACGCTGACAGGCGATGAACACCACATGGCCGGCGCCACCGAGCACTTGATCAACCAGGCCAAAACCCTTGCCGACCGCGCACTGGAGTGCATGAACGCCGCGTAACCC
>NZ_CVTT01000070.1:0-1566 GCF_900006605.1 Pseudomonas sp. 58 R 3 | reverse complement strand
TGTTGCCTGGGCGACATGCATTGTTAAAGGCCAGCAGTCCATATCCCTTTAATTTGCGGGAAGTTTCCTAGACAATCCTTCGGCCTTGCGCCTGCTCACTTCACTGGCTAGCCTTCGCTCCGTCGCTGCATATCAGCGATCAGGAGTGAGATCCTGTGAACGGAGTGCCAAGTGCCACAACCGCGAGCAACATGCTCTATGGCGGCTGTGTGCGGGCAGACTTAGGTCTGGCCGGGTGCTCCTGACCGGTTATCTCACCCCGCACATAGCTGCCACCTTTTGTTGAGTGAGATCTGCAAAAGAATGGCTCCCAACCTTTTAGGAGTTTCATTCATGACCAAAATCGTCCCAGACCCACCCCGCTTCACCCCCGACCGCGAACTCTTTGAGCGCGCCCTGCGCCACTACCTGCAACCTGCCCCACCGCCGTCCTTCACCGTGCATCACGACCTCAGCTTCGAAGACGCCCTCGCCCAAATCTGCGATTTGCTGCGCTGTGCAGCCGCCACTGCCGCAGGCACGCGCCAAACGCTGACAGGCGATGAACACCACATGGCCGGCGCCACCGAGCACTTGATCAACCAGGCCAAAACCCTTGCCGACCGCGCACTGGAGTGCATGAACGCCGCGTAACCCTCTGCCGGAACTGGCTTGTGTGGGAGCTGGCTTGCCTGCAATGGCCATAGGTATCTACACAACTTCTGAAGGCAGCCTATTTCTCCTGTGGCGAGCAGGCTTGTCCTGCGTTGGGCCGCGAAGCGGCCCCATAAGGCACCGCAATTTTCCTGAAAGAACTCAGTGTCTGGGTTTGGGGCTGCTTCGCGGCCCAACGCAGGACAAGCCTGCTCGCCACAACAGCTCACTGGCCACTAATCGGTTGTGTAGATACCTATGGCCATTGCAGGCAAGCCAGCTCCCACAGGTGATGGGTGTTGCCTGGGCGACATGCATTGTTAAAGGCCAGCAGTCCATATCCCTTTAATTTGCGGGAAGTTTCCTAGACAATCCTTCGGCCTTGCGCCTGCTCACTTCACTGGCTAGCCTTCGCTCCGTCGCTGCATATCAGCGATCAGGAGTGAGATCCTGTGAACGGAGTGCCAAGTGCCACAACCGCGAGCAACATGCTCTATGGCGGCTGTGTGCGGGCAGACTTAGGTCTGGCCGGGTGCTCCTGACCGGTTATCTCACCCCGCACATAGCTGCCACCTTTTGTTGAGTGAGATCTGCAAAAGAATGGCTCCCAACCTTTTAGGAGTTTCATTCATGACCAAAATCGTCCCAGACCCACCCCGCTTCACCCCCGACCGCGAACTCTTTGAGCGCGCCCTGCGCCACTACCTGCAACCTGCCCCACCGCCGTCCTTCACCGTGCATCACGACCTCAGCTTCGAAGACGCCCTCGCCCAAATCTGCGATTTGCTGCGCTGTGCAGCCGCCACTGCCGCAGGCACGCGCCAAACGCTGACAGGCGATGAACACCACATGGCCGGCGCCACCGAGCACTTGATCAACCAGGCCAAAACCCTTGCCGACCGCGCACTGGAGTGCATGAACGCCGCGTAACCC
>NZ_CVTT01000072.1:77293-91856 GCF_900006605.1 Pseudomonas sp. 58 R 3 | reverse complement strand
TGGCAACCGGCGGCCTGGGCATGGCGGGCGGGACCGCGATTCTCGGTGCCGCCGTTGCCGGGCCGGTACTGGCCATTGCCGGATGGGCTTACGACAGCCACGGTGAAGAGGCCCTCAAAAACGCGCGCAAGGCCAGCCGCGAAGTGGATCAAGCCATTGAAAAACTGGTCAAGGCAATCGAGCACCTTGATGCTACCGAAACCTATGTCCACAGCATCTGGACCACGCTGATCGCGCTGTTCGAACAGTTCAACCAGTACTTCGAAAGCCTCAAAAGCATCAACAGCGTCATTGAGGATGCAAAAAGCCGCAACGCCGACGGCCAGGCTGAGTTAAAGCGCTTTGGCGAAACCATCATGCTGACCATCCAGAATGGCTTCGCCTTGGCGTCCATCCTGGTCAACGTGATCACCACGCCGATCTTCAAAGTCAAAAAGGTCGACGGCAAGCCCGTGCTGAACGAGCAAGGCGTGCCAGAGATGGAGACGGACGCCCACGGTTCCATGATGTTGAACAGCACCCAGTTGGACGAGGTACTGAGCAACGCCGACGCCCAAGCGCAAAACTTCAAGAAGGCTTGATGCGATCAAGGGGGAGCGCACAGCGCTCCCCTTTCATCACTCCCCCTCGTTTGTCATGGATGCCATCATGCACGCCGCCGCGCAGGATTTCCCTTGGGCCGAAGAGCTCGAGAACACCGTTGTCACCAGTCTGGTTACCAGCTTTGGCCTGGACTTTCTTCTTTTCAAGGACAAGCGCGGGGGTGAAGTCGACACCGTGCACAATGTTCGCGCAGGTATTTGGGCCACAGAGGCCGAACAGCAGCGGTACGAGCAGGAAAAAAAACACTACGACTCGACGCTTTATCACTCAGACCCAAATTACAAAGCGACTGGCCTGAAAGACAAGCTCAGTCAGCAGGCAGGCACGCTGCATGACCCCTACCGTAATGTCGTCATGGGCAAGGGCGAGTCGAGAAACCTTGATCACGTCATCAGCGCCAATGAGATCCACGGCGATGCAGGGCGCATCCTCGCCGGGCTTGATGGTGTGGCAATGGCCAACCAAAGCAGCAACCTGCAATCGACCCAGGAAACGGTCAACAAGTCGAAGAAACAGTCATCCATCAATGACTACCTGAACCATTTGCCGAACCTCATCACCGGCCATGAAAAAGACCTGGCCAGAGACCGCAAACGCCTTGAAACCATGCCACGCGGTACACCTGAGCAACAACACAAGGCACGCGTACTCGCGGATAACATCCGCAAGAGCGAAGACAAGATCCGCGAGCTCAAAGCCATCGACCCCAATGAAATGCGTAAACGCGACAACGCCGCCCGCGCGCCCTACGAGCAACAAATCAACTACACGTATTACACCAGCAGCAAATTCCTGCACCAGACGGCCGCCGCATCCGGCGTAGCCGGGCTGAACATGGGCACGCGCCAAATGCTCGGCTTGGTGATGGCAGAGGTCTGGTTTGAACTGCGCGACCAACTGCCTACCCTGCTCGACAAGATCAAGCACAACTTCAGCTTCGAAAATTTCATCGACAGCATCAGCCGCACGCTCCAAGGTATCTGGCAACGGGTGCAAGCGCGCTTCAATGAGTTTCTGATTGCCTTCAAGGACGGTGTGTTCGCAGGCATTCTGGGCAGTCTCACAGCGACGCTGTTCAACATCCTGGCAACCACGCAGTTAATGGCGATCAAGATCATTCGCGAGGTCTGGGGCCAGTTGGTCAAAGCCATCAAGTTGCTGATTTTCAACCCAGACCAACTGGCGTTTGTTGATCTTTGCCAAGCGGTGATTTCATTGATGTCGCTGGGCTCCGCCACCGTGGTCGGTTCACTGGCCTATGCGCAACTGCTGCCACTGTGCAATTTCCCGTTTGGCAGTGAACTGGCGGCCTTTGCCAGTGCGCTGGTCACAGGCGTGGTGACCCTGGGGCTCAACTATTTCATGCTGCACAGTAGCGTGGCGAAAAAGCTCTGGGCGTTTATCGAGTCGGTCATGCCACATGCCGGTTTGGTTCGGGACTTTCAGGCGATCAACCTTGAGCTCGACCGCTACCTGGCCGAGCTGAGCCAGCTGGAATTCAACCTGGACGCCGATGAACTGGCAGAGTTCGCCGAAGAACTGATGGCCTGTAACAACGAGTTGCAACGCAACGTCGTGCTCAGCCACGAACTGGCCAGGCGCAATGTCGATGTGCCCTTTGAAATGGGAAATGCCGACAGTACGCGCCAATGGCTGGCATCGTTGATCTGAATATGCAGGCCTTTCCCTGTACCCAATGCGGGCTGTGTTGCCGCAATGTGCACCTGGCGCCCGAAACCCGCTATCTCGATCGCGGTGACGGCGCCTGCAAGCACTACAGCGAGGCTGACAAGGGTTGTTCGGTGTATGCCGAGCGGCCCGATATCTGCCGGGTCGACCGCCAATATGAACTCAACTATGCCGGCCTGCATACCTGGGATGAATTCGTGGCGCTGAACCTTCAGGTTTGCCGTTCGCTGCAAGAGCAGGCGCAGCCCGTTCGGTGGGCCGCCGAAGCGACGCCTCTGTAGCCACCTCACACTTTCCCCTATTACCTGCATCAAGGAACGGGACATGCATCGCGATCAATACCTGGGCAAAAGCGCGCCTGTTAACAGCTCTGTCGTTCAGGATTTTGTCGATTGGCTAGCGACGCACCTGTACGACACCGCGTTGTTTGCGCACCAATACACCGATCGTCGCAGCAACCGCATCCACTCATTCAGCGGCCTGTACGACGCCTGCAAGCACTATCACTGGCCACACCAAGGCGCGCTGGGCACCCCTGCTGGCGTCTGCCTCACCAGCAGTGATGTAACGCTGAAGGCGCTGGGGAATGCGTTGAAAAGCGGCCTCGCGCGAAAGAGCGCCCCCTGCACGCTAATAGCGGCCTCAGGCATCATGAAGTGGGGCGGCGTTTCAGCGGGCAATGTGCGCTGGCTCACCAACCACAGCAGCGGCCTGGCCACATTGCTTGCGACAACGGCAACTGCCTTTTCCAGCAACAGCCTGGCCGATCCGGTCTTGTTGAATACGCAGCTGCGCTTCAATGCCGGCATGACCAAGGTGTACTCGTTGCTGGTCGACGACTTCATCATCTACGACAGCCGCGTCGCCGCTGCACTGGGCTGGATCGTGGTGAAATATTGCCAAGACCGAAAGCTGACAACGGTGCCCGCCGAACTGGCATTCCCCTGGGCGCCTGCCAAGGAGGGTCGCACTGTAAAGTGGCGCAAAAACCGTAACCCCGCCAAAGGCACGCTGCTGTTCCCTGCCCTCACTGGCGCGGTACAACACGCCCACTGGAACCTCAAGGCCAGCTGGATTCTGGCCGAAGTGCTGGCAAATGCCGGCGGTGGCGCGTTCACCCATGCGGGACCAATTGCGCCCTTGCGCCGACTTGAAGCGGCCTTGTTCATGATCGGCTATGACCTTCCCCACAATGGCACGTCGAACTCGCAAACGAACATGCCCGCCGAGGCTTTAACCGCCGACATGAACGAATGTTTCACGATTGCAAACCAGAAACGGTTTTTCTATGCGATTGATCAAAATGGCATTCGAATGGGCAAAGGCCGCCGCCATTCCATCGCGCAAATAAACCGCCTGCTGACGGCGCTGTGGAAAGCCTTCGGCGATCAGTCTTTTCCCCTGGCGAACAGCGCCACCAAGGTGCGTAAAGACGAGGTGCCCTACGGTATCGGCGCGGCCTATTTCGAAATAACCGAACGCAAAGGCAACCCACCGGATACCAGCGCGCTGGCTGCAGCCTTGCATGAGATAGGCGCCTTGTCCTACACCTCGCAAGGGCCGGACAATTGGTCGATCAATATTCGCCAATTAACCCTGACGCCTGACGGAACCGCCCTGGATATCAGCGCACTGATCCAGCACGAAATCGGCCAGAACGACCTGCTCTGAACCCGGCTGCGAGCGCGTCACCCGCACGCTCGCGCCGGCCCTCAGTCATACAACCAAGGCTTCAACTCTTTAAGGTTGGCGACCACGATTTGCTGCGCCTCCGGCTTGGGGTTGAGGTTCTTCGGATCAATCTGAAAGCGGTGCAACACGTACTTCACCAGGGCCTGGCGGCTGTGAATCTCGAGCTTCCCATCGACCATCCCGAAATCGGTCTGGATGATGTCCTTCTGCGCCGGGCTCAGGCGCTCATCGGGCTTGATGATCACCGCAATTGTATTGTTCCAGTCATCGTCGTCGGCAATGCCGTTGTCCGACTCGTGGTCATGCAGTTCCGGCACCCCACGCAGGCGGCTCAAGACAAAATCGCGGTAACTGCGGTTCTTCTCGCAGTACGCCCGAACATGCCAACGCATACCGGTGTAGATCAACGTGTGCGGGGCAATCGTGCGCCCTTCAGGCTCCGGGGCATTGAGTGATACGTAGTCGATATCCAAACGCAAGCGCTCGCGACAGGCCTTGAGCAAGGGCCGCAGAATTTCGGGCTTGATCGAGCGGTCCGGCACCTGCAACACCTTGGTGTGTGCATACGCCAGGGCCAGGCCTTCGACGTGGGGCATACGTGTGTGAGTCTGGTTCAGCAGGTGCAGGTAGGCAGACGCACTGTCTTCAATGAACAGCGGGGCAAAGTGTTTGCTGGGGACGTAGCCCTTGATCTGCTTGTCATATGTAAGATTTTTAGGCGCATGTTCATTGATGTAGGTGTTGATGTCCTTTGACGCCTGCTGCCTGCTGATACCGAAGCTCTGGATCAAGTGCCCCGTGGTCAGACGGCCTTCCCACCAGGCAACGGTCTCGATCAAACGATAGCGAAGTGCCAGGTCCCAGCGTACCTGCTGGAGCTTTTGTTCACGTTTCATGACCTCTCCATCTGCATGAATTGTTTACCTGTATAAGTCTACATTCTATACATGTCGCAATTCACTACATATCCTTGCCGGGTGTTAGACCCCCACGCAATAAGCAAAAGGACAGTGAAATGACAACGTTGGACGTTGTAGCGACAGGCGCCCTGCTGGTGATGACGGCAGTAGCAGTGTTGATGCTGGTTCAGTACCTGAAACTCCAGGACATCTGGCAGATGATCATCGACTGCAAGACAGCCACCCGCTGGGCAAAGATCTGGGAAATGGAAAACAAGGAACTGCGCTCGGCGCTGCGTGCCGAGAAAGAACAGGTCGACCAATTGCAAAGAAAAGTGGGGCTGATTCAGCCGCCAACGCCGGTGGATTCAAACACCACCCCCGGCCCTTGAGGCCGACCCGCAGGACCTACACGACCCGCATGTACTGACTGAAATTATTAATGTGATCATCGAGGTTATCCTCAAGCATCATCCGGTACTGGTCACAGAAATACTTCAGCATCGCCTCACGGGCCTCGGCCATCTCGGCGCCGGACTTGAAGTTGCGGGCGCTGGCCCAGGCATTGAAGCGCGTGGTACCGAACATCATTGAGGCACTGACCTCACCGAGGTTTTCACAGGTTTTGAGCTGCTCGTTGGACAGTTCGATATGCGCGTCTGCGCGGTCGTAGAAGGCTTGGTCGGTGGTCTCGGCCATGGCAGGGTTCCTGGGTCAGCAAATAAGCCCACTATTGGAGCACATCCGCGGCCGCAGAGCAGGCGTCTGCGGCGTTTTCATTCAAGCCAGCAGCGCGACAATCCAGCGTGCCTGCCGGGCAATCTCTTGCCGTTTCTGCTCCGGCACCGCCTGGCGGGCTTGCTCAAAACTCGCCAAAGTCTTGTGCTTCTGGCGCAGCATCCGCTGCCACTTGGCCAAAAACTCCGGGCTGCGGGCTTGCATTTGCAACGGGCCAAAGTACAGCTGCTCATCGGCATAGGTCACGGCGCCTGCGCGCTCGGCCACGATGATTTCGTAGTAAAAGCGGTTTTCCCGCAGCAACTCTTCGCACAGGATGCGGTAGCCGTTGTCCATCAGCCATTGGCGCAAGGGTTGCTCGCCGCCATTGGGTTGCAGGATCAGGCGTTCCTGGCCGCTGAGGTGCATCTTGCCAGTCTCGAGGATGTCGCGGATCGTCTCGCCGCCCATGCCACAGACGCTGATCGCAGTGATCCCGTCGCCCGCTTCAATCGCCGCCAGGCCATCGGCCAGGCGCACGTTGATGTGCTGCTCCAGGCCATTGTCGCGCACGGTGCGTTGGGCTGCGTGAAAGGGCGTGGTCGCCACTTCCCCCGCCACTGCGGCCGTGATCACGCCACGGCGCATCAAGGCCACCGGCAGGTAGCCGTGGTCCGAGCCGATGTCGGCCAGGTGCGCGCCGACGGGCACGTGGGCGGCCACGCGCTCCAGGCGCATGGACAATGTGTGTTCGTTCAACGGTGGTTCCTTGTCATTCCCCGGAAAACCGGTCCCGGCTGTTGGTCAGGTGCAGCACCATAGCGGCACGCGCCGCGTCCGGGTCCTGGCGTTTGATGGCATTGAAGATCGCATCATGCTCCAGGTTCGCCAACTGCCCCAGCTTGGCGAAGTCGGCACCGCCGCGTTCGACGCCCTTGACCTGGGTGCGCGGAATCATCGCATTGCCCAGGTGCAGCATGATTTCGGTGAAAAAGGTATTGCCGGTGGCCTCCGCGATCAGTTGATGAAAGCGTTTGTCCTCTTCCACACAGCTGTCGTTGCTGGCCAGCGAGGCCTGGTAATCGTCCAGCGCCTGACGCATGTGGGCGAGCTGCTCGTCGCTCCTGCGCAGCGCGGCCAGAGCCACGGCTTGCACCTCCAGGCCCAGGCGCAGCTCGAGCATGTTACGCACGCTGGCGACCGTGTCCACATGCAAGCGCAAACCTTGCTGGGCGTGTTGCGCCAGCACAAAGGTGCCGATGCCGTGACGCGTCTCCACCAGCCCCGACGCCTGCAGCTTGGAGATTGCCTCACGCACCACTGTGCGGCTCACGCCATGTTCCAGCACGATGCTGGACTCGGACGGCAACTTCTCACCGGGTTTGAGCTGGCCCAGCAGGATGCGCTGGGTCAGCGCCTCGACCACGCCTTGGGCGAGGTTATTGGAACGTTTACGCACAGGGTTTGCGCTTTCAATGGGCATCACTATGGGTCCACGGGGTTGGCTGCGGGGAGCTTAACACCCTGCCCCGAGTAGGCGCAGGCTTGATTCATAAAGCCGCCAACTTGTATGACAACTAATCTGGACGGCGCTTGAATCGCCAGCCCTTGCGAGCCGTACGTCGAGGTGAAATGTACGTTAACCCCCATCGACAAACGATCAAAACACCCAACAAACGCTAGCCAAATAACCAAAACACATACCCAATCAGCCGCCTTATAAGAACAAAAACAGTGGCAGCCACATTGCGAACCCAAGAAAAGCACTTGTATGATGTCTGGCAACAAAACACGCAAACCCGCATAAAAATAAATCAGGGGGAGTTTTTTAATTGTGAACAATTCAAGCCACGCATCTGCCGCTCCAGACAGTGATTCGGTCCTCACGCGCGCCGTGAGCAAAGTGAAGGGCCACGTGCTCCCACTGTTCGTGATCATGTTCATCCTCAACTACATCGACCGGGTCAATATCGGTTTTGTGCGCACGCACATGGAGCATGACCTGGGCATCGGCGCGGCCGCCTACGGCCTGGGCGCCGGGTTGTTTTTCATTGGCTACGCGCTGTTTGAAGTGCCCTCCAACATGCTGCTGCAAAAGGTCGGTGCGCGTATCTGGCTGACCCGCATCATGTTCACCTGGGGCATCGTCGCCACGCTGATGGCGTTTATCCAGAACGAAACCCAGTTCTACATCCTGCGCTTTCTGCTGGGCGTGGCCGAGGCGGGGTTTTTCCCGGGGGTGATCTACTACTTCACACGCTGGCTGCCCGGCGTGGAGCGCGGTAAAGCCATCGCCATCTTCCTCAGTGGCTCGGCGGTTGCGTCGCTGATCTCCGGCCCGCTCTCGGGGGCGCTGTTGCAGATAGAAGGGTTCGGGTTTCACGGCTGGCAATGGATGTTTGCCATCGAAGGCCTGGCCTCCGTGGCACTGGGCTTCTTCGTGTGGTTCTGGCTCGACTCCAAACCCCACGACGCCCAATGGCTGACCCGTGAAGAACAGGACGCGCTGGTGGGCGCCATCGACCAGGAACAGCGCGCGCGTGAGGCGCTGACCACGGTCAAACCGACCATTGCCAAGCTGCTCAAAGACCGGCAGATCCTGCTGTTCTGCGCCTTGTACTTCTGCATCCAGCTGACGATCTACGCCGCGACCTTCTGGCTGCCGAGCATCATCAAGAAGATGGGCGATTTAAGCGACGTGCAGGTCGGCTTCTTCAACTCGATCCCGTGGCTGATCTCGATCATCGCCATGTATGCCTTCGCCGCGTTGTCGGGCAAGTTCAAGTTCCAGCAAGCCTGGGTCGCCGCCGCACTGCTGATTGCCGCCGCCGGCATGTTCATGTCCACCACCGGCGGGCCAGTCTTCGCCTTTGTCGCGATCTGCTTTGCGGCCATCGGGTTCAAGTCCGCGTCCTCGCTGTTCTGGCCGATCCCACAGGGTTACCTGGATGTGCGCATCGCCGCGGCCGTGATCGCGCTGATCAACTCCATCGGCAACCTGGGCGGCTTCGTGGCCCCCACCACCTTCGGCTTTCTGGAGCAGAGCACCGGCTCGATCCAGGGCGGCCTGTATGGCCTGGCCGGCACCTCGGTGCTGGCGGCCATCCTGGTGTTTTTTGCCAAGACTTCGCCTTCTGCCGTGCTGTCACCGCCGAGCGTTGCAGCAACAGGCACCGCTATCAGCAAACCTCTTTAAGCTTACTTAGGATCCTGCCATGACCACGCCCGTCGTCACCCATTTCCACGTCATTCCCGTCGCCGGCCACGACAGCATGCTGCTGAACCTGAGCGGCGCCCATGGGCCATTTTTTACCCGCAATATCGTCATTCTCAAGGACAGTTCGGGCAACACCGGTGTCGGTGAAGTGCCCGGCGGCGAACGTATCCGCGAGACCCTGGAAGACGCCCGCAGCCTGGTGATCGGCCAACCCATCGGCCAGTACCAGCGCATACTCAACCAGATGCGCACCACCTTCGCATCAAGGGATGCCGCCGGCCGTGGCCTGCAAACCTTCGACCTGCGCATCACCATTCACGCGGTCACTGCCATGGAAGCCGCCCTGCTCGACCTGCTCGGTCAATTCCTCGAAGTGCCCATCGCCGCCCTGCTGGGCGAAGGCCAACAGCGTGACGCGGTAAAAATGCTTGGCTACCTGTTCTATGTGGGCGATCGCACGGCCACCGACCTTGCCTACCGCAACGAAGCGCAGGCCGATGATGACTGGTTCCGCCTGCGCCATGAAAAAGCCCTGACCAGCGAGGCCGTGGTGCGCCTGGCCGAAGCCGCCAAAGCCAGATACGGCTTCAACGACTTCAAACTCAAAGGCGGCGTATTGAGTGGCGATGAAGAAATCGAAGCGGTGACGGCCTTGGCCGAGCGCTTCCCGGATGCACGCATCACCCTCGACCCGAATGGCGCATGGTCCTTGAAAGAAGCCATCCGCCTGTGCCGCGACCAGCACCACGTGCTGGCCTACGCCGAAGACCCCTGTGGCGCAGAAAACGGCTACTCGGGCCGCGAAGTCATGGCTGAATTCCGCCGTGCCACCGGGCTTAAAACCGCGACCAACATGATCGCCACCGACTGGCGTGAAATGGGACACGCGATCCAGCTGCAATCGGTGGATATTCCCCTGGCCGACCCGCACTTCTGGACGATGCAAGGCTCGGTGCGCGTGGCGCAGATGTGCAATGAGTGGGGCCTGACCTGGGGTTCGCACTCCAATAACCACTTTGATATTTCCCTGGCCATGTTCACCCAGGTGGCCGCCGCCGCACCGGGCGACATCACCGCGATCGACACCCACTGGATCTGGCAGGACGGCCAACGCTTGACCAGGGAACCGCTGAAAATCGAAGGTGGCTACGTGAAGGTGCCCAGCAAACCGGGCCTGGGCGTGGAGATCGACATGGACGCCGTGGCCAAGGCCCACGAACTGTACAAAGGCATGGGCCTCGGGGCGCGGGACGACAGCGTGGCGATGCAGTTTTTGATTCCAGGCTGGGCCTTCAACAACAAACGGCCTTGCCTCGTACGGTGAGATCCGGGCTTGCGGCAGCCAGGGCCAGCTTCAGCAGCTCCTTGCGCTGCATCGCACGCCCCAGCACTGCGTGTGCACCTTGCCAGTGGACCGTCAGCAAAAGGCTCAGCTTTTGCTGGCTGGGCAAAGGCCCCGCCAGCCAATAGCTCTTGCGCTCGCGGATGCTGATGGCGTTCAACAGCCAGTCCTCACCTTGCGCCGCCAGCCATTGCTCAATGGCTGCGTGATGCCGCTGGAGCAACCCCTGGGCATCCCACACCGTCATTTGCGCGATCAGTTGCGGCAAGTTGCGCGTGGCCGTCATGTGTTTCATATCAGCCGCCAGGGCGACCTCAAGGTCGGCTTCGATCGCAGCCTGGCATTCGCTGAAATAACGCTGCGGCCAATCCGCCGTCAGCCCCGCCCGCCGCGCCAGCACCTCGTAGGCCCAGATATCCAGGGATGCAGTCATTTTGCCGGTGAAGTTCAGGGTATTGTCCAGAATCGCCGTGGCCAATAACGCCGCGCTGTGCCGGCTCATCTTCGGCAGCAGGCCGGACCTTTCCCAGCGCTGAAAAACCAGCGTTGCCGCGGCACCAATTGGGCGAATTTCGGCATCCGCACCCAGCTTCTGCGCCCAGTGGATTTCAAAGCCTGGATGGTGGTCAATCACTTGGCGTACCTGATCGAGTACCACGATCGGGTCGAAATGATGAGGGTCGGAAACATCCACCAACACGAACTCATCGTCAGCCCCGGGCCGGTAATCATCCAGCGAAGCCTTCCAGCCGAGCACACTGGCGCAGATGCTGAAATTGAGCGGCGCGCTGCTGACCGCCCGCGCTTGAATCCCCTGGTGATTGAGCAGCTCGGCGTAGGCAATGCAGCAGGCGTACGCGTCAATATCCAGGTAAGCAGAGCCTGAGGTCACTACCCTCATGATTCAATCTCCTTGAAGTACAACTCAGGCGTAGCCATGTGCCAATTGTCTATTGGCCGAGGCAAGTTCGCATCAGCGCATGACAAGACCATGACTTCAAGGAGAAAGATACTGTGAAAACTGACAGTAGATGATTACTGCCCGTTGTGCTGTGGCACTTTTTTGCTCGCGCTCACTGCAACGGGCTGCACCGTCAGCTCAACGCCTAACGCCAGCATCAGCTTCTTGATCGTTTCAAAACGTGTTTTGGAGCCCCCCTTCAGGGTTTTATACAGACTCTCGCGATTGACCCCCGCCGCCTCGGCCACTTTGTTCACACCCTGGGCCTTGGCAACCTCGGCCAGCGCCTTCATGAGGATCTGCGGGTCCTGGGACTTCATGCTTTGCGCCAGATAAGCACTGATGATTTCCGGGTTGTCGAGGAAGCGCGAAGCTTCGTAGACGCTGGTGCCGGATGTATCCAGATCGAGGATCGGCATGTCCTCGGGTTTGAATGTCGAGTTGCTCATTTCATCTACCTCTCAGGGCAACAAGAATCTCTTTTGCCCGTTGTATGCCTCTTTTTTGGTCGGTTTTATCACTGCCCCACAGCATCAGGTAGGCCGTGATGCCTGTGCGTACAAAATAAATCCTGTAGCCAGGCCCGACGAATACACGCATTTCACTCAGGCCGTCACCGGCCGACTCGCAATCGCCGAAATTGTTTTCTTCGGCGCGGTCCAGGCGAGTCAGCACCGCGGTTTTGCCCCATAGATCCTTCATACCGTCGAGCCATGTATCAAACTCCGGCGTCCTGCCGATTAAATTAGTCAAGGTCTCACCTGTAGCCTACTGGCTACTCCATACTGATGCTAGTGAATTTTTTTGTCCGGCGCCAACCGGAATAAAAAAACCTAGCTCAGCCCCGTATCAACAGGCGTTCGAGACTGTTAGCGCTTGTTACCTGCGCGTTTAAAGGGCCTGATCAAACAACGGCGTCACGTCATAGTGCCGTTTGAGCATCTGCGCATCCACCAGGAAATCCGCCGTGGCCTGGGCTTCGCTGACAATGGTCGGGGAGATCGGCAACACCTTGATCGCATCACGCTTGAACCACACCTTGGCAATCTCCGGTGCAGATTGGTTGGCCTTCGACCACGCCTGGGCATACTCATCAACGTGGCTGCTGCTCCACACCCGCGCACGGGTGAGACGCGCCACAAAATCTTTGATAATCGCGCGTTTCTGCGCCAGCGCCGGCTCATACGCAACGATGTAGGTCGGCGCGCTCATCAGGCCCTTGGCATTGCGGATCAGGGTGCTGCCCTCTTTCTCCTGCAACGACACGTAGGGTTCCCAGGTGCCGAAGGCATCGATGTCGCCCTGGCTCAGCGCCAGGCTGGCTTCGGCCGGCAGCAGGTATTTGAAGGTCACGCTGGTGCGTGGCACACCGGCCTCATCCAGGGCCTTATAGGCCAGTTGCTGGCTCCACGAACCGTTCCAGATCGCCACCGTTTTGCCTTTGAGCTCGGCCACCGAATGGATGCCTTTGCGCGCCACAATGCCTACGCCATCGAGGCTGGTCTGGGTGCTGGCGACCACCTTGACCAGCGCACCGTTGGCGGCGAGGCTGATCACCGGGGTGTCGCCGACAATGCCCACGTCCAGCGCGCCGCCGGCGACCGCCGAGGCCACCGGGGAGCCCGTGTTGAAGCGCTTGAAATCGATTTTATACGGCAAGTCTTTCAGCTCGCCGGACAGTTCCAGGACGATGCGATTGGAGAAGAACTGGTCGCCCACCGTGAGGGTTTGCGGCGCTGCCGCCCATACCGATGGGCCGTGCAGTGTCAGCGAGGCCAGGCCCAGCACGGCAAGCAAGTTACGACGATTGATCATAGGAGAAATTCACACAGTTAATGGCTGACTCAACCATCTGTGGGCGTGCAGTCTGGCAATGAGAGAGGTTTTTTTGGCGGTCGCCGAGCGTGGCGCCCGTAGAAGCTAACGCAATAAAAGCGCCGCGTTTAATACTGTTGTGCACTATCGATAGAACCGCAGCACAGTGTGTTAGCTATTTTTCGTATTAAAAATTTGCTGCCCACTGAGTTAGGGTGACGCCACCAGACCACTGGACCCCGCGCCTGAACCCCTTTCTGCAAGGTCCATTGCATGTCCACACCCATTTTGAATACCTGGGGCGCTGCGCCCTCGGCCCGTTACGAACAACTGGCCGCGCCCTTTCGCCCGTTGTTTGCGCAGATACTTGCGCAAGCTGCCGAGGCGGACCAAACACGCGCCAGCCTGGCGGCAGTCATCCAACAACTCAACGCACTGGGTTTGCCACGCTGGCGATTACCCGCCAGTTGCGGCGGGCAAGACGCGAGCTTCGCGGAGCTGCTTGCGTTGCTGACAGAGCTTTCCGCTGCCGACTCCAACATCACCCAGGCCCTGCGCGGGCATTTTGGATTTTGCGAAGACGTGCTGTGCGCCAACGACCGCGACTGGCGCGCCCGATGGCTCGACCGCCTCGGCCAGGGCGCCCTGCTTTCCCCAGGCAGCACCGAAGTCGGCAACCAGGCCCGTGGCGATTTCGGCACGCGCCTGCACCGCCACAGCGACGGCACACTGCGCATCAGCGGCAAAAAGTTCTACACCACCGGCGCGCTCTACAGTGACCTGATCAACACCGTGGCCACCGGCGAGGACGGTGTGGTGTGCAGCCTGGTGGTCGACCTCAAGGCGCCCGGCGTGCAGATCATCGACGACTGGAACGGCTTCGGCCAACGCCTCACCGCCAGCGGCACCTGCCTCTTCGACAACGCGCCGGTGGTGGATGACGATGTGCGCCCCACCACCCAACGCTTCGCCTATGGCCAATCGTTCTACCAGATCTACCACCTTGCCACCCTCGCCGGCATCGCCCGCCGCGCCGCGCTCAGTGGCGCCGCGGAACTCAGCCAGCGCGCCCGCACCTTCACCACCGGCAACGCCGACAGTGCCGCCCAGGATGTGCAGTTGCTGCAAGTGATTGGCGAAGTCGCCAGCCAGGCCTACGCCGCCCAGGCCATCACCCAACACGCGGCGCAGCGCCTGGATCAGACGGCGCAGTATGTGATTGCGCAAGACCAGCCCCTGCAGGATGACGACCCGCAGGTTGCGTTGGCGGAGTTGGAGGTGTGCCTGGCGGTCAATCCGGTGGTGGATGCGACGTTGGCGGCGACCACCGGGTTGTTTGACGCACTGGGCGCCAGTGCCACGGCCAGCAACAAAGCGCTGGACCGGCTGTGGCGCAATGCACGCACCTTGGCGAACCACAATCCGCGAGTGTACAAGTCGCGGATCGTCGGTAATTACCTGGTGAATGGCTTGCTGCCGCCGGCGCAGTGGCGTGTAGGTGTGGCCAAAACCTGACCGTCCAACCAACACAGAACCCACATTTAGGTCAGTGTAGGGTTCACGTCCTACAGCGCACACTGAAACAGCAAAGTCCGAAGCCACAGCGCCTTGCTCCCTTGCCTACGCTT
>NZ_CVTT01000072.1:0-76734 GCF_900006605.1 Pseudomonas sp. 58 R 3 | reverse complement strand
CTGCTCGACCTGTCAGAAGACTTGACCGGAAAACAGCGCGACGTGGCGCTGGCGATTCACCAGTTGAGTGAGTTGGGGGTGTTGCTGATGGACAGGCTGCTGGAGCGCGAGGCCGCCGGCTAACGCTGATGATCGTTCCCACGCTCCGCGTGGGAATGCATCCCGTGACGCTCCGCGTCACATTGCGCAGGCCTTAAAATAGGCGTCGACAGCTGGACGCTGAGCGTCTGAGGCGGCATTCCCACGCGGAGCGTGGGAACGATCATTGCCCGGCGCGCCTCAAGCCCGCTTCGGCAGCTTCCAGTTCGGCCGAATAAAGTGGCAGGTATACCCATTCGGTATCCGCTCCAGATAATCCTGATGCTCAGGCTCCGCCTCCCAGAACGGCCCGGCCGGCTCAATCTCGGTGACCACACGGCCCGGCCACAGCTTCGACGCGTCCACGTCGGCCGCCGTATCTTCGGCAATATCGCGCTGCTGCTCACTCAAATAGTAAATTGCCGACCGATAGCTCGGCCCCGTGTCATTGCCCTGGCGGTCAGGCGTGCTCGGGTCGTGGATCTGGAAAAAGAATTCCAGTATCTGCCGATAACTGATCACCGCCGGGTCAAACACGATCTCGATCGCTTCGGCATGGTTGCCGTGGTTGCGGTACGTGGCATTCGGCACATCGCCGCCGGTGTAGCCGACGCGCGTTTGCAGCACGCCAGGGTAGCGCCGCAACAGGTCTTGCATGCCCCAGAAGCAGCCGCCGGCAAGGATGGCGGTTTCGGTCGGGTTGGTCATGGTCTGCGCCCTCAGTGGATACGAGGGTAGTTATGGGGCTGGGTTGGCCAATACCAAGGTGGCACAGGCGATTAATCTCAAACACTAACAGACGAACTGGCCAGCGAAACGATCTCCAACGGGGCGGTATTAACTGCAAACAGGGGATGTGCAGACCACAGGGTTTCAGGTGATGATTCGCCACCTAAATCAAGGACGATAACAACAATGAAAACCGCTCTACACGCCCTGTTCCTGCTCTGCCTGACCACACCCGCCTTCGCCGACGGAAACCCGGTCGGTTTCAAAACCACCACCCTGCCCGATGCGCACAACAATCGCCCACTGGAGCTGGTGGTCTGGTACCCCGCGACCACCACGGCCAAACCCACGCTGATCGCCGACAACGCGGTCTTTATCGGCGCCCTCGCCGTGCCCGACGCGCCGCCGGCTGCGGGCGAGCATCCGCTGGTGGTGCTGTCCCACGGTTACGGCGGCAACTGGGGCAAGCAGGTGTGGCTGGCCAGTGCATTGGCGCACAACGGTTACATCGTCGCGGCGGTCAACCACCCCGGCACCACCACCAAGGACCGCAACCCGCAAACGGCCGCGCAGCTATGGCAACGCCCCGCCGACCTGAGCCGCGCCATCGACGCGTTGCTGGCTCAACCCAAGCAATTTGGCGCGGTGGCGAACCAACAGATTGCCGCCGTCGGCCATTCACTCGGCGGCTGGACCGTGCTGGAAATCGCCGGCGCGCGCTTCGACCCTGACCTGTTCAGCCGCGACTGCGCCGCACACCCGAAGTTGGGCGGTTGCATCGGCTACCAGGAGATGAACCCCGCCGCGACGCCCGAAGGCGAAGCCCGGCTGGCCGCGGACTTGAGCGACAAGCGCGTCACCGCCATCGTGTCTCTGGATCTGGGCCTGTCACGCGGCATGACCGACGCCAGCCTGGCGGCATTCAAGGTGCCTGCGCTGGTTATCGCGGGGGGCGTGCCAACCGAGGATATGGACCCCAACCTGGAATCCGCCAACCTGGTCAGGCGCCTGCCAAAAGCCTCGACCCAGTACGTGGAAATCAGCGACGCCACGCACTTCAGCTTTATGTCGATCTGCAAACCGGGCGCAATCGCGTTGATTGAGGAAAGCTCGCCGGGCGATGGCATGATTTGCCGCGATGGCGAGGGTGGGCGGCCACGGGCGGTGATTCAGCAGCAGGTGGTGGGGTTGATTACAGGGTTCCTGGCGCGGACGGCCCCTAACGAAAAGCCAGGTCTGCACCCATAAAAAGCGCACCGTATACGATGCGCGAATGGATCAAACCCGGTAAAGGCACCGCGTAGCAGGGTTCAAGGCAGCGCAAATAATGTGGCTGCCATAGCCCAACCCCTTGCAGCGCCGGGCCGTCACTCAGCTGATCAGAACGGTTTGGTCGGCAGGTACTTGCCATCCAGGGTGATCACGGCGCGGGAGCCACCGTCCGGGTCTTCAACCTTTTTGACGTCGAGCTTGAAGTTGATCGCGCTGATGATGCCGTCGCCGAACTTCTCGTGGACCAGCGCCTTGAGCGTGGTGCCATAGACCTGGATCATTTCGTAGAAGCGGTAGATGGTCGGGTCGGTCGGCACGCCGTTGCCGATGCTGCCGCGCACCGGGATGGTTTGCAGCAGGAGCACGGCATCCGCATCCAGGCCCAGGGTGTCGGCAACGGCTTGAGCGGCGCTGGCGGGCAGTGGGTGCTGGCCGAGCAAGGCGGCGGTGACGAAGGCTTCGTGCAGGCCGGTGCCTTCGGCGATCTGCGCGAACGACAGGTCTTTGCGGGCTTTGGCCAAGAGGATGACGTCGGTGAGGGCAAGGCGAGTGGTCTGGCTGATTTGCGACTGGATCATGGGGTTATCTCCGTGGGTAAAAAGTTGGGTATTAGTAGGAAACGGCGCGTGCGGTCGGGTTGTCGGCAAGGGCGACGAACTGGCCGGTGCGGCCATCGAAGGCCTGGATGCAGCCGCTTTCGATGTCGTAGACCCAGCCATGCAGGGTTACGCGTTTTTCTTCGAGGGCCAGGCGCACTGAAGGGTGCGTCTGGATATTGGCCAATTGCGCGATCACGTTTTCGCGCACCATGGCGGCGACTTTGGCGTGTTGGTCAACATGCTGGCGGGCCTCGTTGACCACCCGGCCGGAGTCGGCGTAGCGCAACCAGCCGGCCACGGCGGGCATGTGGTCAAGGCATTTGCAGGTGGCGATGGCGGTCATGGCGCCGCAATCGGAATGCCCGCAGATCACGATGTCGCTGACTTGCAGGGCGGCGACGGCGTACTCCACCGAGGCCGACACACCGCCCGGCTCGGGGCCGTAGGACGGCACGATATTGCCGGCGTTACGGATCACGAACAGGTCGCCCGGCTCGCGCTGCGTGACCAGTTCCGGCACCAGACGGCTGTCGGAGCAGGAGATGAACAGTGCCCGTGGGCTCTGCTGGTTGGCCAGGTCTTTGAACAGGCCGGCACGCTCGGGGAAGGCGCTACGTTGAAACTTCAGGAAACCGTCGATGATGGCTTGCATGGGTGACTCCTTTGGTTCGCGATGCGATGAAGCAAAGGTTACGCAGCCCCTTAAATAAGGTAAAAGTCTCATATATGATCAAGCACATCAGATAATCTTATGAGTACAAGCATGCTGGCGCGCCATATCCATTACTTCCTTGCCGTCGCAGAGCATCAGGGCTTTACCAGGGCGGCGACGGCCCTGCATGTCTCGCAGCCGGCGCTGTCGCAGCAAGTGCGGCAGTTGGAGGAGAGCCTCGGCGCGCAGTTGTTTGATCGCTCAGGGCGCAAGACGCGTCTGACCGACGCGGGGGAGGTTTACCTGCGCTATGCGTTACGGGCGGCGCAGGAACTGCAGGAAGGCCAGCGTGCGATCCATGACGTGGGTGATTTGAGCCGCGGGACGCTGAGGTTTGCTGTTACGCCCACCTTCACCACCTACCTGGTGGGGCCACTGGTGGAAGCCTTTTACCGCCGCTACCCAAACATCACGTTGAACCTGCGCGAAGTCGCCCAGGAGCAGATGGAAAACCAGCTGCTGGCCGACGAGCTGGATGTGGGCATCGCCTTTGATCAAGCGCACGCACCCGACATCGACAGCTATCCCCTGCTGGTGGAAACCCTGGCGTTGGTGGTCGGCAACCAACACCCGCTGGCAGGCGAGGCAGCCATCGGGTTGCAGGCGCTCAATGACGAATCGCTGATCTTGCTCAGCAAGGCCTTCGCCACCCGCGAGCAGATCGACCGCTACTGCAACCAACACGGCATCCGCCCACGCGTGGTGATGGAGGCCAATGTGATTGGCGCATTGATCGAGGTGGTGCGCAGGACCACGCTGTCGACGCTATTGCCGGCCGCGATTGCACGGGCGCATCCCGAGTTGGCCGCGATTGAACTGGGGCCGCAACGGTTGCAGCGCACGGCGGTGTTGATGCTGCGCAAAGGGGTGTACCAGAGTGCGGCGGCGCGGGCGTTTATCGAGGTGGCCAAGCAAGTAGCAGCAGCACTAGGAGAAGGCCAGCGTTAGAACGCCACCGATTAAAGGTGGCGCGTTCAGTGAATCCGATAAGCACACCGTCGCGCGCCCAGCTGGATATGTTCCACGCGCTCGACCTTGGCCCGTAGCACCTGCTCGAACACCTGCAATTCTGCGCGGCAAAACCCTTGGCACGCGGTCGCCGCTGCGCAGATCGGGCAATGGTTCTCCACCAGGATCAGGGCGCCGTCCGGCTGCTCGCTGCACTGGGCCATATAACCTTCACGCGTGCGCAGTGCCGCAAGCTTTTCGACCCGCGCTCTAAGGCCGCGAACGCCTTGCATCTCACGTTCATACAACGCCAGGGTCTGGCGCTCGCGCACATCGATCAGACGCTCGATAGCCTCTTCACCAAAGGTCTCGCGCACGGTCTGCAACAGTTGCACGGTGAGTTCGGAATGGGTGTCGGGAAAGCGCGCGTGCCCCGCCGCCGTGAGCTGCCAGACCTGGGTCGGGCGCCCTACCCCACGCACCTCGGAGCGGGCCTCCACCAACCCACTGGCGGCCAGTTTCACCAACTGCTGGCGTGCCGCTTCACCGGTGGTGCCGAGGAACTCACCGGCATCACTGGCCAATTGTGGCCCACGGGTCTTGAGCAGGTGCAGCAAACGATCCGCCGGGGACACCGGCGAATATTCCAAGTCGTTTCTTGACAAAATAAACAGCCTCGTCGCAATATTCAAAGCAATTACTTGGCAAATTAACCCAAGCCTGCCAGCGGCACAAGGAATCGTCGATGCACACCCAAGACAGCAGCTGGAGCGAGTTGCTCCGGGGCAAGAATGCCCCCCGTTCCATCGCCCTCTCCGGCGGCATTGCGCTGTATGCCACCAACACCTATATCGCCACGACCATTCTGCCGTCGGTGGTCGCCGAAATCGGCGGTCTGGCCCTGTATGCGTGGAGCACCACCCTGTACGTGGTGGCCTCGATCATCGGCTCAGCCCTCACCTCCAAGCTGCTGCAACGTACCGGACCCAGGCTGGCGTATACCCTCGCCACGCTGATCTTTATGGTTGGCGTGCTGATCTGCGCCCTGGCGCCAAACATGCCGGTGATGCTGGTCGGGCGCTTGATTCAGGGGTTGGGCGGCGGCATGTTGCTGGCCCTGTGTTACTCGATGATCCAACTGGTGTTCGAAGAGCGTTTATGGCCGCGGGCGATGGCGCTGGTATCCGGCATGTGGGGCGTGGCGACCTTGGTCGGCCCGGCGGTCGGTGGTGTATTCGCCGAGATGGATGCCTGGCGTTTCGCCTTCGGCGCCATGGTGCCGATAAGCCTTGCCTATATGGTGCTCACCCACCGCGCACTTCCGCCACGCGACGCCACGGCGAGCACGCCAACCCGCTTGCCGGTACCGCAACTGGTGCTGTTGGCCGCCGCCGTGCTGGCCGTGTGCGCCGGCAGCGTTTCGGCGCTGCCGAGCTGGAACCTGCTGGGCATCGCGGTGTGCGCCGTGCTGGTGTATGCACTGGTCCGCCACGAATCCAACGCGACCCTACGGCTGCTGCCCAAGGACGCACTGAAGTTCGACGCCCCGCTGTGCGCGCTGTATGCAACCACTTGCCTGCTGGTGATCGGCATGAGCAGCGAGATTTTCATGCCGTATTTCCTGCAACACCTGCATGGCCAATCACCGTTGGTTGCCGGCTACATGGCGGCGCTGATGGCGGCCGGCTGGACCGTGTCGGAAATCCTCAGCTCCGGCTGGAGCGGCCGCAGCGCACAGCGTGCGATCCTCGCGGGGCCGCTGTTTATCGTGGCCGGGCTGGTGCTGTTGGCCATCACCACGCCGGTGGAAAGCCTGGGTGAATGGGCGCGGCTGGCGCCGATCTGCCTGGGGCTGTTCCTGGTCGGCTTCGGCATCGGCCTGGGCTGGCCGCACCTGCTCACGCGCATCCTGCAAGTGGCGTCGGAGCAGGACAAGGACACGGCCGCCGCGTCGATCACCACCTTGCAGCTGTTCGCCATGGCCCTGGGCGCGGCACTGGCCGGGGTAATTTCCAACGTGGCGGGTATCAACGACGCAACCGGCAATGCCGGCATCGCCAACGCGGCACTCTGGTTGTTTGCCCTGTTTACCCTGGCGCCGGTGCTGGCCTGGGTAATGGCGCGGCGGGCGACGCGGGTGAAGGTTGCGGCGGCGCAAATGACCCCGTCCTGACCACCGTCTACGCGCTACGCTTGGCGATCCAGCGGCGATACTGCCGCATGCGCAAAGCGTTGCCCAGTTGTTGCTCGATCAAGGCGCGTAACGGTGATACGCCGGGATCAGGCAGCCAAGCGTGGCCGTCCATCGAGTGCCCGAGCGCTTCACGAAAGCTCGGTTGCTCGACCGTCGTAGTGGGAAGTGCCAGAGTAAATCCTGAACAGGGAGTGCAACTGGGTACACCCCTTCCAATGTTGGCTCAGCGCGCGTTTAGGAGCTCTCTTCGAACGATCTCTGCGCCAGCACTCAGCGCATTCAACTTGCCCCTTGCGACGTGGCGAGGCAGAGGTGCCATGCCGCAATTGGTGCACGGATAAAGCTTGTCGGCATCGACAAACTGAAGGGCCTTGCGCAGGGTATTGGCCACTTCCTCGGGCGTTTCAATGGCGTGGTTGGCCACATCAATGGCGCCGACCATCACTTTTTTACCGCGAATCAACTCAATCAGTTCCATGGGGACATGGGCGTTGTGACATTCCAGTGAAATGATATCGATACTGGACTTCTGTAGCTTGGGGAAGGCTTCTTCATACTGCCGCCACTCCGACCCCAGGGTCTTTTTCCAATCGGTGTTGGCCTTGATGCCATAGCCATAACAGATATGCACCGCCGTTTCGCATTTGAGGCCTTCAATGGCCCGTTCCAGGGTGGCGACACCCCAGTCATTCACCTCGTCGAAAAACACGTTAAAGGCCGGTTCATCAAACTGGATAATGTCGACGCCCGCCGCTTCCAATTCCCGCGCTTCTTCATTGAGGATCTTGGCGAATTCCCATGCGAGTTTTTCGCGGCTTTTATAGTGGTTGTCATACAGCGTATCGATCATGGTCATGGGGCCTGGCAGCGCCCATTTGATCGGCTGGTTGGTTTGCTGGCACAAGAACCTGGCATCTTCGACAAACACCGGCTTTTGGCGCGCAACGGCGCCCACCACCGTCGGCACGCTCGCGTCATAGCGATCACGAATCCTGACGGTTTCACGTTTCTCGAAATCCACGCCACTGAGGTGTTCAATAAACGTGGTCACGAAGTGTTGGCGAGTCTGCTCACCATCACTGACGATATCAATCCCGGCGTGTTGCTGTTCCTGCAATGCCAGGCGCAAGGCATCTTGCTTGCCCTCAACCAACTCATCACCTTGCAACTTCCAGGGTGACCACAGCGTCTCCGGCTCGGCAAGCCAGGCGGGTTTTGGCAAGCTGCCGGCTGTAGAAGTGGGTAATAACTTTTTCATGACAGGCACAACCTTTTAAATTTTATGAGTCAAGCGGCGTATTGAGCGGACCACTGTTCAAGCACAGCGTGATAGGGCTTGATGAAGTTTTCCTCAACGAACCTGCCCTGCTCTATCGCCAGCCGACCACGTTCTTCTCGATCATAAACAATGAGTGTTAATGAATAATCCTGGTGCTTCAAACTCGGCTGGTAGCGTTTGCCGGCGACAGAGTTCGCATTGTAAATTTCAGGTCGGTAGATCTTTTGAAAGGTGTCCATCGTGCTAATGGTGCTGATAAGTTCAAGCGTCGTGTAATCACTCAGCAAGTCACCGAAAAAATAAAATGCCAAGGGCGCAACACTGTTGGGCGGCATAAAATAGCGCACATTCAAGCCCATCTTCTTGAAGTACTCATCGGTCAGCGAATACTCATCCTGCTGGTACTCAACGCCCAATACCGGGTGCTGGTTTTCAGTTCGCTGATAGGTCTTGGTATTCGAAACGCTCAAGCAGATGACCGGCAACTTCTTAAATTGCTGTTTGTACGCCGCGCAATTCACAAAACACTTGAACAGCTTGCCATGCAAGTCGCCAAAATTATCGGGCGTGCTGAATTCAGCCTGGCCTCGGTTGTGGCCCAACAACACCACGCTAAAGTCATAGTCGCGTACATACGAAGAAAAATTATTGCCGACGATGCCCTCTGCGCGCTCGTTGGTTTTACGGTCCACAATCGTGGTTTTCAATATTTCGATCAGTGGAATGGCCTGCCCATTGCTTTCAACACCGATCTGCATCTCGGCGGAAATAATTTCGAGTTCGAGCGCATACCGATCACCGCCAGCGTTATCCCAATGCGCCAAGGCATTGAAACGGTTATTGATCATCTTCAAGGTATTGCGCAAGTTCTCCTGACGGCGCTCGCCCCTCGCCAAATTAGCGAAATTGGTGGTGATGCGCGTGTTTTCAGAAGGGCGATAGTGCTCATCAAAACAAGTACTTTTAATCGTAAACTCAAACGCGTTGTTCATGAGAACCTGACACCTCAAAAAGTTGAGACAGACTTGAATTCACGGGTTGCCTTATAGCGCTGACGCTCAGCCCAAGTCTTTACTGTATCTACAATGAGGTGCAGTTTATGCTGACCATAGAGGGAGAGATAATGAATTGATTTCACCAAACCTTTAGCCCTGCTCATGATGAGTGCAAGGCCTCAAACACCGCACGATCGCGCGCAAAGCCATCGTCGAAAATGCCGGGATTGCCCCTCGCACCTTTCGACCTGCGCTTGGCCATCGAACCGGGCATTGCTGTGGTGCATCTGCTGAGTTTCGGGCCGGTACGCCCGCACAAAGATTAAGCTTTAAAGTCAATCCGGTTAAGCCTTAATTATAAAACATGAAGTTTGTAATGCCGTATTGATTTTCGATCGTTAGCCACCTACGTTATCAATCCCGGTTTGCAGACTAATTAAGGAATGATTATGACCGCTCAATCGAAAACCGTTTCCCGCGCTAAGTTCTCTGCACTCGCTGCTAAAATCAACCGCGCTCAACCCGCTGACGCTGCTGACAGCGTCAAAGAAGTAAAAGCAATGCTGGCCACTAAAGAACTGTTCAAATCGGGCATGGTCGCCACGATGGACGGTGAACCCCGCTACATGTAATTCTCCACGCGAAAAAACCGTTACACACGACGCACAGTCTATTTGATACTTGCAAGCCGGGCCTTTCATCGCATGTTAAAAATCCAAGGTGACACATTGAATATACAGCGCACAGGCAAATATCGCTGCGCACTGCCGTTTTCGCTCTATGCATTAGAGGCACAAATTCTTTTGCCCGCCGCCAACCACCCTATGACCGACAGCGGGTTACTTGAAGAGCGTCGACAACATGTACAGGCCTTTCTTGCCTGTCAGGGCGCAAGTGAATTTATTTCAAGGCTGCACGCGGTGTTCATTGGCGGCTCACTGGCAAAAGGCACGGCCGATACACTCTCCGATACCGATGTATGCCTGATCGCTTCCGAGCGCCACCTGATCGGCTGCCTGGAACACCTTGGTTTACCCTATGAACATAGGCAATACGAATATCGAATCGATACCGAGTTTCCACCTGACAACAAACTGGATGTTCGCCTGATCAGCCTGGAAAGCCTTGAGAACATGATAGAAAGCTTTCAGTCGATGACTGACCTTTCAGCCAGCCATCAGGACTGTCTTGCCAACCTGCAAGAGGGTATCTATCTTCATTCAACCCCTGAAGTAGACGAGTTGATACGGCGCATAGACCTCTCTTACGAACACGCGAGCCTCATTATTTCAGACAAACTCCGGTACCTGAAAAACTACAACCTCAGCAAATACCTTATCCGTAAAGACTTCTTTACTTACTATGAGATGCTGGGGATTTTGTATGCGGCTTTTTGTCATATTTTCTTTGCTGTAAACGGGCAATTATTCAGAGGCTATCGCCACCTGCAACGTTTTTCCGTGCGCTATGAGATTTATCCAAGCGCCGTTATCTCAGCATTTTCCGAATGCTTCGAGTGCGCAACACCTGCTGCCACTGACAACCTGCTTATCCAGCTTTCAGGGTTTACCCAAGCGCTTGAAGAACACCTTTAAATGCCCTCACCGAGCCGAGAGATAACCGTGTTTGAAGAACTGTTTGGCATCAGCAAGCAGGTGTTGTTTCCCCACCGCTGGGAAACATCCCTCATCACCTCGAAAACCGCAGCCAAGCCCTTGGTCGGCAATCAAAGCGCTGACTACATTCTCTCCCTGCTGAGCAACCCTGTTGAGCATGAAGATTTGCTGATCATAAAGAATGGAACGTATTGCCAGCGTGACGCCTACACCTCAGGCGGCAGGTGCATCAAAGAAAATATCCGGGAGTTGATCACACAGGAAGGGTGCGCCGTTTACCTGCGCTGGTTGGAAAAATATGACAGTAACTTCACCACACTGGCCAATCGCTTGAATGCAGAATTGTCCCCGTTCACGTTCAGTTTCTGCCTATTTTACGCCCCCACCGCCAGCACTCTTTTTGACGAACATTTTGACGCCCATGATGCCTTCATCATCCAGCTGGAGGGGAGCAAGAAATGGCAAGTGTGGCCGGCAATCGTTGCAGACGTCGAAGCTGTTTCATCCCCGCACTTTTATACGCCTATGGTCAGAGCGCACGTGGCGGAACATGCACCGAGCTACGAAATAACCCTGCAGGCCGGCGATGTGATGTACCTGCCTCGCTGCACGATTCATCGTGCGCTGCCCACTGACGAGCACTCAAGCCACCTCAATGTGTGGATGACGCCGCGACCGCTGCACAAATTCATATGGGGTGACGTGAAGTGAAACATGCCTTACCCGAATGGCGGCCCGTACTGAAAACCGCTCTACCGTTGGTGCTGAGCAATTGCGTGAATGCCGCGCAGAACATGTTGAGTATTTTCCTGGCCGCTACTATCAGCTTGAGTGCAGCGGCGTCTGCCGGGTACATCAATAGAATCTATTTTATTTATGGCGCCATGATCATTGCCATGAACGGCGCCGGCAGCATACGGCTCAACCGATTGAATGGCGACCATCAGCGCGCGGCGTTCGACGCCATGCTCAAACGCATGGTGCGTTTTTCGGTGCTGGGCGCGGTGGCCTGCTTTGTCATATTTTTCCTCGGGGCCCACGCCATTACCCGACTGGTAGAGCCGAATGGCGACGTCGGTGCGGTACCGACCTATTTGCGTTGGATGGCGATTTCTTATATTGCCGTCACCTTGGCAAGCCCCTATTACATGGCGTTGATTGCCAAGAAGCAGGGCCACGATATTTTCCGCGCCTTGCTTGTTTCACTGAGCCTTGGCGGCGCCTTTTCAGCCGTCAGTGTCCTGTATTTCAAACTTGACCTGGCGTATGTGGGCGCCGGCTGTGCAGTGGCGCAGCTCGTCTATCTGGCGCTGATGATCCGCGCTTACAAACGCCTGGTTGCATGCGCCCCCGTGACAGCGCATCACGCGCCGGGCATCCAGCCCACCTTTCAAAACAGCTTTAGCGCAGATGCGTTCAACTTGTTCATGGCAATGAGTGTTTCAACGCTGGTGGACTTCCTGATTCTGTACGTACTGGTTGAGGATGTTCAATTCGTGGCGTTAATGAGTTTTTACTTTTCAACGACGGCGATGCTTCAAGGTGTTTCGCTGGGTTTTGCAACCGCCGCCTCGGTGTTTATCGCGCAAGCCATTAATGAAAGCAGACGCACCTATAGCGTCACGGTGACTGGTTATCTGCTCTACAGCCTGCCGCTGGCACTGTTTTGCGCGGCCGTCTGTTATGTCTACCTCTACCACACATTACAGCCAACCAGCCCGCCCTCCGGTGTCATTTTTCTAATTAGCCTGATCACACTGATCAGTTGCATCACCCTCTTCGCGCAACGGGCAGTCTTGCGTGCCAAAGGCGATACGACCTTTATCAAAAAACTGACATTTGTACTGTCCGCGCTGATCAAGCTCCCTTTAGTCTTTTACATTGCCTACGCCCAGCCGGCATCCGCTGAGCGAACCAGCCTTCTGTTCTCTGTCTTCCTGTTGTGCAGCGTGATTGGCCTTGTCGCTATCGGCTTGCGTATTTCAAAATCGTTTAAAAGTGACGAGTCTCTGCCCGCTGGCCCACCCGTGGGAAGCGCTTCCTGCGAGGGCAGCCTGAAATGATCGAGATGATTTTTGTCTGTGGTTGCCCGCGTTCGGGCAATACATTGATGGGGGAGTTGCTGGGGTCACTGGCTAACGTGAATTACTGCGGGGAGTTGGGCGTATCGTATTTCTCAACCCAAGTCAGCCAGGAGGCTTTCAGGAGAACGCCGGGGCCGTATGCCGAGGCTTATCGCGCCAACCTGATGGGCAATGCGCTGGACTTCCTTGACGACATCAGGGCAGCCAACCCGCAAAAACCGATCCTGTGCGACTCCACACCGTGGAATGCACGAATACTCACGCAACTGCAGGCGTTGCACCCCACTGCACTGTTTATTTATATGTTTCGCCACTATTCAGGGGTTATCCAGAGCCTGAGGCGCTCCTGGGATCAAGGTTACGAGTGGGCGGGGCCAAGCGACGACAACCGCGCGCAGCTCTGGAGCGACCTGAATAACCGCATCCTGCAATGCCAACACCCCGCTTCGATCGGCATCAGTTATGACGCGCTGTGTGCCGACCCCTTGGCGACACTGGACCACTTGAACACCCAGCTTAACCACTACGGTGTGTCCGGCTCGTTTGACAGGGCAGTTCTATCCAAAAGCCATGCTAGCAGCGTCGCGCGCCCCACACTGGCTACCGTCAATGCGCAGGCGGAACTGGTCATCAACCCCTTGCGAACACGCTGTGACGCGCCCCGCCCGGACGCGGAAGCCACGCCACTGGACCGCGCCCTTAACGCCACCTACCAACAATTATTGCGCAAGTTCCCGGCGCAAACCGGATAGCGGGCGTCTGCCCTATGGCTCGAAGGCCCCCGGCAGTTTCCGTATTCAACGGCCTTGCGTAATACTGGACCGGCCCCACCACAGGGGATTCGAACGGTTCGAGTGAGCATGAATAGCACCCAAAACAGCGCTTTCGCCTATCAGACGGTCTACCGCTACCTCGTCGAGTTGATCGACGCCAGCCCGTCGTCAGGCGAACGCAAGCTGCCGTCCCTGCGCCAATTGGCCGAGCGCCTTGGCGTGTCGGTGTCGACCACCAAATACGCCTATGCCTTGCTTGAGGATGAAGGGCGGATCTACGCCCGGCCCAAACAGGGCTATTTCATAAGGGCCATGATTTGCACTGCAACCGCCACTGAAACCAACCTGCTCGATCAGGTGTTCGCCAATGCCCGCCAGCCGGGAATGCTGGCCTTGAGCAGCGATGCACCGGCCATGCTGTTGTCGCTGGAAAACCCGCTGCTGATGCTCGAACGTGAACTGACCCGCCAGCACCCACGCTCTCTCGCGCCGCTTTATTTACCCTTCGGTGAGCCCGAGTTGCGCGCCGCATTGGCTGAGCGCTACACCCAATCCGCCGACCGCTACTGGCAGGCCGACCAGGTGTATATCGGCGCGGACTTGCACAGCGTGCTGGATGCAGCACTCAATGCCCTGGACCTGTGCGGCAGCGTGGCGCTGGTGGAGTCACCGTGTTCGTGGGCGATCCTGCGTCAGTTGCAGGCGGCGAAGATTCGCGTGATCGAAATGCCCCTCGACGCCCACGGGCGTTTCGACCTGGCGGCGCTGGAAGGCGTGCTGATGCGCGAACCGATTCGCCTGGCGGTGCTGTCGTCGACGGTGAATATCCCCCAGGGTGGCGTGATGCCGGCACAGGACAAGCAGCAGATCTGCGGCTGGCTGGCGGCGCGGGCTATCTGGCTGTTTGAAAACAACACCTACGGCGAGTTGTATTTCCAAGCGCAGCCGCCGCGTTATCGCGACTTCGCCGACCCGCAGAAGCTGCTGGTGTTTTCGACCTTCGATAAAGTCATCGGCTCCGAAGCGCCGTATGGCTATGTGCTGTGTCGCGGGCAGGGGCCGCAATTGCAGCGGGTGTTTCTGGAGCGTGGGTTTCGCCTGTCACCGATCCGGCAAAAGGCGATCGCCAAGCTGCTCACCTCCAAGCGACTCGACGCGCATTTGAAAACGCTGCGGGCGCTGCTGCTGGAGCGCATGACCGGCATGAAAGCCTTGCTGGAGGAGCATTGGCAGGTAATTGCGCCCCACGGCGGCGCCAGCTTCTGGCTGCAAGCGCCGCATGCGGTGGATATGCGCCAAGTGTTTGAGCGCCTGCTGGCCCAGCGCATCGTCATCGCCCCTGGCGAGCTGTTCAGCCAGCACGGCGCCTGGCCGCAGCACCTGCGCCTGAGCTACACCCTCGACTGGAGCAAGGATATCGCCCAGGCCGTAAAGCTATTAGCAGAGGCGATTGATCAAAGCCCGTAGCAATGCCGCGCTTCGGGGAAACGGCCATGGCGCACGTCATCGGCAAACCGCTCGCAGGCATCGCGAATCACGGCGCCTACATCTGCGTACTGTTTGACGAAGCGCGGCAGGTGCTCGCCGCCCAAACCCAGCACATCTTCGGTGACCAACACTTGACCATCGCAGGCCGGCGACGCACCAATGCCGATGGTGGGCATCCTTGAATCCAGAGTGATCTGCCGCGCAACACCTTCGGCCACCCCTTCGAGCAACAGGCCGAAGGCGCCCGCCTCCAGGTTGGCGCGGGCATCCGCGGCAATCACAGCAGCGGTTTCGGCGGTAAGCCCTTGTGCCTTGAAGCCGCCCATCACGTTGACGAACTGCGGCATCAACCCCACATGGGCCATCACCGGAATGCCGCGCGCCACCAGAAACTCCACGGTGCCCGCCAGTGCCACGTTGGCCTCCAGCTTCACCGCATCGCAACCCGTGCGCGCCAGCACTTGGGCGCAGTTGCGAAACGCTTGCTCATTGGATTCCTGATAGCTGCCAAACGGCATGTCGGCAATCACGCAGGCCAGGCGCGTGCTGTCGACCACGGCGCGGGTGTGGCCGATGATTTCTTCCAGCTGCATGCTCAAGGTCGAGGCCCGGCCATAGCCGACCATCGCCGTGGAATCACCCACCAGAATGAAGTCGACCAGCGGGTCGATCAGCTTGGCGATGGCGCTGGAGTACGCGGTGAGGGAGACGATTTTCTGCTGGCCCTTCATGGCGACCAGTTGCGGGACGGTCAAGCGTTTGCTGCGGGTGTGGAGGCTCATCGGTGTTTTCCGTTTGTGCTGAATTCACGGCCCGATTATTGGTAAAACCCCAGGGCGTTCAATGCACAGATTGACGCTAAAAAGCGACCCAGGTTTTTAACCTGATATCATCCTGGCCTTCACCCACCAGGCACCGACACATGAACCGCCAGAAAAAACTCAAGCAGCTCTTTAAGGCCAAAGCCAAGAAGGCCAGCGCCAAACTGGCGCCCAAGAGCAAAGATAAATACATCAGCAAAGCCGACCGCGCCAAACTCGAAGCCGAGGCCGATCAAGCCTCAACCAGCGCTGCCGACACGCCCGCTTGAGGGCGTGCCCACCTCATACTTGTTCCAGATTCGTCGCAGGTGCCGGGCTGACCCAAAGCCTGCACGTTCGGCAACGGTTTCCATGTCCAGGCTCGACGCCATGAGCAGTTCACGGGCCACGGTGATACGCAGCGTGTGCAGGTAATCCAGCGGGCTGATGCCCACGTGTTCGTGGAACAGCCGCGCCAGGTGTCGGCTGCTGGTGCAGGCCAGTTCGGCCATGCGTGTGACGGTCCAGGCTTCACAGGGTGCCGCGGTGATGGCGTCCTGCACACGATGCACGGCCGGGTGCAGGTGGTTGCGACCACTGATCCAGGCTGAGAGCTGTGGGTCGGCGCCGCTGCGGCGCATGTACACCACCATGTCGCGCGCCACGCTGCAGGCCAGGCGCGGCCCGGCCAATTCGGCGAGCAGGTGCAGCATCAGGTCGATGCCCGCCGTGACACCGGCGCTGCAACTGACCGGGCCGTCCGTGACATACAGCCGGTTTTCCAGGACCCGGGCCTTGGGTGCCAGGGCCTGCAATGCCGCGCACAGCGCGTGGTGGGTGGTGCACTGGCGGCCATCGAGCAACCCGGCGCGGGCGGCACTCAATGCCCCGGCGCACACGCAGATCAAACGCTGGCCCGACGGCGCAAACACGCTTTGCAGCCATTGGGTCAGCGTGTCGCTGGCCGACTCAAACGCTTGGCGCTGCGCCTTGCTCACCTTCGACGTGGAGCCGACCAACACCACCAGCGTGCCGGGCGCCAGGCTGGGCGGCAATGGCGCCAAGCCGGCCAGCGGCAAGCCGATGGAGGTTTGCAGCGCGGGCACCGGGCTGACGTACTGCAAGTCGAAGTCAATGGCTGCCGGGGCCTCGCTTTGCGCGGCCAGGCGCAGCACCTCGGCGGGACCGGCCAGGTCCAGCATCAGCACATTGGGCAACAGCACGAACAGCACCGGCACGCTCACGGGTTCAACTCTCCAGGGCCTGGGCGACGGTGACGATGCGCGCAAAGCGCTCTTCCAGCACCAGTTCGGTACGCTCACGAATCTCGGCGGCGCTGTATTCTCGGCCACTGCGTGCGTGGGTCATCGGGAAGGTCAGCGTTGCCTCGCTGACAAAATCCACCGCAAAACCGCTGTCCGACGCCTGCCGGGTGGTGGTTTCGCAACACTGTTCGGTGCGGATGCCACTGATGATCAGCGCGCTCACACCCATCTCCGTAAGCCGTGCAGCCAAAGGCGTGCCAGCGAAGGCACTGTGAAAGCGCTTGTGAATGATCAGGTCGGGGTTGATCGACAACTCGCTCAAGGTTTTGACATTGCCCGATGCCATCGAAAAGTGCCCTTGGTCTTCAACATGCAAGACTTGTATCACCGGGATGCCCTGTTGAACACACCCATCGATCAGCGCCTGCTGTTTTTTCAGGAACTGTGGCAGGTCATTTTCGGACCAGTAATCAGAGTGACGGAATGACTGCTGCACATCGATAACGATAAGGGCTTTGCGGCTCATGATAGGTCCTTGTGGCTTGCATCACAGTGGTTGATGCAAGCCATGGTAAGCACACCTGTCGATGAGCGACAGGCAGGTGGCGGACCACTTCAGGACCGATTCGGACATACCCGCTCAGCCGCGCAAATCACCCTCGTAAGTTTGCCGCACGGTGAGCAATTACTTGGCGAACAGCTGGCTCATGTCCTTGAACGCCTTGAACTCCAGGGCGTTGCCGCACGGGTCGAACAGGAACATGGTGGCCTGCTCGCCCACCTCACCCTTGAAGCGGATGTAGGGTTCGATCACAAACCGGGTCTCACGCGCGCGCAGCCGGTCAGCCAGGGCCTCCCACTGGTCCCACTGCAGGATGATGCCGAAATGCGGCACCGGCACATCGTGGCCGTCCACGGGGTTGGAGTGCACCGATTCCTGGGATGCAGTCTTGGGGTGCTCGTGAATCACCAGTTGGTGGCCGTAAAAGTCGAAGTCGACCCATTGCGCACTGGAGCGCCCTTCCGAAAGGCCAAACACATCGCCGTAGAAGTGACGCGCGGCGGCCAGGTCGTAGACGGGAATCGCTAGATGAAAGGGAGAAAGGCTCACGGTGGCTACCTGCAGGTTCTGTTGGGTTAGAACCCGATTCTTCACCACAAAGCCCCATGGATAAAGCGGATATCCTTTGCCCTGAGCCTCAATAATTTTGATGCTCGCGCCCTACTTCGGCGCACCCAGTACTTCGATGACGCACGCCCTGAATAATTCGAAGAGCGGCAATTGGCGCTGGGTGTACTTGGTCAGCAGCACGATTTCACGGTAGAACGTGAGCGTGTCCAATCGCAAAACCCGCACGTCGCTGCCATGTTCCAGCCACAGGCCAGCCAAGGGCACCAGCGACACGCCCAAGACACTGCGCACCATCTTGACGATGGCGTCCAGTTCGTCGAGTTCCAGCGCCTGCCGGGCCTGAATCTTGTGTTCCTTGAGAAACTGCGTGACCTGGCGCCCGCCGAACGAGCCACGGTCGTACCGCACGAAGGGCTGTTCACGCAGAATCTGCAGCGGGTCGTCGCCCTGCACGTCCTTGGCGGTAATCAGCACAAAGGGTTCGCGGGCGATCACTTCGATATTCAGGTCTTTGGGCAGGTTGAAGGGCGGGTGAATCATGATCGCCAGGTCCAGCTCACCGGCATCCACCTGGCTGAGCAGGTTGAGCGATACGCCGGGCACCAGGCTGACCTCGATAAACGGCGCGCGGCGTTTAAGCGCGACCAGCGCCTGGGGCAGGAGGCCGGTTTGCACACTGCCGATGGCGCCGATGCGCAGCGAACCGTGAAAGTTGTTGGCGCTGTCGGGCGCGCCCATGCGCGAGAAAATATCGAGGATCTCCTCCGCCAGCGGCACCGCGCGCTGCCCCGCCGCATTGAGCGTGGCGGAGCGACCGGTGCGGTCGAACAGCTTGACACCCAGGGCGTCCTCGAGGTGTTTGATCTGCGCACTCACAGCCGATTGCGTCAGCCCCACCTGCTGCCCGGCGGCGGCAAAGGTGCCACGGCGGGCGGCGCTTACAAAGGTTCTCAACTCTCTGATCATGGGCCTGCCCTATCGCTCGTTGGGGTTCAGCATCCGCTCAAGGCCACCTGCGGTCGTTCGCCTGCGAAGAAGAACGGCCGCAGGCGCACACCCACGCTGTTACCGATAAACGCTGCCACCAACCACACCCAGCCATGCAGGCTGCCGGAGGCGATGCCGCTGAAATACGCGCCGATGTTGCAGCCGTAGGCCAGGCGCGAACCATAGCCCAGCATCAAACCACCGATCACGGCGGCCACCAGCGAGCGCGCCGGGATTTTCAGGCTTGGGGCAAAACGCCCGGCCAGGCCCGCAGCCAACAGCGCGCCGAGGACGATGCCGATGTCCATCACGCTGGTGATGTCTTGCCACACGGGGGCTGCCAGGGCTTTGGCGTTGCCCGGCATTTGCCAGAACGCCCAACTGGCCACGTCCACACCCAAGCCGCCGGCCACTTTGGCACCCCACAACGCGAACGCCGAGGTAATGCCCCATGGCCGTCCGGCCAGCGCCAGCGTCGCATAGTTAAGCAGTGCCAGGCCGATTGCCCCCCACACCAACGGCCAAGGCCCGCGCAGGAAACGGCGCAGACCGATGTGCTCGCTGGTCACGCCTGGTTCAAGCTGGCCGTGACGGCCCTTCTCCAAGCGCACGGAAACCAGCGCAATGAGCGCAAACACGGCCAGGCTCAGAACCATGGCCGGCAACACGCCGAAGCTCTTGACGATGGACACCGCCGGGAACGCCGGCAACGCGAACCACCAATCCACATGGTGGGTGGCAATCAATGAACCGCAGATAAAGAACAGCAGCGTCACCAGCATGCGCGCATTGCCGCCGCCCACGGTGAACAGCGTGCCGGATGCACAACCGCCGCCCAACTGCATGCCGATACCAAAAATAAACGCCCCGAACACCACCGACACGCCAGCCGGTGCTACCAGCCCGACCACCGGCTGGCCGAACAACGTGCCCGCTCCCAGCGCCGGGAAGAACAGCAACACCGCCACTGCCAGCATGACCATCTGTGCGCGCAAGCCGGCGCCGCGCCGATCATTGATAAATACGCGCCAGGCCGACGTGAACCCGAAAGCGGCGTGGTACAGGGTCAAGCCCAATGCGGCGCCAACCACCAGCAACAGCACCTGGCGCGAGCCGACGCTGTTTTGCAGGAATACGGCGCCGGCCACCAGGATGATAAAAGCCGCCAAAGGCGCGATAGGCTTACGCGCTGGGGTCAGGGAAAGGGAGGTGCTCATGGGCTTTCTCGGATCTGATCGGGGGGGAGATTGGCGGTGAGTATAAACCCTGACAGGGTCGGCCTTTGCAGGAATTCAGACGGCCAGGCAAGGCCGCGAAGGTGGCAACGTTTAGTTTAGCCGGGTGTATTGCTTGAACAAAAAACCTACAGTAACCTGCGCCAAGGCAGCCACCAACAGGTGGCAGGAATGGATTCTGGCCCGCTGTCCGGTGGGCTCCGACAAGGAAGTTAAAGCATGCACACGGCTATCAGTCCCACTATCTATACCCTCGGCCCCGAAGGTACCAATTGCGCCACCGCCGCGCAGTGGTGGCTTGACTCTCGTGAAGAGCGCAATGGCACGCAGCGAATTGTTCTGCATGAGACGCTTGAGCAAGCCTTTGATGAGTTGTCCGGAAAACAGGACGGCTATCTTTTAAGCTGCGCCGCCTATCCCGATTTGCATACACTGATTTTTACCCGCCTGGGCGATATGGAGTTGTGCGACAGCTTCATCATGCCGACCCATTCCATGGTGCTTGCCAGTCGTACCAGCGCCGACCAGATAAAGAGTGTGGCAACCCACCCCGCGCCCCAATCCCTGGTGGCCAGCCATTACCGCAAGGTGTTTGCCAACAGCAATGCCGATGCCGCCGTGCTGTGCAGCACCGGCAAGGCAGATGCGTGCGTGACCACCGTGGTTGCGGCAGACCTGCATGAACTGAACATCATTGAGGATTTCGGCCAGGTGCCGATGGCCTTTCTGGTCCATTCGCTGAAGCGAGCCGACCATGCAAAAGCCTGAACCGCTGTCGACCCTGGTCAATATCGTCAATGAAGTGCGTGCCCGCCAGGAACTGGATGGCAGCATCAAGGCCCCGGACCTGGCCGACCAGGCCCGCATCAACCGCTTGATCGCCGAGCTTGACCGGCACGCCGCAATGATCGACGGGCTGTCTGCGCCGCTGCTGACGGCGACGCTGGAAGACCTGGGCAACTGGCTGAAGAATGGCCTGGATCAACGGCCTTTGTTCGATAAGACACTCGCCTGTTTCAACACCCCTGCACCCGGCGACGCCTTGTTTCTTCTGGCCCCCATGCGCGCGACCAACGGCCCAGACCCCGAAGGCTTTCGGCTGGAGCTGGTCACCGGCTACCGCAGTGAAACCCCTTACCTGGCAAAGGCCGCGCAGTACACCGAGCACTACGTGGCACCGTTTCAATGCATCAAGCTGGGAGCGGCCTCGAAGGGGTTCCTGCAAGGCAATTGCATTGTGCTGTTTCCAGAGTCCGTGGCGACGGCAGCCAAGGTCGATAAACAGACCTTCGCGTTGTTCTTCTTCAGCAAGTTTCTGCGTATCTACAACGAGCAGACACTCGTCGAGGCAGACCGCTTGTTCGGGCGCCAGAGCCCGTTCCTGTTCGGCCAACTGAGCAGCCGCCAGATGTCTGAGTCAGATATGTACGACGCGCGTTGCCTGTGGGGTTATTACCACGACTATGCGCACCACACCGGGCCACGCCCGTTGGACAAAAACCTCTACATAAAGCTGAATTGGTTTACCGGCCTGCTGGAAGAAACCAAGTGTGACCTGATTACGGTGCGCCTGGTGCTGGAACACCGTCCGGACTTTTGGCGTGAAATCGCCGAGTTCATCCTGCTCGAACGCATGTTCCGCTACCCCAAAGGCTCGGACCAGCACATGACGTTCGATGCCGGCACCGGGATTTTGCTGTTCGAGATGCTGATCAATGCCAAGGCATTGATCGAAACCGAGCACGGTCACCTCACCTTCGACAGCGAACGTCTTGGCCAAAAGCTGGTGTCGATGATCGCCGATATCGAGGCCCTCGAAGCACTCGACGACGAGGCCTATCTGGCGGGTGCCAAAGCTTATGTGCAGCAGCATCTGGGCGCACCGCAAACCCCACTGGCACGCTTCAATTTCCCGGCCACGCACTACGCACGCCGCGTGCTGGCCGAGTGCCCCCAATGAATGCATTGAAGGTCCGCCTGCTGCTGTTCACCGTGGCCATTCTCGCGTTGTTCTCGATCAGTTGGCTGCTGTCGAAAAGCCTGCTCGGTAGCCTTGCGGTGATGCATGCCGTTGGGCTCAGGCTGTGGGCCACAACGGCCGCCTTATGGCTGATCGTGGCGTTCAGCACACGGCCGCCGCAGGCTTCCAAGCCCCTGCTCGCCAGGATGCCGGGGTTTTTCATCCTGTCGATCCTGGGGTTCTCGCTCTACTTTGTCTGCAGCTTCGGCGCCTTGAAAACGCTGAAAGCCAGCGACCTGACCATGGTCCTGGCGACGATTCCGGGCATTACCTACCTGCTGGGTCTGCTGACACGCAGCCTGGGGTTTTCCTGGCTCAAGCTGGCGGGTGTGGTGATCGTCAGTGTCGCGGCGCTGGCGTTCAATACCCATACCGGCGACGTTGGCGCAGTCAGCCCGTCAGGCATTGCGCTGGCCTTGGTCGCGGCGCTTTCCTACGCCGTTTATGGCCTGCTGTCCAAGCGTTACCTCAAGGATTTGCCACTGATCAACTCGCTGGCCTGGGTCACGCTGATCGCCGCAGCGTGCTTTGTGCCGCTGTTCATTCTTGACCCCGCGCCCTTGTTACTGCTGAACCTTGAGGATGCACTCAAAGTGCTGATCCTGGGGGCGGCCTGCTCGGCGCCGGTGTATGTGTTGTACCAGAAGGTCCTGGCCGAGGGCGGTGTGTTGTATGCCAATGCGATTGGCTTGCTGGCGCCGTTCGCCGTGGTCACCGGTGAGTGGTTGATCGGCTCCGGCACGACCTTGGGTGCAGTAAAAATCGTCGCGATGATTGCGGTCATGGTGGGGATCACCCTGTTATTCATGGATGCATCAGGCGCCTCGGGCTGGACGTTCAAGCGTCGCCCCCCAAACCAACCGGTTAGTGAGGAAATACAATGAAAAAGCTGGCGTTGGTTTGCCACCGCAGTGCCAAGTTGTCGTTTGTATTCGAGGCCGCAGAAGCGGCAGGTATTGAACTGGTACTGATTTACGACACGACCGAAAGCGCCCCCGCTCACTTGCCGGCGGTCACGTCGACCTGGCAGCTGCCGGTGTTCGACGAGCCGCAGGTGGCGCTGGAAGCGTTCGCGGCCGGCGCGCAAGAGCGAGGGATTGGCGGGGTGATGACGGTTCGCGAAGAAGCGATCATCTGGACGGCGCTGGCGGCGCAAAAAATCGGTACACCTGGCATCGATCCCCATGTGGCGGCGCTGGCCCGCAACAAGTACCTGATGCGCCAGGCCTTTGCCGAGGCAGGCTTGAGGTCACCGGGCTTTTGCTACATTGATAACCCCCACGACCTGTCGCAAACCCGCGCACTGGGGCTGCCACTGGTGATCAAGCCGCTCTCCGGCTGGTCGAGCACCGGTGTGATGCTGGCCAAAACGGCCGAAGAGCTTCCCGGCCTGGTCAACGCCGTGTGGGAGGTGCAGAGCAAGGACCTGGCACGTTTCTATGACCAGGACAAAGCCGCAGGCCTGGTTGTTGAACAGTATTTGCCGGGTAAAGAATTCGTGGTGGAGTGCTTTGTCGACATCGAAGGGGTGCATGTCCTGGCCGTGGGCGACAAGGGCCAACCCGAAGGGCCCTGGTTTGAAGAAACGATCTATCGCCAGCGTCGAGATATCGACGCCCCCTTGATCATGGCGCTGTGCGAAACCGCGCGCGCCGGGGTCAAGGCGTTGGGCATTACCATGGGCGCCGCCCATGTGGAGCTGCGCCTGGATGCCAAGCAGCAAGCGTATGTGATTGAAATCGGCGCACGTATTGGGGGCTCGGGGGTCTCGCACTTTGTGGTCGAGCAGAGCACCGGCGTGTCGTTCGCCGCACTGTGCATGAAGGCTGCCCTGGGGCTACCGACCCCGGCACTGCCCGATGTACTGCCGGCCGCCAGAGTGGCTGCAAACTACATCATTCCTCTGCGCGGCGATGGCCGTTTCAACGGTTTCAGCGGGCTGGAAAAGGTCGAGGCGCACCCGGAAACCGCACGGATCGTGACCTTTTTCGAGGCCGGACACCTTTCACCACCCCCTCCCGCGTTTGGCGGCTACCCAGGGTTCATCTTCTCGGTACATGCCTCGGATGAGGCGGCGAACGCGTACCACCAATGGCTTGATGCTGCATTGAGCATCCACTGGAACCAATAAATACCACCCGTAGCCGGGTTCGGGAGTCGTGATATGGAACATCCGCAACTGGATTGGAATAACCTGGGCTTCAGCTACAGGAAAACCGACCTTCGTTACATTGCACACTGGCGTGACGGTCAGTGGCAGGAAGGTGCGCTGACCGAAGATAACCAGCTGCATATCAGCGAAGGCTCAACCGCGCTTCATTATGGCCAGCAGTGTTTTGAGGGGATGAAGGCCTACCGTTGCAAGGATGGTTCGATCAACCTGTTTCGCCCCGATCAGAATGCTGCCCGTATGCAGCGCAGTTGCTCACGGCTGCTGATGCCGCCCGTCTCGACCGCGCAATTCATTGATGCCTGCAAGCAGGTGATCAAGGCCAACGAACGCTTCCTGCCGCCCTACGGAACCGGCAGCTCGCTGTATCTACGACCGTTCGTCATCGGTGTGGGCGATAACATCGGTGTGCGTACCGCGCCGGAGTTTATCTTCTGCGTGTTTTGCATCCCGGTCGGCGCGTTGTTCAAAGGTGTGTTGCAACCGAGTAACTTCATCATTTCGGACTACGACCGCGCCGCCCCCAATGGCACGGGCGCTGCCAAGGTCGGCGGGAACTACGCGGCCAGCCTGCTACCCGGTACCGAGGCACGGCAGGCGGGTTTTGCCGACTGCATTTACCTCGACCCGCTGACCCATAAAAAAATCGAAGAAGTCGGCTCGGCCAATTTCTTTGCCATCACCCATGACAACACCTTTGTGACGCCGCGTTCACCTTCAGTATTGCCTGGCATCACCCGCGCCTCGCTGATCGAGCTTGCGCAAAGCCGTCTGGGGCTCAAGGCGGTGGAAGAAGACGTGTATATCGACAACCTCGCGGCTTACAAGGAAGCCGGTGCGTGCGGCACCGCAGCGGTGATCACACCGATCGGCGGTATCCGCTACAACGATCACCTGCATGTATTCCACAGCGAACATGAGGCCGGCCCGCTGACCCAACGTCTGTTCAATGAGCTGACCGGCATCCAGAACGGCGACGTTGAAGCGCCGGCAGGCTGGATCGAAAAAGTCTAAAGCCGTGAGACGCCCGCTGTGCCGACACCCCGTGGGCGCCAGTACAGCGGGCCCATCCAGAAAAGTGGTTATGTCCGACCCACTGACCCCGTAACCGGCAAGTTGCCGAGCAACTTGAGCCCGGTGCTTTTCACGAACGTGTCGTAGTCCATCGGCTTCTGGATACGGGTTTCGGCGTTGGGCAGCACATAGGCCCAGGCGCGTTGGGACGAGGCGTCGTACACCAGCTTGAACAGGCGTGTGGGCACCCACACCTTGTTGTCGCCGACGGTGCTGTAGCCGGCATCAAACAACGGGCCGGTGAACACAAACACATTGCCGCCGGCGCGCACGGCGAACTTGCGCACGTCGGCCTCGACCTTGCTCCAGATCTTGCGGTTGTTGGTGGGGTCTTGCGGCACCATGTTCGACAAGGCGAAGGACTGCGCCATGGCATTTGCGCTTGGCGCATCGGCGGCCGGGGATTGATGGCCGCGGTCCACCGCCGGGTGCTGGCTGCGATAGTCGCTCAATTCCGCGCGCGCGCCTTTGGGAATGCGCGGGTCGGGATAAAACTGGTTGGTGCGCTCTTCACCCTTGGCGTCTTTCAGCTGTGCGGCATTCAAACGCTCAACCACCACCAAAGGCGTCTTGCTGGTTTGCGAGTAGAGCACCGCAAAGTGATCCGAACACAGCGCCATGGGTTTCATCGAGGCGGGTACGGTGGCCGTGTTGATCGGCTTGGCGCCGGGAAACAGGTCCGCGCAGCCGTCGAAGGAGAGCTGTTTTTCTTGACGGGAATAGAGACCGAGGGCCGCGCTTTGGCTGATGGAGCTTGAGCGCGAAGTGTGTTCATGGGCGGGTGGTTTGATCAGGTCCAGCAGGCTGCGGGCCTGTGCGCCGGGCGAGAACAGAACAAACGCCGACAGGCCAACTGCAATAATGCGTAAGTGCATGTTTTATATCTTAAAGTGAGGAGCCTAATGGACCCTCACTTTAACCTTTAGTGCGACGCCTGACGGATCGAATTCCAGGCCGCCCGCGCCAGGATCCCCACCTCGTTAAGGCACGCCAGCGCTTCACGCAGGATGCTGCGCCTGCGGGGGAAGCCACTTGCCGAACGGGCAGGCGGCACCATGAACGTGAAGCTCGCTTAGCGCCTAGTACCCCGCCACCGCTGGCCCATCGGCTGACCGCCGTCCCGGTTTGAAGCCATGGGCACGCGCCGTGCAGGCAATCACCAACGCCACCAGCAGCAACAGCGCCATTGCCCATGGAAAGGAGGCGGCGCCCCACGTTTTCAGCAGCACGCCACCGACTACACCGCTGGCCGCAATGGCGCTGTTCCACGCCACCACGTTCAGCGACAGCGCCACATCGGCGCCCTCTCCGGCGGCATCGGCCAATGCGGTTTGCAGCAGTGTCGCGGCGCCACCAAAACTCAGGCCCCACACGGCCACGCCAAGGTAGATCACCTGCGGCACGCTGCCGACAAAGCCGAACACCAGGGTTACCGCTGCAAACGTCACCAGGCTTGCCAGCACGGTCTTGCGCAACAGCGGTTCGACCAGTTTGGCCGTCAACCAGATCCCCAGCAGCGCGGCAATGCCGAACACCAGCAAGACTAAATCCACACGTTCAGCCAAGCCTGCACGCGCCACAAACGGGGCAATGTAGGTGTACAGAATGTTGTGTGCCAGCATCCAACTGATCACCACCGCCAGCACCGGCCGCACGCCGGGCGTGGTCAGCACTTGGCCCAGGGACAGACGCTGGTGCGCAGGCTGCGGCGGATAGTCCGGAACTTTCGCCAGCACCCACACGACCAGCAGCAGCGTCAGCGCCGACATCAGACCAAAGGTGGTACGCCAGCCCACCAGGCCACCCAGCCACGTGCCCAGCGGCACACCCAGCGACAACGCAATCGGCGTACCCACCATGGCCAGTGCCAGCGCCCGGCCCTGTTGGTGCGGCGCAACCATGCGCCGGGCATAACCGGCCAGCAGGCTCCAGGCCAGCCCCGCCGCCACGCCGGCAAAGAACCGCGCCACCAGGGTTATGCCGTAATGGGACGACAACGCGGTGATGGAGTTAAACAGCAGAAAGCCGACGATGGTCAGCAGCAACACATTGCGCCGCCGCCAGCCACGGGTGGCAATGGTCATGGGAATCACCGCCAGCACCGAACCCAGCGCGTACGCCGTGACCATCTGCCCGGCCATCGACGGCGAAATCGCCAGGCCATCGCTGATCAACGGCAACAGCCCGGCGGGCAAGGTTTCGGTAACGATGCAGATAAAGCCGGTCATGGCCAGGGCAAGCAAAGCGCCAATGGGCAGGCGGTCGGAGGACGCGGATAAGCTGAGTGAGGGTGTCACGGGAGACTCCTTGGGACGACTTAGATACTGATCGATATAAATGTTGCGTGCGCACACCGTGCGTTGTCAACGACTTATGTATCGACTAGTATTTATCTCGCTTACCCAGAGGATTCCCCACATGGCACAAATGGGCCGCCCGCGTAATTTCGACCGAGACCAGGCCGTTGAACAGGCCATGCATCTGTTCTGGCAGCATGGTTATGACGCCACCTCCCTCGCCCAGCTCAAGGCCGGCTTGGGTGGCGGTATCTCCGCGCCAAGTTTTTACGCGGCATTCGGCTCCAAAGAAGCGCTGTTCGATGAGTGCGTGCAGCGTTATCTGGCCACCTATGCCCAGGTCACCGAATGCCTGTGGGACGAGGCTTTGCCACCTCGCACGGCGATCGAAACCGCGTTGCGCCAGTCGGCGCGCATGCAGTGTGAAGACGGGCACCCCAAGGGCTGCATGGTGGCGCTGGGCGTGATGAGCGCACCCAGCCCGGAGAATGCACGGGTCGCGGACGCACTGACGCAATCGCGGGTGCGTACCCGGGCGGGCATTGTGGCCTGCGTTGAGCGCGGCATACGTCTTGGGCAATTGCCAGGCACCACGCAAGCGGCGTCGATGGCGACGGTATTTGACAGTTTCCTGCAGGGCGTTTCGATTCTGGCGCGCGATAACGTGCGGTTTAAGGATATCGACGCGGCGATCAGCCAACTCCTGCTGACATGGGACATTACGGCCGCTACCGCGTCGCCCATTCGTCCCGACATGCCAGCAAAAAATCCACAAACGCCCGCACCCGATGCGGCACATAGCGCCCATGGGGATACAGCAAGGTGAAGGGCCGTGAACGCCCGCCAAACGGCTTCAGCACTTCAACCAGGCTGCCGTCGGCCAATTCACGCTCAACGATAAACTTGTAGGTCTGAAACAACCCCGCGCCGTGTTTGGCCAGGGTTACGCCGCCCAGCACATCATGGGCAATGCTGTAACCGGCCTCTCCGGCAAACTCCTGCTCCTGGCCTTGCAGCTGGAACAGCCAGGGGATGCGCCGGCCATTGCTGGGCAGTTCAAACTGAATGCACTCATGCAATGGCAGATCGTCCAGCGTCTGCGGCGTGCCGACGCGCTGCAAGTACGCAGGCGCAGCGATAACCACCAACTCAGCATCTTCCAGCAGCCGCGCGATCAGCGACGAATCCGGCTGGGCGCGCACGCGAATGGCCAGGTCATAACCTTCGGCAACGAAGTCGATATTGCGGTTGCTGATGTGGATATCCACAGTGACTTGCGGGTACTGCGCACGGAACCTGGGCAGCAGCGGCAGCAAGCGGTGATGTGCGTAAGTGGTCGGCACACTGATGCGCAAGCGCCCGGACGGCACCGCCTGCGCGCCCATCACCTGTTGCTGGGCCTCCACCAGTTGCGTCAGCGCCTGGCGGCACTGCTCGTAAAATGTGCGGCCGCTGTCGGTGAGGCGAATGCTACGGGTGGTGCGCACAAACAAGCGCGAACCCAGGCGTTCTTCCAGGCGCGAAATACTCCGGCTCACGGCGGCCGGGGTAACGCCTGCGGCCTGCGCAGCTGCAGTAAAGCTGCCGGCTTCGGCAGCCAGGCAGAACAGCTCGATGCTGCCCAGCTGCAAATCTTCGAAATGGCGTTTCATGATTGATTACATCGGCTCACTATCCGACGCCATACTTACCAGTCTCTTGCCCTTTAATACAGCGTGCCGGGAGAGAAACGCCAAAGATCACTCGCCCTCAGGGCACGGTGACAAATGCATCTGCCCCGGTTGAGTATTCAATGATGGAGGGTGTATTCATTTTAAGTTTGTGCCGCTCTATATGATCGCCTTTCATCCGCGAAAGAAAGCGGACCAGGTACACGCCTGGCTCATCAAGCTTGACGATGTACTTGAGCTCATAGGTTTCGGAAGGCCCGATATCCAGAAAGGGAAATACCAGCAAGGTCGAGCTCATACCGTCATACCGCGCCTCTGCCACATCCCAGGCAGGCCCATACACCGGCAAACCCGCGTCAAAGCGCTGAACCTTTACGATCGACAAAACACGCCGGTCCAGATTCAGCCGTGCAATGTCATTACCGCTGTTGGACAGTGTGACACCCACTTCCAGCAGACTGGCGCCGTCCTCGGCAGGCATCAGTTGAGTCTTCAAGGTCGCACCCACATGGGCGCTCAACTCGGTTTTGATCTGCATCTCTTTAAGCAGCAGTGCACTCATTTGCGAGTCTTGCTTTACGTAGTAAGTCACCCAGACCGTCCAACCCGCCACACACAACAGGGCCACGACTGAAACAAGGCTCGCGGCCACACCCACCTTGATTTGCAGGAGCTCCCAATGACTGCGTTGCCGGGATTTATGTTGAGAAGGTAAGCGGCTCATGCCAATGTTGCTCCTGATGACGGCAGGCGAACTTACGGCAACCTTCTACGATCAAGCAATACACAATTAGCCTATGTTAAAACTGGCGAATGTGCCAAAACGCCCATGCGGCGCGCGCGCTCGCTGACCCGCTCCCAGGCATTGATCGTTCCCACGCTCCGCGTGGGAATGCCGCCCCGGACGCTCTGCGTCCAGCACTTTAAAGCGTGACGCGGAGCGTCACCGGATGCATTCCCACGCAGAGCGTGGGAACGATCAGCGTGGGAACGATCATCAAGTTCGGCGCTAGAGCAATAGACTTCTGTGGCGATGGATACGCTAGAGCAGTAACCGCGAAAAATCGCAGCACGCTTGCGCCATCTGCGCCACGTCCTGGTTCAAGCCGAACTGCCGGTCCGCCCGGTGCAACGCCACGTACTGGATGCGCGGCAATTCGGGTTCGGTGACCAGGGCCCGCAGCGCGCCTTGCTCGATCAAGTGCGACAAGCACGCCCTGGGCAGGTAACTTACGCCAATCCCCGACAATGCCAACCCCACCTGCACCAACAAGTTGTGGCTAGACAGCCTACGCGGCATCTGCACGTTGTGCGCGGCCAGCCAACGCTCGTAGATCAACCCGGTACCCGACTGCGCGCCCTGGGTAAGCACGGTGTAGTTGGCCAAGGTCTCGAGGCCCACCGGGTCGGCGTCGGGGATCAGGCTGGGCGCGCAGATCCAAGCATTTTCCACGCTTTGCAGCGCGGTGCTGTGAAAGCGTGGGTCGCTGAACACGTCGGGCACGATCACCAGATCCAGCTGGTCGCTTTCGAGCTTGCGGAACAGCTCGCTGCTGAGTTCCACCGAAGGCTCGATCTGCACCTTGGGGTAAGCCTGGCGCAAGGTTTCGACGAGTGCCGGTAACCACGTCAGCGCGGTCAACTCGGTGACGCCCAGGCGAAATCTGCGCACCAGCACTTCACGGGCGCTGACCCGTTCGAGCAACTGGTCGCGGCCTTTGAGCAGGTCGCGGGCATAGTCGAGTAGCTCGCCGCCCTTTTCGGTCAGCCGCGCGTTGCGTTTGCTGCGGTCGAAAATCTCTACATCAAAGGTGTCTTCCAGCTCCTGGATGCGCTTGGAGATGGCCGACTGTGACATGTTCAACTTGTTGGCCGCCGCTTCAAAACTGCCCAGTTCAGCGATCCAGTACAGCGCGTCGATTTGCTTGAAGGTGATCACGGCAACCAACTCATGAGAAAAATCGATGCTATCACATCATAAAATATCGCTAAAACTGTCGGTTTATCACTCCTAAGATCCGGCCATAGCCCTTCGCTATCTGACGACTCTGGAGATTTGCCATGTCCTTGCCCGGTTCACGCATCCTTCCCAACGCCCCGATGGCTCCGGCTGAGCTGGTCGAAGCCTTTGCCCATGTGGTCACCCCGCATATCAGCGACAACCTCGGCCGCCATATCGGCGCCCGTGGGCTGACGCGTTATAACCGCAGCGGCAAGCTGGTGGGCACGGCGATCACGGTCAAAACCCGGCCCGGCGACAACCTGCTGATCTACAAGGCCATGAGCATGATGCAGCCCGGCCATGTGCTGGTGGTGGACGGCCAGGGCGACACCAATAACGCGGTGATCGGCGAGTTGGTCAAGCTATACGCCCAGCAACGCGGCTGCGTGGGGTTTGTGATCGACGGCGCGATTCGTGATGTCGCAAGCTTTGAGGACACGCCCTGCTACGCTCGCGCCGTCGTACACACCGGGCCTTACAAAACCGGGCCTGGCGAGGTGAATGTGCCGGTGTCCATCGGCGGCATGCTGATCAACCCCGGCGACTTGCTGGTGGGTGATGAAGACGGGCTGGTGGCTTTTTCCCAGGCTGACGCGGCTCAAGTGCTGCGCCGTGCCGGGCAACATGCCGAGCACGAAGAAGCGGTGAAGGCCGAAATCGCCACGGGCGCGGTGCGCCAAGGCTGGATCGACAAAGTGCTGGTAAACGCCGGCTTGGCGGAGTGAACATGAGCACAGCCTTTCTTTCCGAGCGTGTGCTCGGCATCGCGCCGTCGCCGAGTGTGGCCGCCAATGCCCTGGTAACTGAACTGCGCGCCCAGGGCCGCGATATCGTCAATTTCACCGTGGGCGAGCCGGACTTCGACACCCCGGCGCATATTCTCCACGCCGCCCGCCTGGCGATGGAGAGCGGCGACACCCATTACACTGCTACCACCGGCACCCTCGCGCTGCGCCAGGCCATTTGCCTGAAGCTCTCCCGCGACAATGATCTGGTCTACGGCCTGGACGAAGTGGTCGCCGGCTGCGGCGGCAAGCACATCATTTATCACGCGCTGGCCGCCACGCTTAACCGCGGCGATGAGGTCATCGTGCATACGCCGTACTGGGTGTCCTACCCGGACATGGCACGGCTCAATGACGCCACACCGGTGATCATCCACGGCGATGAACACCAGGGCTTCAAATTGTCGCCCGAGGCGCTGGAACAGGCGATCACCCCGCGCACCAAATGGGTGATTCTCAACAGCCCCAACAACCCCAGCGGCGCGGTGTACAGCGAAGCCGAACTGCTGGCCCTGGCCTTGGTATTGCGTGCACATCCCCACGTGCTGGTGATGGCCGATGAGATCTACGAGCACTTTGTGTATGGCGATGCCCGCCACGTGCCGCTGACGCGCCTGGCGCCGGACCTGAAACCGCGCACCCTGATCATCAACGGCGCTTCCAAAGGCTACGCGATGACCGGCTGGCGCTTGGGTTTTGGCGCAGGGCCGGCGTGGTTGATCGCCGCTATTGCCAAGTTGCTGTCGCAAACCACCACCTGCCCCAGCTCCTTGAGCCAGGCCGCTGCGGTGGCGGCCTTTGCCGGTGAGCAGGCGCCCATCACCGTCATGCGCGATGAATACGTGCGCCGCCGTGCGCTGATGTTGGAACGCTTGGCGGGCATTCCCGGCGTGAGCGTGACCCCACCGGACGGCGCGTTCTATGTGTTCGCCAATGTCAGCGGGCTGATGGGCAAGCTCACGCCACAAGGGGAAACCCTGGAGAGCGACACGCAGTTGGTGGAGTACTTGCTGCGCGATTACGGCCTGGCCACGGTCAGCGGCGCGGCGTACGGCATGTCGCCCTATGTGCGCCTGTCCTTCGCAAGCGCGCCAGACGTGATCGAAGAAGGTTGCCGTCGCCTCCGGGACGCGTGCCACGACCTGCGCTGAACCCGGCGCAACACCCGGCGGCCAAGGGATGGCCGCTGTTTTGACTGCCTAGAACAACAACTTAAAAATCATTGATCGCAAATGAGGCATTCCCATGCACACGCCCCGCATCGCGCTGGTCTGGCAAATCATGATCGGCTTGCTCGCCGGCATCGCCATTGGTGCCCTGTTGCACCGTTTTCCCGAATCCCGGCCGTGGCTGGTGGAGAATATCCTGCAACCGGCAGGCGACATTTTTATCAAGCTGATGAAGATGATCGTCGTGCCTATCGTGTTCTCTTGCATGGTGGTGGGCATTGCCGGGCACGGTGACGGCAAGGCCCTGGGCCGTATCGGGGTCAAAACCCTGAGCTATTTTTTCTGCATCACCACCCTGGCGATCATTGTCGGGCTGGTATTGGGCAACCTGCTCAAACCCGGCGCCGGCACTGAACTGGCCAGCCTGCATGCGGCAACTGTCACCCTGCCTGCCAGCGGTGGCGGCGGCCACAGCCTGGGGCAGATCATCGTCGGCATCATCCCCGACAACGTGATCAGCGCCATGGCCCAGGGCAGCCTGTTGTCGGTGCTGTTTTTTGCGGTGATGTTCGGCCTTGCTGTGTCGCGCTTGCCCGCCGAACGCAAAGACCCGGTGATCGCGCTGATGCGTGGCCTCTCGGATGGCATGTTCAAACTGACCTCGATGATCATGGCCTACGCGCCCATCGGCGTGTTCGGCATGATCGCCGTCACCGTGGCCAACTTCGGTTTCGGCGCGCTGCTGCCATTGGCCAAACTGATCATGGTCAGCTATGTGTCCATCGTGTTTTTCGTGCTGGTGGTGCTCAACCTGGTTGCGCGTTTGTGCGGGATCAACCTGTTTGCCTTGATGCGGCATATCAAGGATGAACTGGTATTGGCCTTCTCCACCGCCAGCTCCGCGGCGGTGATGCCGCAATTGATGAAAAAGCTCGAAACCTATGGCGTGCCGCCGTCGCTGGTGAGCTTTGTGGTGCCGGTGGGTTACTCGTTCAACCTCGACGGCGCCTCGCTGTTCCTCGGCATCGGCACGTTGTTTGTGGCGCAGTTGTATGGCATCGACCTGAGCCTGGGCGATCAGGCCTTGCTGGTGGTGACCATGGTGGTGACCTCCAAGGGTGCGGCCGGTGTGCCGGGGTTTATGTTCGTGATTCTCTCCGCCACCTTGGGCAGTGCCGGCTTGCCGCTGGAAGGCGTGGCGATTATCGCGGGGGTTTATCGCTTGATGGAGATGCCGACCACCGCGCTGAATGTGTTGGGCAATGCGTTGGCGCCGATGGTGATTGCCAAGTGGGAGCAGCGTGAGGCCAAACCGGCTTTACCGGCCGATGCCAAGGGCTTTCGCACACGTGCCTGAGCACACTCCGTTCATGTGGTGATCAGGATTGTCCTGCTCGCCACAGTGCAGGTATTCGTCCTTAACGGGTGCCCCGGCGCCGGCATGACGCTTTGCGCCAGCGAGTCCAGGTGTTAGAGGCCGGATTGTATAAGCCTGCCACACCCGACACTTACCGCTGACGCACATCCCGCAACACCGGCTCTTTTTCACGGGCACTTCGCCAAAATTCAACGTCACGCTCTATGCCGAGCGTAGCGACACCGCGTCGCAGCGCCTCCTCCAAGCCAGCGATGCTCATCAGGGCGAGCTCGATAGCCCGACAAGCCGCGTCAGGATCAGCGAACGACGTCAAATCGCAATTGACGCTCAAGTGGTCTGTGCCTGCATCCCCTGTGGACAGGGTCAACTGCAAGGCAAATGACTGGCCACACCGGCGCCATAGGGTCTGGCAGACAGTCGAGAGGCTGAGTAAATTGCCGCAAAAATTAAAGCTCGTATCACTGCGCCCCTGCAGGATCAAGGTGCCGACCCGCTGTTGCGAGGTGGGCAGCAGCGTAGCGATGTCCCCCGTGTCATAACGGATAACCGGAACAATAGGCGCCTTCAAATCACTGAGATACAACTTGCCCTGGGCGTCGACCTCGGCCAGTACCCATTTACTCAGGAAATCATAATGACCCGGCGGGTGTGCAGGGGTTGAAACGCCCACCAGGCCCATCTCGGTATTCCCATAAAGGCCATAAAACTCGGCCTTCGGCCAAACCGTTCTTATGTAATCTTGCTTAGCGCCGGAGAACGCTTCGCCGATATAAATCACTTTTCTGATATCCAGCACTACATTGGCTTTCAACGCCATGTGAGCGGCCTGAATAATACCGCCCGGTGTCGCCAGCAAGGCGCTGACTCCCACTTCGCGGCAGATATCCAGGCACCCCTCGGGGCAGTCCTGCGCGTCCAGACGCCCGACAGGCAAAACGGTGCAGCCAATCGGCTCCAATAATCGCGAAAGCCCCTCGTACAAGCAGCCAAATCCGCCAGGCACCAGTAAGTTGGCCACGACGTCCTGACTGGAAAACACCCGCTGCCCTAAAAAGCGACGCAGCTCCACTGCGTAGGCGTCTCGCGAGACACTGGGCCAAAAATCATTGGCCACAACCAGCGGAGAGGCGGTTGTACCCGACGAACTGACCAAATAACAATGACGCAAACGGCCCTCATCACGCAGCTTCTCCACCACACCCTGAAGTGTGGTCTTTGAAGATACAGGGTACAGACGGTCAAACTGTTCATAGCTCAGCGCCCGTGGGTAACCCGAGTAACCCGCCTCACGATAGTGCTCAACCATACGGTCAAAAGACTGCGCATCAAAAAAAGAGTGATTTAGCATGCAAGCCGCCTTCCCTGCAGAACCTGACTTAAAAATAGGCGAGGTACTCATCCTTAAGAAACCGCCAGTTCTCGGGACTCAACTGCGCCCCGTTCAGCGCTGACGCGGTCAATTGCTCAAACACCTGCACGTCTGCCCACAGAGCAGCATCGTCAGCATGGGAAAAAGCTGCATTCATCGAAGACGAAAACAGGTCACTGGTTTTCTTGAAGGGCTGCCCTTCTTCGACATTCAATTGAACCCCTATCAGGCTGCTGAGCTGGCGAACCGCTGCCGGCAAACCCTCAGGCGTCCCCCCGAAAACACCGGGTGAGGTGCTGATAACGTCACTGATAATGCCAGGCTTGATCAGCCGCGCATCAGACAGCTCAGCGGCCGGCGCGAAACTGGAAAAGTACAGTTGTTCCAGTAAGTGAGGGGCGTAACAGTGCGCGAACAGCACCGGGGTGATGGTGCCGTGCAATCGCGCGCCCACTTCGATCATCACAGGGCCATTGGGGCTGTCCAGCAACTCCATATGGATTGCTCCGTTTTCAATCCCCATGGCTGAAGCCGCGTGTTTGGCATAGTCGACCAAGGCCCGCACCGCGTCGGAGCTCGGGTCCAGCAGGAAGGTGAATTTCTTCACGAACGGGCAGCCTTCAATACCCAGTTCATCACAGCGGATATAGCGACAGACGGACGCAACAACATAGGTGCCCTGCTGCGCGACCATATCGACAACGTACTCTTTGCCGGTGACAAAGGGTTGCAGCACAAAACAATCATTGTCCGACCATGTTGAAGAAAAGCCGCCCCAATCCGCGGCAAGAATCGCGCTCTGCAACTCAGCGCGGTTTCTGCAAAAAACCACGCCTTCACCGCCTGCCGACGACTGCGGTTTGAGCACACAGGGGTACGCATCCCAGTGTTCCAGAACCGACTGCGCAGCTGCCTTCCCTTCCAGCACGTGTGTCGATATACACGCCAGACCCGCCTCTGCCAGCGCGCGCTGCATCGCATCTTTATGGCGACGTAACCGAGAGTAAGCGGGGTCATTGCCAGGTAAGCCATGACGCTCGCTCAAGATATCGGCGATGAATACACCGTTCTCGCTGCCGGCGAGGATGATGTCGAAAGGCAGTTCATCAGGCCCCGGTACCTGTTCGGCAGAGATAAAAATCCCTTGATAGAGTTCGGCATTGAATTCGCCTTTCTTTTTCTCGCTCAAAGTCGGCATTTTGCTGACTTTATCCATCTCCATGACGGCGTAGCAGTCAACACCCTGCTCCTTCAGGTACCCCACTAACAGATTTGCATTGGAGACGGGGTTGGTGATCAGACAGCGCTTAGTCATCGTATTAATCCCTGCTGATGCCTGGCGGTAGTTGACGAAATCGTTGCGCACAAAGAACGATGTTGAAATGCGACTTCACCAGGCGAACCAGTTCGTCAATCGTTCGAACGTTGTAGCTGGAGCGACGCTTGCCCTGGACACACACCAGCGTGCCGTTTTGCAGGATGTCGCCCCCTTCTGAATGAGGGCGGGCACAAATGAAATGGCTGGCAAACAGGGAGGTGGGGGCATGGGTGTTGTAAAAGTGAGTCACGCGAAACTCTTCATAGTTGTAGTCTGCATCACGGACAACCAGCAGGCCCTGCCAACACTCGCCGCGCAGGTACTCCACCAACCAGTCACGATTGCCCAGCCGCGTGACGCGATAGCGGTGGCAACCCTGCACTTGCGTCAGCTGATCATCACGCTCATCAAGCGAAAGCGGCCTTATGGGGCCGCGCAGACCAAACCCGACATCGCATAGCCAGCGTTTTCCCTGCGCACTGACCACCAGCGCCATGTGCGTAGACAACTCACGGCATACGCCGTGCGCGAATGTCTTGGCCAAGGTGCGCTGCACCGAGAACCCAAGGCTTTCCAGGGCCTGCGCAAAAATGCCATTCATGTGCGTACAACCACCGCCCCGTTGCCCGTACACGATTTTTTGAGCGACGAGGTTCAATGCAAACGGCACCTCTACGTCCAGAAATCCATCTGCCATATCAAATGGAATATGGGTGACGTGCGCTTCGTGCAGACGGGCCAGGCTGGCAAGATCCGGTTGGCTTGCGTCAGGGTTGCCCACGCGCTGAAGATACGCGCCCAACCATGGCGGGCTGTTCTGTTGCGCCGTGGGGCAAACCTCCAAGGGTTCATCCAACATTTTCGCCATTCCCCACACGCAGCAAACTGCCAGTGGTTGAAAGGCGCCGGGTTGCCAGCAGACACACGGCCTCGGCGACTTCTTCAGCCGTCATTACCCGTCTTGCGGGAATCGACTTGAGAATCTCCCTGACCTGATCACCGGCGAAAGCCTGAAACATGTCCGTATCCACAAAGCCCGGAGAAACGCAGTTCACTCGCACATCAAAGCGCGCCAGTTCGATCGACAGGCCCATGCTCAGGCGTTCAATCGCGGCTTTGGCGCAGCCATAGGCTGTATTACCCAACTTTATTTTTTGCGCGGCAACCGAACCGATATTAATAATATTGCCGTGGCGTGCCTTTGCCATCAGCGGGGCAAACACCTCACAAAAATTCAGCGTGCCGCCAAAATTGTTTGCCATCACTTGTTCAAACGTGGACGGCTCTTGACTCAAGAACAACCCATCGCGCGCGATGCCAGCATTGTTGACCAACACTGAAGGCAGAGGATGGCCCTGAAGTTGCGTGCAGAACTGTTCAACCTGACACCTGTCGCTACCGTCAACGCGCGCCGTGATTGCACTCGGGCCGAACTCGCACGTGAGGCGATCTGCAGCGGCTTCATCCTTGAAATAGGTCGCGAAAACGGTAAATCCCTCCGCGATTAACTTGCCTGCAATCGCGCGGCCTATTCCACGCGTTCCTCCCGTTACAATAGCGGTCTTAGTCATACATGACGCTCCCTCGACAATGTACAGAACGTGAAGTCTTCAGGACAAAGCCGACCTCCTTGGCGCCCGGCCGGTCGAACCCTGAAAACTGTAAATCCAGACACTCCCCTGGTGTGATCGGCGCCATAAAGACCACTCGTTTTACACGCAGGGACGCACCCGGCAGCAGGTGCCGGCAACAACTCAGCACAAAACCCACCGTAAACGCACCTGGAACAATCGGATGCCCTGGAAAATGCTCATCAAAGATCGAAGCGACCGCGTCCACCTGGACCAACACCGAGTGGTTTTCGTCTATTGACTCCAGTGACGTGGTAAACACTTCATACCGCACGGTTTCTTTCTCCCTGAGCCAAATAGTAATCCGGGTATTTTTGAGTAAACACCACGGCGCACAAGATCGTGAAGTAAGACATCAATAAGTAAATCGGCCAGTAGTCGTTAAACATCAGACTCAATACAGCAAGTCCAAAATTAAGGCTGAACACCGCATTCCACATCAAGGTGATATGTTTATTGATGAAAAAGAACGCCGGCGTGTGCCAGACTTCCTCCGGAGCTTCCAACTTTGCATACTGCAGCGTGAAGGGTTTGCCAATACAATAAGAGCCCCACCCGGCCACTGCCAACAAGGCGTAGATCAGCGGTTTAGTGTATGACAAGCTGAAAAATCCGGGTTCAGCATACGAAATACAAGCGACCAGAACAAAGCCACACGCGACACTCCAATCAATAACAAACTTGTGCTTCAAGCCCTTGTAGCACAGCACAATCAAGACCACTAATGACAACAATGCCGCCTCGGTATAACTCCCCGATCGCCAGGTCAGAAAGTAAGGAAACAACAACGGAGGAATAATAAGATTGATCATGACATGCACACCCCTGGGGAGCAGAACGCAAAAGGCATCCCGGCCGATTTAATTCATGGCTGCGTGGCCATGACCGTCACCAAACAAAACACCTCATCGTATTGAGTGGGGTCGCTCGACGAGAAAACCTGCACCGCGCCGCCACGGGGCTCATGGGAGACCTGGCCAAATAAATAGCGCGCCTGGCGCAGGTCTCCCGCACTCAGATTACGCAACGACACCGGCAAAAACCGCTCGGCCACTGACACCGCACCGGCGCTCGCCCTCACACACCTCACCGCGAACTGGTGACACAGCTCAACGGTGACCAGACTGGCGTCGTAGCGAGCAATAAACATCTCCAGCACATCAGGATCCAGCCGAACACGGAACAGCTCACCATGCCTTTCCAACTCAGGACACAGTTCCAGATAATTCATGAAGCCTCCCACGGCGTCTTGTCAGCCCGCTGACCGTCCCGGCACCCGGCGCCCCTCATGTCTTGTTGACACACGTGGCATCGGCAATGCCGTCTCGCGCATACCGATTCAGAATCGACAGCATCTTCCACGCGCGTCCGCACAACAGCCCGATCGTCAAACCCGACGCCACGCCAATCAAGACCACCATCGGCAATGAACTGGCGAACACTCGATCTGTCGCCTGCTCATAACCGATGTAATATTTAATGCCGAAAAAAAACATCGAGAGTATCAACAGCTTTAATGAGCCCGGCACTGAAATGGAGTGCCGGGCCTCCCCTTGGGTAATACCGTGATAGTCAAACCACAACGCTGCGATTGCCCAGCCGACTAATAACCCTGCCACCCAGGTGCCCATTGAAAGCAGTGGATGCGTGGCATAGTCCATTGCCGCCAATGACCACACCACAAAGATGACCGGGCTGAGCAAGAGGGAACGACGTGTTTCAGTACTTCTAAAACAGGCCATCACGCCGTAATAGAGAAGCATGAAAAAAACGGCATACACCCACAGTGGCGTTTCACGCAATATAACAAGCATGGGTATCCCTCAATGATGAGATCGTACGGAATAAACAGCACTGCTAATCGGGCAGCCAACATGGTGAGCCACTAACTTCAAAGCATCCTGACCCGGCAGCCCGACGGGGCGATAGATAAACTGCTTCCAGCCTTCGGTGTCACGCAACACGATCCGAAGTTGTGGCTGCCGACAGGTATCCAGAATACGTTGCACCACGCGAGACCGCGGGGACACGGTCATGGACACCACCACCACGTCATAACTGCCGTAATCAAAATCTACGCCGTCCGCCTCGACCAGGTTCAAACGTTCAGCCGGGATATCCAGGGCGCTCAGCGCGCCATGGAGCCCTTGTCGGGCTTTCACAATCGCGCTGTGATCACTATCAATACCCGTCACCACAAAGGATGTTTTCTGCAGGTACAGTAAAATACTCAGCGGCATCGCCCCCACACCGACCTGGCACATCCGCCCCAGGCTACCGTCAAGACTCTTGAGTTCAGCGCTGACCATGCGTTGATAAATCCGGTAGAAAAAACGGCTGAGCGGGCTGCCCTTACTCAACAGGTTTGCCCACTGCTCGCTCAACGTCGACTCGAACAACTGCTCTATCTCAAGCACTTTTCGCTGGCAGTCAGCCATCCGACTGCGCTCGCTACTGTGCGCGGTCTCATCCGAAAAGTTCAGCGGGTAGTTGTTCAATACAATCAATAAATCCGAATACGCTTGAAAGAGTTCACCCTGCCAACGCTGCTCTGTGGGAATGGCCAGCAATCTGTCGATACGCATTGATAGCTCTGCGCCCATTCACGCAACTCCCACACGCTGGCGCTCATCTCGCAGGGACGGTAGCTTTTGCCGGGCGTTGAACTGAAAGTGCTCGCGGCCCACAACCGACAACTCGGCGACGCCACGCCGCAAGGCTTCACTCAGTTTGGGGATCTGGCTGAGTACTGACGCAACGTGCGCCTGCAGACTTTGGCCCACCTCGCTATCGGGTAGATCCAACGCCACTTCCACGCGGTCCCGCCCCAACTCGACCGACTTGAGTGTGACCTGGCAATAGGTTGCATCCACGCCCGCGGCGGTCAGTTGCTTGCGCACAAGGTCCAATCGAATCTTGTGCCCTCCCAGACTGAATTCTTCTTCTACTCTGTCGCCGATGCTCAAGTAATAGGCCGCGTCACCCGAGACTGAAAAGAGCTCGCCGTAGTCGCCAATGCGATAACGAATAAGCGGCACCACAGGCGCTTTGAGATCGGTGACCAACAGTTCACCTTGCTCGCTGACCTCCACGAAAAACCAGTCGGAAAGCACCAAGTGGTGGCCCGCACTCATCTGTGGAGTATTGATCGCGGCAAAGCCCAATTCCGTCGCACCGTAAATGCTATAGAAAGACGCCTGCGGCCACTGTTCACTCACGAACTCGCGCTTGGAGAGGTGGAAGGCTTCGCCGACAAAAACAATCTTGCGTATGGGCAACGACACACCGGCACTCAGTGCGGCCTGAGCAACTTGCACAATCCCACTGGGTGACCCCACCAGGACATCAGCAGAAAAACGTTCCAGCAAATCGAGCAAGAGTGCGTTATTGGACAGGGTATCCGGCCGGCCCACAGGCAGGATGGTCACCCCAATATTCTCAAGCAACCGGCACATGCCCTCGTAGCTGTTACCCAGGCCGCCAGCCGTGAGCAGGTTTGCCACAACGTCATTGGCACTGAATACGTGCTCGGCCATGGCCTGGCGTACTTGGTAGGGGTAGCTGTTTTCGGTAACTCCCTGCAGGAACTTATTCGCCAGAATCACAGGGCTGCGGGTAGTGCCCGAGGTCGAAACGACATAACAGCCCTGCATTTTGCCGGCCGCCAGCAGTTGCCGACCCGACGCTGCCAGGGCGCTTTTATCCATGACGGGGTAGGCGTCGATAAACCCCTGATAGTCCGTTACCGTTTGCAGCGAACCAGGGTAATCCTCACTGATATACCCCATCACCATTTGATTAAACTTATCGACTGGAAAAGCTGTGCGGCGCTGGATTGTTTTCATTGTGCAATCCTTATAATCAAGCATCGACTCGGCGAAAAATCATGGATGCGGCAAGCCCGCCCATGCCAAAAGAGTTCTTGAGGCAATATTCAATATGGGCGCTGCGCGTTTCGCCTATGACATTGGCTGAACACTGCGGGTCTTTCACATCAAGATTACGCGTGCCTGGAATAAAGCCTTCTCTCAACGCAATCAAGGTATTAAGCGTTTCCATGGCCCCGGCGGCAGCGATCATATGCCCATGCAATGACTTGTTCGCGGTGACCGGAACAGCCTCGGACAACACCGAACAAATCGCGGCGGACTCATGCAAGTCGTTCAACACCGTCGACGTGCCGTGCGCATTCACCAAGCCTATTTGGCTTGCATTCAACTGGGCACTTGCCAGTGCGCGCGTCATTGAGAGTTTCATTTCCCGGCTGTCAGGGTCGGGTTTCACAATATGACTCGCATTCATGCTCGCGCCATACCCCACGACTTCCAGCAACGGCACGGCCCCTCTCTTGAGCGCGCTGGTGTATGTTTCCAACAAGAACAGTACCGCCCCTTCCGCCGGCACATAGCCTGAGCGGCGCGTATCAAAGGGGCGCGACAATCCATCAGGCGGTAAAGCGGCATCGGTACAGATCACATCAACCGATTCCAGGCCTACATAATGTTCAGGCGTGACCTTGGCACTGGCGCCCCCCACTATTGCCGCGTCGACTCGCCCGCTCGCCACCTGTTCAAAGCCGGTGCCAATCGCTTGTAACGATGCAGAGCAAAGACCGACGTGCACCATGGTCGGGCCGTGGAACGGAACGTGCGCATGGACCTGACGTAACAACTGAGTCGGGTCCATACGGGAAAAGTCACTGATTCGATAGTGCTTTTCCATTACCGCGGCCATGTTTGTAAAGGCGTTATCCGCGTTTCGTTCCAAGTCGTAAACGAAGTCCACGGTCTGATGAATATCAGGAACAGGCTCATCCACCCCGAGAAAGCAACCAATACGCTCTGGCGCGAGATGACTTAAATCCGTGCCCGGCCAGGCCAACAAACCCTTGATAGCGTTACTGACATAAAGCTCATCCCATGAACGGCTGCGCCTGGAGGCCGACGCGGGTGTATTGCCTACTTGTGGAATACCCGCGAAATGGCTCTTGAATGTACCCGTGTCAAACTTGTGGATTTCGCGAATCCCCGACGTTCCTTCGCTGAGTGCCGCTCTTACTGAATCGTAAGTATCACCCAAGGGCGTGCAACAGCCGAGAGCGGTGATCACTACACGTTCTCTCATGATAGTTCTCCCGACAATGCTTGATCAGGAGTTAAATGCCTTAGCTTTTTGACTACCGCACAGGCACAACCAATCCCGATTCCCATCCCGTTCACCAATAGTGTGCGCCCGACCTCGATGCTTTCATCTGCCAAGGCGCACCCCAGATCCACCAGGCCGCTGGTGCTACCGGCGTAGCCTGTGTAAGGCTTGTAACGGCGAACGTCGGCCTCAGGCATGATCTTGAAGACCGCAGCGTCCTCTACCTGGCGCAAGTTGGGTGCGCCATTGTCATACATGATGACCACAGGATGCGTGTCAATAACCGCAGCCGGCAGGCATTGCAGCAAGGCCTCCCAATCCGCTTGTTTTGAATATATCTGTGCATCAAATCGGCTATAAACCGCAACGATTTCGGCCAGTGCAACATGACCGGAATGTTGCAGCAGGGTGGTATTTTCAAGCATCAACGCCACCGCCCCGTAAGTCACGCTGACTTTATCGGCAGTGGCGTCGACGGGGTCTGTTTCAACCAGCCCCATCTTCCGAAAAGCCTCCAGGTTATCGGCTTTGGTCATATCGCCGACCGCACACAACAGGGCACCGCCCTGCTCGGCATGTTGCAGCTTGAACAGCGCCTGTTCCAATAAAGACAGCCCGCCCAACGACATACTGCGTAAGGGATACCCACCACCGGTAAAGCCAAAATATTTGGCAATGTGGTACAGGTTATTAGTCGGTAACTTACGGAACAGCCTCAGTGGGTGAACAGCGCCTGCGACCCGACCTAATTCAGCGTGTATAGATTCTGCTGACAGTTCCGGGTGTTTCATTCGGTAGTCGTAGAGAATCTCATAAAAGTCGCGGACGATTTCTGCGGTTGTATAGACATTGATCTCTGCCCGCGCCGCTTGATCAAACGCGCCGCCTTGTTCTGCCATGGCGCAGGCGGCGCCTGAGACCAATAGACTGTGTATGGCCGCATCGGACAAGATCGCCCGGTCTTCGCGGGCAATATGTTTAGCTAACTGTGCAGAGAGCACCGCCGGCACCTTGGCCCGTTGCCTGGCGGCTATGGGGAGGATGTCTTGCCGGCCGATATCCGCCAGGTCGAACCCTGATTGTCGTACGGCGAGGCCGGTGATGAAGACACTAGCCATGGGCAAGCGCCTCTAGGCGCCGAGAGCAAAACTCCGGCGTCCAGAAACTACCGATCTTATCCGGCTGAATAACAGTACTGTCAGGAACCTGAAGTATTTCGCTGGCCACTTCCCAGCCCTTGGCTGTCCACTGGCGATCCACACAGAGTGCCGGATCAGCCTGCATTTTATGGAACGGCCATAAGTGTTCGGGCTCAACCTGGGGGTTGATCTGCGACTTAACTTCAAAACAGAAATCAATGAAGTCAATGGACGTAAATCCGATTTGGTCGAATGACTTATCGCTGGGTATTGCGTCGGGACCTTCGAGAAACAGAATATCTGCTGCAATTTGTTTTACTTTGATCAGATACATAGCGATCACACCCCTTCTTCCATGTTTTGTAAAAAACGAGAGCGGCATAAAAGTCAGTCGACTTTATTGTTCTTATAATTGGATCCAATAGATCCTAAACAAATAGCTATAAGCTTGTCAAAATATTTTTTACACATAAAAATCAGACACTGATGAACGGCTGGCACTATTTAATGGATGATAAAAATCGCAGCGCTTTAACCCGCACTGTACGGCCCCTCACTTGCTGTTTAGTTGAATCTACAGCCAATAAAACGGTTAGACGGGCGCCATGGCAACTTCACTTGTCACTTCCCTGTCACGTTTGGCCAGCAACGTGTAGACGCAGGGCAAAACAAATAAGGTGAATAAAGTTCCGATCGACATCCCGGTGGCAATCACCATGCCGATGTCATATCGACTCACAGCCCCAGCCCCCGTCGCAAAAATCAGCGGCACCATGCCAAATACCATGGCAGCCGTCGTCATCAACACCGGCCTCAGGCGAATCGCCGCCGCTTGCTCCACCGCCTCCCGCGGCGATAGCCCCTTGTCTCTGCGCAGCTGGTTGGCAAACTCGACGATCAGAATCCCATGCTTGCTGATCAACCCGATCAGCGTCACCAACCCTACCTGGGTATAAATGTTAAGACTCGACCACCCAAGGAACAGCGGAATCAACGCCCCGCAAATGGATAACGGCACTGTCACCAGAATCACCAGCGGGTCGCGGAAGCTCTCAAACTGCGCCGCCAGTACCAGGAAAATAATCGCCAGCGCCAAGCCGAATGTCACCCATAGCGCCTTGCCTTCCTGCACGAACTGGCGCGATTCCCCGCTGTAGTCGAACGCATACCCCGGCGGCGCCTCTTCAATGGCAATCTGCTTCACCGTTTCAATGGCCTCCTCCATGCTGACCAATGGAAAACCCGAGATCAATGCAGAATTGAGCTGCTGGAACTGGTTCAACTGCCGTGGCCGCGCGCGGTCTGTAATGCTGATCAAGGTCGACAGCGGCAATAATTCACCCTGGGTATTTCTGACGTAGTAGCTGTTCAGCCATTCGGGGTTGTCACGGTACGCACGCTCAACCTGTGCAATGACCTTATAGCTGCGCCCTTCGAGGGTGAACCGGTTTATTTCCGCCTCACCCAACAACGTCGCCAGCGTGCTGCCGAGGTCCTGCATCGACACGCCCATCTGCGATGCCTTGGCGCGATCGATCTCCACCACCACTTCCGGCTTATCAAACGCCAGGTCGATATCGACAAAACCGAACTTGCCCGATTGCATCGCGCGATTTTTTACGCGCTCGGCCACTTTCAGCAGCGACTCATAATCCTGAGCAGTATTGATGACGAAACCAAAGGGCAGGCCTTCGCCAGTACCGGGCAGAGAAGGCAGGTTGATACCAAATATTTGCAAACCTGGGATCTGCGCCAAGTGCGCCTGCAATTCAGGCAGGATCTGCATCTGAGTGCGACTGCGCTCATTCCACGGCTTGAGCAGAAAACCGCCTATGCCTGACTGCACCCCGTTGTAGCCGTTGATCTGGAACGACGAGTAGTACTCTGGGAATGTCTTGAAGATCTTGATGAATTCATCAGTGTAGGTATTCATGTAATTCAGGTTGGTCGGCTGTGGTGCGCTGGCCATCATGAAAATGATGCCCTGGTCTTCGGAAGGCGCCAATTCCGCCTTGGTGAAGGTGAGAAACACCGGAATCAGGCACAGCACGATCAGCGCGAAGACCACCACCACCGGCCGCGTGTTCAACGTACCGTGAAGCATGCGTTGATAACGTCGTTTGAGCCGGTCGAATACCCGGTCCAACCGGCTCGCCAGCCCGGAAGCGTTTTTGTCATGGCGCAGCAGCAGGACACACATCATTGGCGAAAGTGTCAGCGCGACGACGCCGGAAATCACCACGGCACCGGCCAAGGTCAAAGCAAACTCTTTGAACAGGGCCCCGGTCAGCCCGTCGAGAAAACCGATCGGGGCATAGACCGCCGCCAAGGTGATGGTCATTGAGACAACCGGCAGGGCAATTTCCCGCGCGCCCTCCAATGCTGCGTCCAATGGGCGCTTGCCGTCCTCGATATGCCGGTGAATATTTTCGACCACCACGATCGCATCATCCACGACCAGGCCGATGGCAAGCACCATCGCCAGCAGCGTCAGCAAATTGATGGAGTAACCCATCATCTGCATGAAAAACAGCACGCCGATCATCGACAGCGGAATGGTGATCACCGGTATCACCACCGAACGAAGCGCCCCCAGAAACAAGAACACCACCACGATGACAATCAGCACGGCTTCAAACAGCGTTTTCACCACCTCGTTGATGGACGCCTGGATGAACAAGGTGGCGTCGTAGGCAATATCAACCTTGAGGCTGGGCGGCAACTGGGCCTCCAGCTCAGGCATGATTTTGCGCACTTCCTTGATCACCTCCAGTGGGTTGGCGCTCGGCGCGGCCTTGATTGCGATGTACACAGAGGGCGTGCCACCAAAGGAACTGATCGCGTTGTAGTTTTCCGCGCCCATCTCCACCCGTGCTACATCGCGCAGCAGCACCCGGCTGTCACCGTCGGTTTTGAGCGTGATAGCCGCGAAGTTTTCGGCGGACTTAAGTTCGGTAGTGGCGTTGATACTGGTAACCACATACTCGCCCTTTACCTCGCCTGCGGCCGACAGATAGTTGTATCGGCGCACCGCTGCCGTGACGTCATTGGCAGTCAGGCCGAAGCCGGCAAGCTTCACCGGGTCCAGCCAGATACGCATGGCAAATACCTGACTGCCGAGGATTTCGGCTTCGGCCATGCCGGGCAGTGTGGCGAGCTTGGGTTGAATGACCCGCGAAAGGTAGTCGGTAATCTGCGAGTTATTCAATTGCTCGCTGGAGAAGCTGATATACATCAGCGCGGAGGCTTCGGCGGACTCCTTGCTCAGCACAGGGTCTTCAGCATCCGCAGGTAACTTGTTCTTGACCTCGTTGGCCTTGGCCAACAACTCGGTAAACAAACGGTCGCTGTTGGCACCAATGCGCGCGTAGATCGAAATCACCGAAAAATTCTGGCGACTGACCGACGTCATGTAGTCAATCCCCTCGGCACTTGCCAGGCTTTGCTGCAAAGGCTGAGTGATGTAGCCCTGAATCGTCTCGGCATTGGCGCCAGGGTAGGCAGTGGTGACGGTGATCAGGGCGTTTTCCATTTTCGGAAACTGGCGCAGCGCCAACTTGCTGTAGGCCTGAAACCCCAGCAGCACGATGAGCAGGCTGACCACCAGGGCCAGCACCGGCCGACGGATGAAGATGTCGGTGAACTTCATAGCGCACCTTCAACGCGAGCCTGTCGATCGGCCGGCTGGTTCTTGTCAGGGCTGATGGTGATAGGCGTTCCCGTATCCAGCTTCAGCTGGCCAGCGCTGACGACTTGCTCGCCCTGTTGCAACCCGCGGGTCACCAACACCAGGCCACCCCGCCGCTCTCCGGTTTCAACAAAGCGCCGCTCGGCAATCAGCAGGGGCTGACCGTCTGCATCTTTCTCCACGCTGCCGTCCTCGGCCTTCTTTTGCGCGACCGCGTACACCGAATTACCGTAAAGGGTGTAGGTAATCGCGCTTTCCGGTACCACGATATGAACCGTCGGATTGGGCAGCAGCACCTGCAGATTGGCGAACATGCCCGGGAGCAGTTTGTTATCCGGGTTCGCCAGGGTAGCGCGCACCAACACATTCCGTGTGGTGGTCTCGACCTTGGGGTTGATCGCGCTGACGGTGCCAGGAAACATCTGTTTCGGATAGGCCGAGACTTCTACCTGCACGCCTTGGCCGATCGCAATCTTTGGCACCGATTGCTCAGGGATATAGAAGTCGACGTAAAGACTGCTGAGGTCCTGCAACGTGGCAATCACTGTCCCGCTGGCCAGATAATCCCCAACATCCACCTGGCGAATACCAATGACCCCGCTGAAGGGCGCAAGAATGTGCTTCTTGGCGAGGGTGGCCTTGAGCTGGTTCACCGTGGCTTTGTTTTTTTGCAACTGGGCTGAAAGGCGGTCGAACTCACCCTTGGAGATGGCGTGATCACCAACGAGTTGGCTGCCGCGCCCATAATCCAACTGTGCCAGTCCAAGATCTGACTGGGCGGTTTCCAATTGCGCCTGCTCTACCGCACTGTCCAGCCGGACCAGGGGTTGCCCGACCTGAACCTTTTGCCCCGACTCGAACTGCACGTCCTTGACCGTCCCGGCGGTCTCCAGGCTCAGGCTCACACCGCGCAACGCCTTGAACGCCCCCACGGCCGGCAAGCGCTGCTGCCAGGGCTGCTCAACCGCAGTCACCACTGCCACGCTGACGGGCGGTTGAGGCTTGGTAAAACCCTGAATCTGTTGATAGATGGCAAACGCCTTATAGGCCGCCAACATCAACACCACAACCAGAGAAACACCCAACATGATCAGCATGCGACGGCGCAACATATTCCTAATCCTTGGAAAAATTTGAACACGCGAAGATGAATCAGCGAGCACATTACTCCGAGTATCAAAATGTTTCCAAGAGAGATTTTTGACAGTTTTTCGGTCGAGGAAGGCAAATCATTGTGCTAGAGCCCTGCGCGTCATTCGAGGGCCTGGCGTTCGACGGTTTCTGTCGCGGATCGGTAAGAAAATGCCGTGGGTGGCTGGAAAAGCACCTGCGTAGGTGCCGATTGCGCACCAAATCCAAGGCAAAAAAAAGCCTGCATCGCTGCAGGCTTTTCTCTATCTGGCTCCACGACCTGGACTCGAACCAGGGACCCAATGATTAACAGTCATTTGCTCTACCAACTGAGCTATCGCGGAATGCGCCGTATGTTACTGATTAAAAAGAAGAAGTCAAGCATTGAGGTGCATTTGGACGAAATCCTGCAAATTCCGCTTGCAGCCCGCTATACCGGACTGGCCATTTCCTTGGCCAGATCCAGCCACGCGCGCGCCGCCGGTGGCAGGTGTGCGCTGGCGCGCCAGGCCAGGGCGATGTGCCAGTCGGTGTGGGGTTCGTCCAACGCAATCAAGGCGATGCCCGCGTGCTGATGTTTGAGCGCGAGCATGCGTGGCAGGAAGGCGACGCCCAGCCCGGCCGCCACCAGGTCAACGATAAAATCGATCTGCCCGCTGCGTGCGGTCACTCGGGGCGTGACGCCTTTGCGTTCACAAGCGGCGAGGATCTTGGCGTTCAGGGCGAAGCCGGCTTCGAACAAAATGAACGGTGAATCGGCCAGGTCGGTGAAGTCGATGCGTGTGCGCTTGGCCAGTGGGTGGTTGATGGGCAGTACCGCCATCAGTGGTTCATTGCGCACCGGCTGGTAGTCGAAGGCTTGGTCCACCGGCAACAGCAGCGCGGCGAGGTCGACCTCCCCGGCTTCCAGGCATTCGCGCAGTTTTTTGCTGCCGTATTCGGTGAGCTCGATTTCGATCTCCGGGTAGCGGCTGCGGTACGCTGCGAACATCGCCGCGAACAGCACGCCGCAGCCTACCGGTGGCAGGCCGATGCGCAGTACGCCGCGTTTGAGGCCGCGCAGGTCGTTGATCTCGGCCACCAGGTCGTTGTGTTCGGCGAGCAACACCAGGGCGCGGCGGTAGGCGATTTCGCCGGCCGCCGTCAGCTCGTTACGGTGGCCCAGGCGGTTGAGCAGCGGCGCGCCAAGCTCGTCTTCGAGGGTCTTGACCGCCTTGCTCACCGTGGATTGGGTCAGGGCCACCACTTCAGCCGCCTGGGAGAAACCGCCCTGGCGCACCACTTCGACAAACGCCCGCACGGTTCTCAGGTTCATCGGTATTCCTATAGCGACTGGATGCCAGTAATAAAAGTTGTTTTTATCATGCCAGCTTTTTGCTTATGGTGGTGCGACCCAGCTCTGTGGAGAACCCGTTCATGATCATCTCGTCCGCCTCCGACTACCGTGCAGCCGCCAAACGCAAGCTGCCGCGCTTTCTGTTCGATTACATCGACGGCGGCGCCTACGCCGAGCACACCCTGCGCGCCAACAGTTCGGACCTGGCCGAGATCAGCCTGCGCCAGCGCATTCTGCGCAATGTCGACAACCTGAGCCTCAAGACCCGCTTGTTCGGCCAGGAACTGGCCATGCCGGTGATTCTCAGCCCCGTGGGCCTGACCGGCATGTATGCGCGACGTGGCGAAGTGCAGGCGGCCAAGGCGGCAGCCAACACGGGCATCCCGTTTTGCCTGTCCACAGTGTCGGTATGCCCGATTGAAGAGGTAGCGTCGCAAAGCCCGCAGTCGATCTGGTTCCAGCTCTATGTGCTCAAGGACCGCGGCTTTATGCGCAACGCGCTGGAGCGCGCCCAGGCGGCGGGCGTGACCACGCTGGTATTCACCGTCGATATGCCCACACCCGGCGCGCGTTACCGTGATGCGCATTCGGGCATGTCCGGGCCCTATGCGGCGCAGCGCCGGATGCTGCAGGCCGTGTGCAAGCCGCAATGGGCCTTCGATGTGGGCTTGATGGGCCGCCCACACGACCTGGGCAATATTTCCAAATACCTTGGCAAGCCCACCCACCTGGAAGACTACATTGGCTGGCTGGCGAATAATTTCGACCCGTCGATCAGCTGGAAAGACCTGGAGTGGATCCGTGAGTTCTGGAAAGGCCCGATGATCATCAAGGGCATCCTCGACCCCCAGGACGCCAAGGACGCAGTGAGTTTCGGCGCCGACGGCATCGTGGTCTCCAACCACGGCGGGCGCCAACTCGATGGCGTATTGTCGACCGCCAAAGCCCTGCCGCCGATTGCCGAAGCCGTGGGCGATGACCTGACCGTGCTGGTGGACTCCGGCATTCGCTCCGGGCTTGACGTGGTGCGCATGCTCGCCCTGGGCGCCAAAGGCTGCCTGCTGGGGCGCTCGACGGTGTATGCGCTGGCCGCCGCCGGCCAGTCCGGGGTGGAAAACCTGCTGGATATCTTCGCCAAGGAGATGCGCGTGGCCATGACCTTGACCGGCGTGACCTCGATTGATCAGATTGACCACACCACCTTGGTTCAAACAGCCAAATAACTGACGTCAGGGCGCAACGACTGGGGTGAGCTTTTTAAACAGTCGTTGATTTATAAGGCGTTTTTTTAAGTTAAACAAACTGGCATGAATCTCGCTCTAACCCCTTTCAAGCAGGTTAAGCGATGACAAGACGTGTGGCAGGGCCCATGGGTTATAACCCATGGCAAAGCGGTTTAAACTGTTTCCAATGTTTTACGGAACTGAAGGAACAGTAAGGCGCTTGGCATCTGCCACTCTCGTGCAGCCTGTAAGACAGTTAAGTGCTTAGAGGCCGTCAGCTTATGAAATCACCTACCCAGACCAACGCAATTGACTTCGACAGTGCCAAATTGCAACGCCTGGGGTTTGGTCAGCCGTCCCTGCTTCCACGTCGCCCCACCACACTTGCGCAACTTCGTCAGCAACTGAGCCAGCAATTGCAAACCAGCCTTGAGCCGGAACGCATTTTGGCGCTGTTCTTTCGCGAGGTTCAGCGGCTGGTGCCGTTGGACGCGCTGCAATATCGCCATGAGGCCAGCGACTTGCGCCTGGAGTTTGGCCATCGTGGGCACCACTCGGTGAGCTACACCTTGAGCCATGAAGGCGAGCACCTGGGCGAGTTGATATTCCGGCGCAACCAGCGTTTGCTGGACGACGAATTGGCGCAGCTTGAGTCGTTGCTGTCGACCCTGCTGTACCCGATGCGCAACGCCCTGCTCTACCGCGCCGCCACCCGCAGCGCCCTGCGTGACCCGCTGACCGAAACCGGCAACCGCATTGCGATGGACCAGACGCTGCAACGGGAAATCGACATGGCCCGGCGGCACCTGAGCCCACTGTCCTTGCTGATGCTGGACATTGACCATTTCAAGAAAATCAACGACACCCACGGCCATGCGGCGGGCGACATCGTATTGCGCGCGGTCGCCGACTCGATCAAAAGCCAGTTGCGCAATGTGGACATGGTGTTTCGGTTTGGCGGGGAAGAGTTTTTGATTTTGCTGTCGAACACCGGCCGGGATGCGGCAGGTTTGGTCGGCGAACGCCTGCGTCGGGCGGCAGAGGCCAAGGACTATTGGGCCGATGGCAAGCGGATTGAACTGACGGTGAGCCTGGGTTGCTCGACACTGTTGGCGGCCGAGTCGGCAGAAAGCCTGTTGCGGCGGGCCGATAACGCCCTGTACGTGGCCAAGCGCGAAGGTCGCAACCGCTTGGCAATGGCGGGGTAACCCCCCGCCATCACGCTTACATCACGCCTCGCTGGCGACGCGAACCTGACGCTCGCGAACGGCTGCTGGCGCCTTTGCTTTTTCGTTCTCCAACCGCATGCAACTTTCCAAAAACAGGTACATGTAGTCGTAGCTCTTGCACACCGCCTGGCGCAGTTCTACCTGCAAGGCCTTGCTCGGGTTCATCCCCGCCAATGTGCAGATGATTTCCAGCGCTTCCCAAGGGTGGGCGTCGTCGTATTGCGCGTGCATCTTCAACCACTTCATGGCGCGCTTGCGGTCTTCTTCAGGGAAGGCGGCCGCATATACACCGGTCGAGCACACCACGGCAGACCACTCCCCGGTCGCCCCCTCGATCGCGTAGTTGGTCGCTGCAATCGCCACGATCAATGAATCAGCCGAACTGGTGTGCCAGCACCAGTGACTCAGTGCATGCAACTCCGGTGGTACGTTCTGCGCTTGCAACTCTTCCAGGCTTACACCGTGGGCGCGCGCCCAGTGCACCCAATAGTCGGCGTGGTTGAGTTCCACGCGAATATTGCGCATCAGCCACCGGCGCGCCATATCCTCTCCAGGATGACGGGCAAACTTGGTCTTGGTGAGGTTCTGTGCCATGTACAAGGCAAACTGTTCAACCACTGGCCAGCCACCGATCAGGTAGTGGCGCATGGTTTTGGCGCTGAGCGTGTTGTCACGCATGCGCTGGTACAGTTCGTGTTCGACAACCCGGCGCTTGCTCTCACTACAGTCCTGGATCAGTTGTTGCGCCCAGGCCGGGTAACTCGAGGCTTCCATAAGCGGGCCGGTTCGGTTGAAGGTGTCGATCACTGTAGGGCTCCTTTTCTAGTGTGATTGTACAGACCGTCGAATGCTTCAGCGGAATGTGCCGGGCGCCTTTAGCAACAGTGGCTGCGGCCGCACAGGTCGGCATTGCAGACTATCAAAGGTAAACAATTGCGGACGTTCGATCAGGTAGCCCTGAGCATAATCCACACCGATCTCAAGTAAAGCCTGTTCGATCAGCGGTGTTTCAACAAATTCGGCAATTGTGCGCTTACCCATGACGTGGCCGATGTGGTTGATCACTTCGACCATGGCACGGTTAATCGGGTCGTCCAGCATATCCTTTACGAAACTCCCGTCGATCTTCAGGAAGTCTACAGGCAAATGTTTAAGATAGGCGAATGAAGACATTCCGGCACAAAAGTCATCCAGCGAAAAATGGCAACCTAAGGCCTTGAGTTCATTAATAAAGCGGATCGCACTACCCAAATTGGCAATAGCACTGGTCTCGGTTATTTCAAAACAAATCATTTCCGGCGGAATGCTGTAAGCCTCGAATTTCTCACGTAAAAATCCGAGAAAATCATCATCTCCAATAGTTATGCCTGACAGATTAATCGCACACATAGCCATAGGACGGCCTGCACGCTCTTGCATACAACGGGCGATAATCTTAAATACGTTCTCCACCACCCAACGGTCCAGCGAAGTCATCAAACCGTAACGTTCGGCAGCCGGAATAAAACTGTCCGGCAGGATGATCCGACCCGCCTCGTCATGCAGGCGCAGGAGGATCTCAATATGACCATTGCCGCCATCGGTGTGACCCAGCGGCGAGATTTCCTGGGAATAGAGGCAAAAACGATCTTCTTCCAAGGCCATGTGCAGGCGCTGCACCCAGGCCATTTCGCCAAAACGCAGGGACAATTCCGAGTCATCGGCATGGTAGACCTGCACCCGGTTGCGGCCCTTCTCCTTGGCCATATAACAGGCCATATCAGCCGCGCGCAACGACGTTTCCAGGGTGGTCGGCGATTGCGAGATATGCACCAGGCCAATGCTCACGGTGGTCATGAACGGCCGGCCTTTCCACACAAAGTGCAGGCTTTGCACGGTGTGGCGCAGGCTTTCGGCGATCTTTTCCGCCACGGCTGCCGGGCAGTTCTCCAACAGAATGCCGAACTCGTCGCCGCCCAGGCGCGCCAGGGTGTCGCCTTCGCGCAGGTCCGATTGCAGCAACGCACAGATATGCCGCAACAGCTCATCACCCGCTGCATGCCCGCAGGTGTCGTTGACCAACTTGAACTGGTCGAGGTCGAGGAACATCAGGGCATGCCGCCCGCTCTGCTGGCGCGACACCTGTTGCAACACCTGCTCCAGGCGGAACTCGAATTCGCGGCGGTTGGCCAGGCCCGTCAAGGCATCGTGGGTCGCCTGCCACGACAGGTTAGCGATGTACTGGCGCTCCTGAGTCATGTCGTGCAGCACCAGCACCGCGCCGCTGACCTTGCCGGCACTGCGGATCGGCGCGCCAACCAGGGTGACCGACACCGTGCTGCCGTCCATGCGCTGGATCAGCTTGGAATGCCCGCTGCCACCACTGAGTTCGCCCTTGATAATGTGTTCGATCAGGGCAAAACCATCGGGCTCGGCATTCTCGTCGAGCAGGTTGAATAACGCCGCCAACGGCAAACCTTGGGCCTGCGCGTTTTTCCAATGGGTCAGCGCCTCGGCGGCCGGGTTCATGTAGGCAATCGCACCGTCGACATCCGTGGTGATCACGCCGTCACCAATCGACTCCAGGGTGATCTGCGCCCGCTCCTTCTCGGCTTGCAGCGCGGTGGCAAAGGCGTGGCGTTGAGTCAGCAGCTTGTGGGTACGCAGCAGCGCCAGCACGATCAAACCCAGGGCAGTGGCCAGGTTGGTGATCAGCAGCAGGCGCAGGATCATCCGCGAGCCTTCGCCCAAGGCATCGCTGAAGGCCTTGGCCGCCGGCGTCACGCCTTCGTTGATGGCGATGATGTGCTTCTTCCAGTCGGCAACGTCGCCAGAGTTGACTTGATCGCTGTGGAACGCCCGGTGCATCGCCTGGGCCAGGTCATCGAGTTGCACCAGGTAACCATCGCCGACGGTCCACAGTTCGATGGCTTTTTCCAGGTAACTGAAATGACGAAAATTGAGGTACAGCCAGATCAGGCTGGACACGTCATCGGGGTGGTTGCCGCCCTTGAGGATGCCCAGGCGCGCGGCCGCAAGATCGGGCGTGGGTTGGTCCAGCGCCACCCGCAACTCATGGCCGCCCTGGGGCACGGCGATGGCCTGCTGGTATTTGAGGAAGGTCGCTTCGTCGCGGTTATCGGCGTAAAGGGTCAGGTAGTAGATGGCATCTTTCTGGCCCTTGGACCACAAGCTCTCGCCTGCCACATAGCCGCGCACTGCTGACAGCACGTAGAGGCTGACGCAGCCCAGCAATGCCTGGAACAGCACGACGGCAATAAAGGGCCAGACAATGCCCAGCAACCGAGGCCTGCTTAACGTCGCTCCGAGAGTACGCTTTTGCTTCATGAGGTCCCTTGCACATGCACTGCTTGATACGCACGCGAAAATCCGCTCTCGATAGCTCAGCTAAATCAACGCACTTGTTGCAGATGCCCATAGAGCTTGGCGTACAGCCCTCCATCGGCAATCAACTGCTGATGGTCGCCATCTTCGGCGATATGCCCGCCATCAAACACCAGTACCCGGTCGGCCTGCTTCACCGCAGAAAGCCTGTGGGCGATGATCAGTGTAGTACGCCCACTGAGAAACCGCGCCAGCGCCTGGTGCAGGTTGTATTCGGTAGCGGCGTCCAGGGCCGAGGTGGCCTCGTCCAGTATTACCACTTTCGGCTCGGCCAGCACCATACGCGCGATCGCCAGGCGTTGGCGCTGCCCGCCGGAAAAACGCACACCCGAGCGCCCCACCACGCTGTCCAGGCCCAAGGGCAGTGCCTTGACGGTAGCATCCAACTGGGCGATTTCCAGTGCCTGCCAGCAGGCTTGGTCGCTGCGGGCGCGGCCCATGGTCAGGTTGGCGCGCACGGTGTCATTGAACAGCGCCGGGTGTTGCAGCACCACTGCGACGTTCTCGCGGATGGTCGCCAGGCCGATTTCCTGCTGGGTGGCACCGCCGAAACGGATACTGCCGGCCTGGGGCGTATACAGCCCGAGCAGCAGTTGCACCAAGGTGCTTTTGCCGCCGCCGCTGGCGCCGACAATCGCGACCTTCTCGCCGGGTGCGATGGCCAGGTTCAACTGGTTGAGTACCAGCTCTTCGCCATAGCCGAAGTTGAGACCGCGCACCTCGATGCCGACGGTCTCACGCCCGGTGAACGGGTCTTCGCCGCCGGCATATTGCGGCTCGTCAGCCCGTGCCAGCAGCTCGTTGATACGCGTCAGCGCACCACCCGCGGCGTAATAGGCATATTGCAGGTTCAGCAGTTGCTCTACGGGGCCGATCATGAACCACAGGTAGCTGAACACCGCGAGCATCTGGCCGATGGACAGGTCGGAAAACAACACGGTGAGCATCGCCGCTGCGCGAAAGATGTCGATACCGAACTGGAACAACAAGCCACTGGCGCGGCTGGAGGCGTCGGTTTTCCATTGCGAGTGGATCGCGTAGTCGCGTACTTCCTGGGCGCGCTGGCCCAGGCGCCCGAGGAAAAACCCCTGGCGATTGCCGGCACGCACTTCCTGGATGGCGTCGAGGGTTTCGGTCAGCGCCTGGGTAAAACGCGACGTGCTGTCGTTCTCCAGCTTCTTCAGGTGTTTGACGCGTTTGCCCAACTGCACCGTGGCGTAGATCACCAAGGGGTTGAACAGCAGAATCAACAGCGCCAGTTGCCAGTGCATCCACACCAGAATCGCCGAGGTGCCGACCAGCGTGAGCATGGCCACCAGGAAGCGGCTGAGGGTTTCACCAACAAACTTGTCCAGCGTGTCCAGGTCGGTGACCAGGTGCGTGGTCACCGTGCCACTGCCCAGGCTTTCGTATTCGCCCAGGGAAATCCGTTTAAGCCGTTCGATCAGGCGCACGCGGATGCGGTACACAATATCCTTGGCCAGCCGCGCAAACAGCCGCGCCTGCACCACGTTGAACACCAGCGCGCCGCAGCGCAGGCATAGGGTCACTAACAGCATCAGGCCGATATACCCAGCGGCCTTTTGCCAGCCCAGTGGCAACGCGTGGTTCATTACCTTGAGCGCGGCATCGCCGTGGCCCAGCAGCACTTCGTCCACCAGCAGCGGCAACAGCAAAGGGATAGGCACACTGCACAGGGTCGCCAGCACGGCAACGCCGTTGGCGATCCACAGGGATTTCTTGTGACGCAGCGCCAGGCGGCGAATTTCCGCCCAGGTCAGTCGGTCGGTGCGTTTGGGCTCATCCTGCACAGGTGGCACGCTCCAGCCATCGGGCGAGCAAGGGCGACAGCTCGGACAACGGCTGATAGCCGTTGGTCAGCAACGCCAACTGGCCATTACGCTCGGCCAGCAACGTCGGGAAACCGGCAATGCCCAGGTCCTGCACCCAGGTAAAATCAGCCGCCGTCGCCGCATGTTGATCGGCGCGGTCGAAGGCGCCGGCAAACTCGATGCGCGGAATACCGGCCTGCTCGGCCAGTTCCACGAGCACGCTGGCGAGGGTCACATCCCGGCCTTCGACATAAAACGCCCGCTGGATCAGCCCCAACAGTGTCCAGGCGCAATCCGGCGCCAGGCTGCGCGCGGTGACGATGGCGCGGCACGCAGGCTCGGTGTCATAGACAAAGCCGTCGGGCAACGCGCCTTCACGCTTGAACGGCTGGCCGGTGGCGTCGGTGACGGCCTGCCAGTGCTCAAGGATATAGCGCCGCGTAGTCGGCTCCAGCGCCGCGCCGCTGCCGGTGCGCAAACCGCCCACCACCAGGTGCACGTCCACGCCGGCCGCCTGGGCCTGCTCAACCAGCGCCTGCGCCACCGGGGCAAAGCCCCAGCACCAGGAACACATCGGGTCCATCACATAGAGCAGGCGCGCGGGCATGGGTCAGGCCTCGGAAGGGGTTTGCTTGTAGTTGAAGCCAATCGGGTGCGGCATGTTGCGGGCCTTGGCCAGCTCGATCTGCTTTTGCCGATCGATGGCGCTGCGGCGGGTCTTCTCCGGCAGCTTATCCCAGCAATGCGGGCAACTGATGCCCGCCACATAATGCTCGGACGCGCGGTCTTCTACGCTGACCGGTGTGCGACAGGCATGACATTGATCGTAGTCGCCTTCGCTGAGGTCGTGGCGCACGGTGACGCGATTGTCGAAGACAAAACAGTCGCCCTGCCATTTGGTTTCTGCCTGCGGCACCTCTTCGAGGTACTTCAGGATCCCGCCTTTAAGGTGGTAAACCTCGTCGAAACCTTCGCTGAGCATATAGCTGGAGGCTTTTTCGCAACGAATGCCGCCGGTGCAAAACATCGCGACTTTCTTGTGCTTGGCCGGGTCGAAGTTGGCTTTGATATAGTCGGGAAATTCGCGAAAACTGGTGGTTTTCGGGTCGATTGCGCCTTCAAAGGTGCCGATCGACACTTCGTAGTCGTTGCGCGTGTCGATCAACAGCACTTCAGGGTCGCTGATCAGCGCGTTCCAGTCCTGCGGGTCGACGTAGGTGCCGACCTTTTTGTTCGGGTCAACGCCTTCGACGCCCAGGGTCACGATCTCTTTCTTGAGCTTGACCTTGGTGCGGTAGAACGGCTGATCGTCGCAGTACGACTCTTTGTGGTCGATGTCGTCCATGCGTGGGTCGTTCTTGAGCCAGGCCATCAGGCCGTCAATGCCTTCGCGGCTGCCGGAAACGGTGCCGTTGATGCCTTCTTCAGCGATCAGCAAGGTGCCTTTGATGCCGTTATCGACCATTGCCTGCAGCAGTGGCTCGCGCAGGGCGACGTAATCTTCGAGGGTGACGAACTTATACAGTGCCGCCACGACGATCGGTTGAGTCAAGGGTGTTCTCTCCAGGTGGCTACCCTCGTAAGGGGTGAACCGGATGCAAAAAAAACGCGCCGGCTAAGCGGCGCGTTGCGGATTCTAACAAATGCCGGGGGTCAGAGACACCTGATCATTAGTCATGCCCGCCGGCGCAGGTCGGCGAGGCCGGGGCTGCGTCGATTTTCGCCCATTCTTCAGGCGTATAGGTATGCAGCGCCAACGCATGAAATTCGCTCATCAGGTCACCCAGGGTGGCGTAGACCGTCTGGTGGCGCTTGACGCGGTTGAGCCCCTCGAACTGCTGGCAGACCAGCACGGCCTTGAAGTGGGTCTGCAACCCACGGCTGTGCATGTGGCTTTCATCCAGCACGCTCACGTGGTGCGGGCTCAGGGCGGCGAGCGCCGTTTCGATACGCTGTTGCATGGTCATTCCTGCTTACTTCTTCTTGGCCGGGGCGGCGGCTTTTGGCGCCAGCTCGTTGGTCATGTCTTCGAGCAGCTTGTTGACCACCGGCACGGCGCTTTCCAGCTTGGCCTGGGTCATCTGGGCCGATTGCTGGGTCAGTTGCGGCATTTTTTCCAGGACTTTCTTGCCCAGTGGCGACTGGTAGAAGGCTACCAGGTCCTTGAGCTCGGATTCGCTGAAGTTGGTGGTGTAGAGCTTGACCATGTCCGGCTTCAGCTTCGGCCAGCCGATGGCCTGGTCCAGCGCGGCGTTGGCCTTGGCCTGGTAGCTGTCCAGTACGGACTGCTTGGCGGCAGGTGCCTTGGTCTGTTCGAAACGCTGGGCGAACATTTGCTGCACTTGCATGTACACCGGGGTACCCAGCTTGTCAGCGTGGGCCAGGGTCAGGAAGGCTTCGGCACTGGCGTTATGGCTGGCGGTATCGGCAAAAACCTGGCCGCTGGCGCAAACCAGAGCAACCGCGGTACAGATGGCACGAAGACGAGTCATCGAGTTTCCTTTCTAGCAGGCGAGGTAAGACCCCAAGGGCGACCATTCTGCGCCTAAAAAACCTCGCGGCTCAACCCCAGGCCTTGTTCGGCCTGGTTTTGCCGGGGCATGGGCGCGCAATCCACCTTTCGGTGGGAGCGGCATGCAGCCTGAACCTCATGGGAATACCCTCGATGAAACGTCTTTTATGGAACCCCCACCCCCGAGCACAGCCTAAACTGCGCAAACGAACCTGAAGGAGTGTGCCCGATGAGCCGTATCGAAACCGACAGCCTGGGAGACGTCCAAGTCCCGGATGACGCTTACTGGGGCGCCCAGACCCAACGCTCGCTGGTGAACTTCGCCATCGGCGAGCAACGCATGCCGCTGGCGGTATTGCACGCGCTGGCCCTGATCAAGAAAGCCGCAGCACGGGTCAACGACCGCAATGGCGACTTGCCCGCCGACATCGCCCGCCTGATCGAACAGGCCGCCGATGAAGTGCTCGATGGCCAGCACGACGACCAGTTCCCGCTGGTGGTATGGCAGACCGGCAGCGGCACCCAGAGCAATATGAACGCCAATGAAGTGATCGCCGGCCGTGCCAACGAGCTGTCGGGCAAAGTCCGTGGTGGCAAAAGCCCGGTGCACCCCAATGACCATGTGAACCGCTCGCAAAGCTCCAACGACTGCTTTCCCACGGCCATGAGCATTGCGGCGGTGCAGGCGGTTCATCAACGCCTGTTACCGGCGCTCGCCACGCTTTCTGGCGGTTTGGCCGAGTTGGCCGCCCGCCATATGAAACTGGTGAAGACCGGCCGCACCCATATGATGGATGCCACGCCGATCACTTTTGGCCAGGAAGTCTCGGCCTTTATCGCCCAACTCGACTACGCCGAGCGCGCCATCCGCAGCGCCCTGCCGGCCGTGTGCGAGCTGGCCCAGGGCGGCACCGCCGTGGGCACCGGGCTCAATTCGCCCCATGGCTTTGGCGAGGCGATTGCCGCCGAGCTGGCGGCGCTGTCCGGCTTGCCATTCGTGACTGCGCCGAACAAGTTCGCCGCGCTCTCGGGCCACGAGCCACTGGTGACCCTGCACGGCGCACTGAAAACCCTGGCGGTGGCGCTGATGAAACTCGCCAACGACCTGCGCCTGCTGGGTTCCGGCCCACGCGCCGGGCTGGCCGAGGTCAAGCTGCCGGCCAATGAGCCGGGCAGCTCGATCATGCCGGGCAAGGTCAACCCCACCCAGTGCGAAGCGCTGTCGATGCTGGCCTGCCAGGTGCTGGGCAATGATGTGACCATCGGCATCGCCGCCAGCCAGGGGCACTTGCAGCTGAACGTGTACAAGCCGGTGATCATCCACAACCTGCTCGAATCGATCCGCTTGCTGGCCGACGGCTGCAACAACTTCCAGGAGCACTGCATCGCCGGCCTTGAGCCGGATGCCGAGCAAATGGCCGAGCACCTGGAGCGCGGTTTGATGCTGGTAACGGCGCTCAACCCGCATATCGGCTACGACAAGTCGGCGCAGATTGCCAAGAAGGCCTACGCCGAAGGCTTGACGCTGCGCCAGGCCGCGCTGGATCTGGGTTACCTGACTGATGAAGAGTTCGATCAGTGGGTGCGCCCGGAAAACATGCTGGAAGCCGGGCACTAGGAGAGCGGGCGAAAAAGCATCCTGTGGTGAACGCGGTTTCTGTGGCGAGCAGGCTTGCCCTGCGTTGGGTGGCGAAGCCGCCCTGATCCAGGCAACGCGCTCTGTCAGACAGACCTCGTCGGCGGGTTTTGGGGCCGCTGCGCAGCCCAACGCAGGGCAAGCCTGCTCGCCACAGTGGGCGTGTTCGTCCTTTAAGGGTATTAATGCGCCATGCGCAGCCGCCGGGCCTTGAGCCCGGCGAGCAGCGACGGCGCCAGCGCTACCGTCGCTGACCCGAGCACCACCACCAACGCGCCGACGTAGCCCAGGGTATTGATCTGCTCCGCCTGCACATAGTCCGGCCACAACCACGCCGCCAAGGCCACCGCGACAAAGGTCACCAACGGCGTCAGCGCCAGGGTCGCACTGACCCGCGACGCCTCCCAATGCGCCAGCGCTTCGGCAAACGCGCCATACGCCACCAACGTGTTCATGCAGCAGGCCAACAGCAACCAGCCTTGCAGCGGGCTCAGTTGCAAAGCCTCCAGCGGATGCGCCCACGGCGTGAGCAAGAGAGCGCACGACAGGTAGATCACCATCATTACCTGCAGCGAATTCCACACCGTCAGCAGTTGCTTCTGGCCCAGGGCGTAGAACACCCAGATGGTGGTGGCCAGCAGAATCGTCAGCACGCCGGCCGTGTAGGCGCCCATGGAGGTCAGCAACTCAGCCAGGCGCTGATTGAAGAACAGACCAAAACCGAGGATCAGCACCACCAACCCCGCGCCCTGCCCCAGGCTGAAACGCTCCTTGAACACGAACACACTGGCGATCATCAAAAAGATCGGCCCCATCTGCACCACCAGTTGCGCGGTGCCGGGGCTGAGCATTTTCAGGCCCACCAGGTACAGCACGTAGTTGCCCACCAGCCCGCACACAGCCATCGCCACCAGCCAGCCGCCCCTGGGGCCAAGCACCTTGCGACTGGGCAAGCGTTTGCTCAGCGCCAGGTAGATAAACAGGCAACTGCCGGCCACCACCAGGCGAAACCAGGTGACGGTAACCGGGTCCATCACCTGCAACACTTGTTTAAGCTTGATCGGCAGAATGCCCCAGAGCAGCGCGGTCAGCAGGGTCAGGAGAAAACCATAGACCCAGCGGCCCGAAGAAATGTGCATGAGTGCCCCAAAAAACCAGAGGTGGAGGAGCCGGCATTCTAGGGCGATGCACTGCGCTTTGGGTATCGATCATTTTGTGTGTCAGGGCACCCCCATCACCAGCACACCGCTGCCACTTACAGCCCCTGCTGTCGGAAGAGAGCCATTGCGCCGTACCAGCGAAAACGTCACATCGTCTGCGCCCGCGCTGTTGGTGATACGGGTGAGGAACGAACCGTTCACCGGCACTGCAGTTCCCGCGCGCACCATGGCCGTGCCCACGTCCGGGTTACTCATCATCAACAGCCGCGTGTCGAATCCGGAACGGGTGCCTTTGTAGGTAATCGTGATAGGCGTGTTGATCCCGCCGTCCGGGCAGGAGTAGGTGAGTCTGCGGTTACTGACGATGGAGGATGTGAGCGGGTCTATGCCGATTGCGCGCTGGTGCACCGTGCCGAAGTTGATTTCGATCGGGTTATTGTTGTTGATCGTGCAGGTGGAGGGGGAAACGGTGAAGTCGTTGGCTGCGGTGTAGGTCACCGTGAGATCCGCTCTGTCTGAGTTATAGTTGTTCGTGGCGGAGATACGCAGGAGCCCAAGCATATCGCCGATTCGAACATCGATCGGGTTGGATGGACTGCTACGCATCAGAATGTAAGGCGTGATATTGATCGGGTAGCCGACGCCGTTGTTGGGCATCGTGGCTATTCGTATCCCCGCCGGAACAGGAACATTCTGGAAAGATCCGTTGATTCGCAAACCGGCCCTCTCGCTGCTGAATTTAGGGCCGGGGGTCCAAGGGGCGCCTGTTGGATTACCGGTAGCCCAGTAGTCTTCGCCCCAAGCAGGACCTGCACCAGCGGTGAATCGACATTCGAGCCGGGCGCCCTCCATCAGAATCCTCGTGCGATCCTCATCGAGCCGGACGTTCACGGGTACGGTCAGGTGAGTGACACGCCCCCACGCCCCGCCATTGACCCGACAGTCAACGGCCTGCGCGGTCGTTGCAACAGCAGTCAGCAGGAGCAGCACAACAGCTTTGTATATTCGTTTCATTTTGATCTCTCGTTGCGTATCCGCGCAGACCACCTTCCAGCGAGCGAGGTGTGTGCAAGGCTGTTTCCAACCTATGAATGTCGGTTGATCGTTACGGGTAATCCAGCGTAAACGTTGAGGTCACCGTGTATGCACCGTGCCCGATGGTTTGATCCCTGATGGCGGTCGGCTCGCCCTGCACAAAAGCCTTGAGTTCGATCACATTGCTGCCATCACTCAACACCTGCTCATCGCTGACGGCATTCACAGGCAGTGGCTTATCGCTCAGTGTCTCAATACCGACGCCAATCCCTGAGGCACCACTGCCACCGTCCAGCGCGAACAAACCGGGCAGCTCGCTGTTTTCGGCACCGCCGAAGGTGATGGTCACGGTGTTGCCAATGGTGGTGTCACACTCCTCCAGGTGCAGCTGGAACCGCTTGCCCACTGTTCGCGTGTTGATGTAGAGGTGCTTACTGGTGACGTCCCAGAGCTCCAACGTGATTGCTTCATCGCCTGGGCGGAGGGTGCAGGCCTCTTCAACCAGGTTGCCCTTGAACATCAGGTTGTCCGCCGCATGGCCCAGGGGGATCAGGCCGAAGGTGAGCAATAACGCCAGCCCGCCTTTTGGCACAATGTGGTTTCGCATCGACTCAGCTCCTACTGGTATTCGGCCAACAACGTGGCCACCGCCGTAAATCGCGAGGGCGTCAAAATGGCGCCTGGCAGCTGCACCGGCACCACTTCCAAAGTCGGCGGTGACGACAGGTTGATGTCCAGTGGCGTATTAAGTGGAAGTGGCAGGTTATTCTGGAAAACACGAATGCCCAGTGCCGGTACGTTGGTCTGCACCGCTGCACCGTCAAACGAGGTGGCTGTGCCGTTGACGCTCAATTTGAGCTCCCACGGCAACGTGTCGGTGCCACAGTTGATGGCGTAGCCGACACCTCTGCGATACTTCACACCGTCGACGCGCTTTACCCCGACGTCGCCAAAATCCACCTCAATCGTGTTGCCGCTGTCGATCGTGCAAGGCGGTGGTTCATTCAGCGTCCCGCTGAACGTCAAATTGGCCGACGCACCACTGCAAAGGCCGATGGAACACAAGGTGAGCAACGCGCGCTGCTGCCAAAAAGTCATTGATCATTCCTCGTCATTGGTAATCGACCACCAGGGTGGCGGCAGCATCGAATGCCCCGCCGGTCAGCTTGCTGCCCTCACGCTTGACCGGCACCGCCTGCACCACGGGGAAATTGGGAAAGGTAAAATTCACCGCCGTATTCAGCGGCCAGTCAGTGCCGTTCACGAACAACTTGACCCCAAGGTCGGCCTTGCGGGTGGCCAGCACGCGGCTGTCAAACCCGGCGCCGGTGCCTTTGAGTTCCAGGGTCAGGGCGTTGCTGAAGGGCGAATCACAGGTGACGGTGTAAGGCACACCGCGACGATAATTGACGCCATCCACCCGTGACGTCTGAAGGTCATTGCCAAACGGCACATCAAGGGTCGTGCCGTTATTAATGACGCAAGGCGCAGGCGCGATGATGACTGCCCGGATGACCAAACTGGTCTCGGCCTGCACACTTTGACTGACAAACCACAGCAGGCCACCAGCAATAAGAATGGCCCTTGGGCCGATTGATTGGGTCATCGCGTTGCCCTTACTCATAATTGAGCCTGAAATCCACCACAGCCCTGAATGCCCCACTGCTCAATGGCGCGGTGGTGCGGGTGGGCCGAACACGCCAGGTCTGGGTGTTGCGTCCTACGGGCAAAAACAAGGGTTGGCCCCTTGAACCCAGCTGTACGTCACGGCCCAAGGCGTCGGTCAATTGCAGGCCCATCCCGGTGATGCCTTGCACTTTGACCAGCCGTGGGTCATCGGCATCGGCCGGCGCATCAAACGTTATCGACACCACGGGTTGGTAGGCGCTCCATGCCAGGTTTCCCGTGCGTTCGTTGCGCACACGGCCGGCCGTGCGCAGGCAATCGGTAAACCGCAGCTGAAAGGCCTTGGCCGTCGCCTGGTCGCCGGGCCGTTGCAATTGGCTGGTGGACACGGCGTCCAGGTCAACCGTCTGATGCAGTGAGGTCATATCCAGGCTGCAAGGCGATTCATGCATAGAGCCGAGCACATTCAGCAGCCCACTCATACCTTCGATATCCTCGTCATCCTCGGCGGCGTGAACCGCCGCCGCCAAGACCCATAACAGGCCGCCCAAGACCTTCACACGTTGCGACTTCATGATGTTCTCCAGCAGCTGGCATTACTCAATTAGGCGATGAGGCCTGCACGTTCACGTTGCACGTGTCACCCGTGCAGGTGAACGCCAGGAGCGGACGACCGCCGTAATCATTCACATAGGCCAGGTAAGGCGCCGAACCCAGCGCCTTGGCGGAAGGGCCCAGGGTCAACGACTCCTTGGGCGCAATCATCAGGGGCGCAAAGCCCTCCACGGTTTTGCCCTCCTTGCTGCTGCGCGCATCCACCAGGGTCACGTAGTAAGGCGTCGGGTTGTGGACCCGGTACTGGTCGCCTTCGCGGGTCAGGGTGAGTTTCTGCTGCCAGGGGTTGGACAGGTCCTGCTGGCTCGGCGTAATGGCTTGCGGCCGGTAGAACAGCTTGATGCGGGTCTGCAAGGCAATTTGCAGGGTGTTGGACTTATCGCTGCGCGGCGGAATTTCCCGCAGGTTGAAGTAGTAAACCGTCTCCCGGTCCTGCGGCAGCGACTTGGCCGCCGGCAGCGCCTGGACTTTCACTTGGCTTTGTTTGCCAGGCTCCAAGCGTTGAACCGGTGGCAGCACGATCAGCGGCGAGGTGATTTTTTTACCCGCCTCGTCCTCGATCCAGCCCTGGGCCAGATACGGCAACTGGGTATTGTTGTTGGTGATATTCACGCTGGTGGCATCTTTGCCGCCATCAAAAATCACGCGGGTACGATCCAGGCCGACGGCGGCGTTGGCGCTCTGGCTCAGGGCCAGAGCCAGCAGCGCCAAGGTCTGGGAAGTGAGTCGTATGTTGGGCATCATGAGGATGTGTTCTCCGTATCAGTGGGCTTGCCGGTCAGCACGGCAGGTTCAGCCAAGGATGGGTCTGTGGCTACCAGCTGGCAGCGCAGTTGCAGGGCGTCGGTCAACCCATCCGCAGGCAACGTGACAGGCAGCGTGAGCAGGCAGCGTTCGTCACCGCCCCAACTGACGACCATCTGCTCGCCGGCCTGGATACCGCTCAGGTAGACGTTGCCGCCGTCATTCACAATCCCGGTGTCCTGTTGTTTGAGGTTCTTCACCGTGGCGCCGAAAGGCGGCAAGCTGCCATCGGGCAGACGCACAACGGCCATGGCCTTTTCACCGGCGATCACATCCAGCGAGCGGTAACCGATCGCGCCTTCGGTAAGGGTCAGTTGCGTGACCGATTGAGTGGCCTCGACATTGTTTGGCAAGCGCTCCAGATCAACGCTGGCCGCCGTGCGCTGGTAACTGCTGATGTCGGAGATCACGGCCTTGCCGAACACATTACTGCGGGTCGGTGAGCCATAACCGCGCACCGGAACATCAGGTACGCCGCCGGTGTCGATCATCAGGCGGGTGCCGCCGGTGCTGGTCGTACGATGGAGTGCGCCACCGTAGGGGGTGAGCGTGCCGCCGCCACGTGCCGACAGGCCGAGGCTGCTGTAGCCGCCCTCTTGAGTGCTGGCGCTCAGGTCGATGTCGGCCTGGTCGCCCATATGGCTCAAGTAACCACTGGCGGAAGAATCGCTGGCACTGAGCTGGTAGCTGTTGCGCTCATCGAGGCGATCGCTGTAGCGCGTCGCGAAGTTGTTCCTGCCGGCGGTCCGGTTGGCATCCATCGACAGTGTGCCGGTGCGCCCCAAGGGCAGGCTGACCGTCACGGCCATGCCGTTGTCTTTGTAGTTGTATTCCTGGGTGCGGTACATGTTCAGGGACAGGCTCATGTTCTTGACCGTGCCCACATTGAAATAGCGCGACAACGACAGGTTCCAACGCTGCGTGTCTGGCCGGTCCCAATAGGTTTGCTTGTTGTAGCTGGCGTAGACGGTGGCGCCCAGGTCGCGAAACTGCTTGTTGACCGTGACCGTATACAGCGCCTTGCTGCCACCAATCGGCTTCCAGCCCTCACTGGGATCGCGATAATCGCCTCGCCCGCCGAGTTCGCCGTTCAACCCGTAATACCGGGCGTCCAGGTACTCGCTCATGCTCAAGAAGTTTTTCTCGGAAAACCGGTAACCGGCGAAGGTCACTTGGCTGTCGTACTCTTCGAAGTTCTTGGAGTATTGAAGGCGATAGGATTTGCCCGAGAGCGTTTCGCGCCAAACCTCGGCGCGCGACTGCGTCACATCCAGCGAGACGGCACCGAACGCCAGCAAGTCCCTGCCGGCCCCGACCGATAACGCCCGATAGTTGTTATCGGTCATACCGCCGCCGAACAACGACCAGCCATTACTGATGCCCCAGGAAAACTCGCCGGTGCCGAAAACATTGCCATCCGAGCCGTTCTGAAGATTCGACGGTCGGCCAGTCGCCAACTTGTAGCGAACCTGTCCAGGGCGAGTCAGATAAGGAACACCCGCCGTATCCATCTGAAAGCTGTGCACCGAACCGTCCTGCTCCTCGACGCGTACATCCAGCTTGCCCGTTACCGCATCCTGCAAGTCCTGGATGCGAAAGGGGCCTGCTGCGACCAGGGTTTCGTAGAGCACACGGCCCTGTTGACTGATGATGACTTTGGCATTGGTCTTGGCCACCCCGACCACTTCCGGCGCGTAGCCACGCAGGTTGGGCGGTAACTGGCTCTCGTCCGAGTTGAGCGCGGCACCGGTAAAACGGAAGCTGTCGAACAGGTCCGAATACAGGTAATTCTCGCCCACCACCAGGCGCGCCTTCAGCGCAGGAATCGCGCGATAGGCGTAGTAGCGGCTCCACTCCAGCTTTTGCGGCCCGGCCGCTTCCTGCCGACCACGTTCGAGGCGCCCTTGCCAGTCGGCCCTCAAGCGCCAGGCGCCGGCATTGGCGCCGACGGTGCCGTTGCCACTGAGGTTATTACGGTTGCCGTCGCCTCGTTGGTAATTGGACTGGGCCGTCAGGCTGTAGTCCACCAGCAACCCTGGCACCCCTTCATCCCAGCGCGCAGGCGGGTCCCAGTTGATAGCGTTGTACTCCAGGTACGCCTGGGGCAAGTTGATACTCAGCGTGGAGGTGGCCAGGTCTCCACTGACTTCCATGCCTGGCAAACTTTGAATATCCAGACACTCGCCGCCCTTCCACCATGCCAGCTTGTCGGCATCGGAGCCTTTCAGGCTTAACTGTTCCACCAGGCTGCGCGACAAACACGCCTGACTGCCTTTGGGGTCTTTGTCCGGAGGATAGAACGCCACCGATTGTTCAGGAATAGGCTGGCCATTGACTTGCACCACCATCGTGTAAGTACCCGGCAAAATAAACCCGCTGCGGGCAAATTGAGACAAGTCAATATTGCTGCGATCAATCAGGTCGAGCACATCCGTATTAAACTCGACATCCCCGGCTCCCAGTGCTGTTCCTGCCAGAGACATCAACCCGCCAAACAGGCTCGGGCGCAGCGTATTTTTGAACTTCGCTGTATTCAACATGAACGCCTGTCCATCACTATTCAAAAGTATTCCAACTTGAACCGCACTGCGGCGGTGTGAGCACCCACGACCAGCGGCAGTCCATTACCGACCAGATAAAATCTGTAGTTGAGCGTCATATCGCCCTCCGACAAAGGCGTGGGCGACATTCGCTGCCCGGGAACACTCTCTTCGCCAGCAGCGTCAACGATGTGCAGGGCAACCCCCTGCGAGCCACCAAACACGGCAAAGGAGAGCCCTCCCCGGTCGGTAGCGCCGTCAAATGTCACCCGCATGTGTTCCCAGTCAGGCAGGGTTGCCCCAGGGCGTGATGGGTCCGGGCGAGTCAGCGTGCAATTGACCAGTCGCAGTTGGAAGGGATGGTCTTCGCCGCGCGTGTTGCGTAGCAACCGGCCGACCGGCTCCGGTGGCATCTCGATGGTCTGATCGATACTGCCCAGTTCCAGCCCGCAGGCGGAGTCAACGACTTCTCCCCCCAACTGAACCACGCCATGACCTTGCGAAGATGCCTGGGCGAATACGCAAGGGCTGATGAATGTCATCAAAGAAGAGGCGAGTGCGAGGCGTTTGAATGTTTTCACCTGGATCTCCCGTCAGCGTCCCCCCGCCACGCTGGGTGGCGGGGAGCAAAACTTACTGATAAGCCAAGGTGAAGTTGGTGACGGCGCTGAAGTCGCCCGGGATGATCGGGTCGGTGGCAGCGCCTTGCACGTAGGCACCGAACTCCAGGGTGTTGTTACCGGTGGCGATGGCCTGCGGGGTAGTGGGTTTGCCCAGTTCAACCAGGTCACCGCCGTGAGTCATCATGATGCCCACGCCGCCTGCACCACCGACCGTACCGATCGCACCAGGCACAGCGCTGGAAGGCGCGCCGGTGAAGGTGGTGGTCACGGTGTTATCGGTCAGGCCGGACAGGTCGCAGCCTTCCAGTTCAATCAGCACACGACGCGCTTCAGACTTGCCGCCCGACTCCAGTTGGTGTTTGGCAATCGCCCCCAGGCGAACGGTCTGATCCACCGAGTCAGGCTTGATAGAGCAAGCACCCGAGTGCACCGACCCCAGAAACGTAACCGTCCCATCCGCTGCCTGCGCAACAGAGATCGAGCCGGCCATCAGACCGATAGACAACAGCGCAGCTTTCATTTTGGTTTTCATGTACAGATTCCCACTTATTCACAAGTGTCATTAAAGAAGCCCGGCCACAGGTCGGTGCAGGGCTGATTAAACGAGCGGTTATAACCCGTGTTGTTAAGCCGATGACTCCTGAGTTGTTTTCCAATTAGTTGTATTGCAATTCAGGGATCAGCTCAACGCCAGGCAATTCTCCACTTCACACTTGCGCAAGTAAGCCATCCATTTCCGCAAACCAAGTAGCCGCGACACACTAGACCACGCAGGAAAAACATGGCTATTTGCCAAAACTTTGAAAAGCGCTGAAGGAAAAGGACTACGCGCGGACTAATGAGAACAATTCAAACCAGATCGCATCTGTAAGACGAGGATTACATGAGTTAAAAAATAACCGTGTTTACGCCATTAGAGCAACTAATCAAACAAACGAAGCCGTACCTGATTATTACCAAACAGCGAATGTGCAAAGGGGGAGCATGCTCCCCCTTTATTTGGCTACGGTGCTAACTGTCGATTGACTAACGCACCGCCTCAAACAATCCGGTCGCGCCCATGCCACCGCCCACGCACATGGTGACGATGCCGTAGCGCAGGTTACGGCGCTGCAACTCACGCACCAGGTGCCCCACTTGCCGCGACCCGGTCATGCCGAACGGATGGCCGATGGAGATCGAGCCGCCGTTGACGTTGTACCTGGCGTTGTCGATTTCCAGGCGATTGCGTGCGTAGAGGCACTGCGAAGCAAACGCTTCGTTAAGCTCCCACAGGTCGATATCCGCCACCTGCAGGCCCTTGGCTTTGAGCAGTTTGGGCACCGAGAACACCGGGCCGATGCCCATTTCGTCCGGCTCGCAACCGGCCACGGTAAAACCACGGAAAAACGCTTTGGGCTTGAGCCCCAGTTGCAGGGCTTTTTCCAGGCTCATCACCAAAGTCATAGAAGCGCCATCGGACAACTGTGAGGAGTTGCCCGCCGTCACCGAACCGTCTTCGGCAAACACCGGCTTAAGGCCATTGAGGCTGGCCAGGGTGGTGTCGGGGCGGTTGCAGTCGTCGCGGTCGACCACACCATCGAGCACCTGCACCTGGCCGGTATTTTTGTCTTCGACCTTGTACTGGACCGCCATCGGCACGATTTCATCGTTGAACAAGCCGTCGGCCTGGGCCTGGGCGGTACGTTGCTGGCTTTGCAGGGCGTACAGGTCCTGGTCTTCGCGACTGACGTTATAGCGGCGCGCGACGATCTCGGCGGTCTGGCCCATGGGGAAGTAAATGCCCGGCACCTGCGCCTTGAGCAGCGGGTTGATCAGGTTGTCGGTGTTGACGCTTTTCATGGTCAGGCTGATGGACTCGACGCCACCGGCGACGATGATATCGCTGCAACCCGAGGCAATCTGGTTGGCCGCAATCGCAATTGCCTGCAAGCCCGAGGAACAGAACCGGTTGAGGGTCATGCCCGCCGTCCCGGTGCCCAGTTGCGAGAGCACCGCCACGTTTCGCCCGATGTTGTAGCCCTGGGCGCCTTCGTTGGAGCCGGCACCGACGATGCAATCCTCGACCGTCGCCGGGTCGATACCGTTGCGCGCCAGCAGCGCGTTGACGCAATGGGCCGCCATGTCATCCGGGCGCGTCTGGTTGAACTTGCCACGAAAGGACTTGGCCAGGCCGGTTCGCACGCTGTCGACGATCACTACTTCACGCATGGGCTACCTCGATCTTGTTGTTGGGAGATGGACCGAGCATAGATCCGGGCCTGCCCAACCGCGATGATCATTCACCTGGCATATGCAAAAGCATGACCGCCTTACGAACGAGGCTTCTGTGGCGAGCCAGGGTTATTTCTTTGGATCGTTCCCACGCTCCGCGTGGGCATGCAGCCCCGGACGCTCTGCGTCCCGCTGACCAAGGCCACCTTGAAGGCGACGCGGAGCGTCACTGGATGCGTTACCACGCAGAGCGTGGGAACGATCAATGCTCGACAGCTTCCGCTATTTCTTTTTCTTCTTGTCGTGTTTGTCGGTCTTGTCGAACGCCTCTTCCAGCGCGCGGTTGATGGTGCGCAGCACTTTTACCCGCGCCCAGCGCTTGTCATTGGCTTCCACCAGGGTCCAGGGCGACACTTCGGTGCTGGTACGGTCGACCATGTCACCCACCGCCGCCCGGTAATCGTCCCACTTATCGCGGTTGCGCCAGTCGTCTTCGGTGATCTTGAAGCGCTTGAAGGGGATTTCCTCACGGGCCTGGAAGCGCTCCAGCTGCGTGTCTTTGTCGATGGCCAGCCAGAACTTGACCACAATCACGCCCGCATCGCGCAGTTGCTCTTCGAAATCATTGATCTCGCCATAGGCGCGCATCCAGTCCGCCGGGGTGCAGAAGCCTTCGATACGCTCCACCAACACACGGCCGTACCACGAGCGGTCGAACACGGTGAACATGCCGCGTGCCGGAATCTTCTGCCAGAAGCGCCACAGATACGGCTGAGCGCGCTCGTCTTCACTCGGCGCGGCAATCGGCACGATATGGTACTGGCGCGGGTCCAGCGCCGCCGCCACGCGACGGATCGCCCCGCCCTTGCCCGCCGCATCGTTGCCTTCAAACACGGTGATCAATGCGTGCTTGCGCATGCGCTTGTCGCGCATCAGGCCGGAAAAGCGCGCCTGCTCGGTAATCAGCTGTTCTTCGTAATCGTCTTTGTCCAGGCGCTGGGTCAAGTCGAGGCTGTCGAGCAAGCTCTTTTTGTCCACCGAGGCAATCAACGGCGCCGGGTTCATGCCGCTGGCCTTGCCCTTGGGCAGCTTCAAGGCGTTTTGCAGGCTTTCGAGCAGGATTTTGCCCACCGTGAGGCTGCGGTAATTCGCATCCACGCCTTCGATCACATGCCACGGCGCGTAGTCACGGCTGGTGCGGCGCAGGATACGCTCGCCGAAATGCACAAACTTGTCGTAGGTTTCGGACTGCTGCCAGTCCAGCGGGCTGATGCGCCAGCTGTGCAGCGGGTCGTCGGCCAGCGCCTTGAGCCGCGCCTTCATCTGCTTTTTAGACAGGTGAAACCAGAACTTGAAGATCAGCGCGCCTTCATCACAGAGCATCTTTTCCAGGCGCTCGGCGCCCGCGATGGCCTGGTCCAGGCGCGCATCCTTGATCTGGCCATGCACACGGCTTTGCAGCATCTGGCTGTACCAGTTGCCGAAAAAGATGCCCATGCGGCCCTTGGCCGGCAGCTGGCGCCAGTAGCGCCACGCCGGTGGCCGTGCCAGTTCTTCGTCGGTCTGCTGGTCGAAGGTGCGCACCTCGATCAGACGCGGATCCATCCATTCATTGAGCAGCTTGACGGTTTCGCCCTTGCCCGCGCCTTCGATGCCGTTGATCAGGATGATCACCGGGAAGCGCTTCTGCTGTTGCAGTTCGTATTGCACTTCCAGCAAGGCTTCACGCAGGGCCGGCACTTCGGCCTCAAAGGTGTCTTTGTCGATGGCGTGACCGATTTCCGCGGATTCGAACATGGGCAGCTCCATTTCAAGATGGCTCAAGACTAGCGGATTGGGCAACAACACGCGGAAGGAAATTCAACCCGCGCTTGCCGTGGGTCAATTCATTACCGGTTGATCGGCTAGAATGGCCGCCGTGCCTTTGCCCGCCGTTATTTTTATGAGCCGCCCATGACCCCCATCACCCACGCCCAGCTCGACTGGGATGACCAAGGCCGCCCGCATTCGCGAGTGTTCGACGACGTGTACTTTTCCGACAAGTCGGGCCTTGAAGAAACCCGTTATGTGTTCCTTGAACAGAACCGTTTGCAGGAGCGCTTTGCCGCCTTGCCGGTGAATGGGCGGTTGGTGATTGGTGAAACCGGTTTTGGTACGGGGCTGAATTTCCTGTGCGCCTGGCAACTGTTCGAACAACACGCAGTGCCCGGGGCACGCCTGCATTTTGTCAGCGTGGAGAAATACCCGCTGAGCCACGCAGACCTGCAGCGCGCCCTCGCCCTCTGGCCCGAACTGCAGCCTTTTGCAGAACAACTGCTGGCGCAGTACATCGCCATCCACCCAGGCTTCCAGCGCCTGGTGCTGGATAACGGCCGCGTGACCCTGACGCTGTTGATCGGCGACGCCCTGGAGCAATTGCCGCAACTGGATGCGCAAATCGACGCGTGGTTTCTCGACGGTTTTGCCCCGGCCAAGAACCCCGACATGTGGACCGCTGAGTTGTTCGCCGAACTGGCGCGCCTGGCGGCACCGGGCTCGACCATCAGCACCTTCACCAGCACCGGCTGGGTACGTCGGCTGATCAACGCCGCCGGCTTCAAGATGAAACGCACGCCGGGCATTGGCCACAAGTGGGAAATCCTGCGCGGCGAGTTTCTCGGTTGGCCCGACGATACGCCACCACCGGCCACACCCAAACCCTGGTTTGCGCGCCCGGCAGCCGTCAACGGCGAGCGCCATGCCATGGTCATCGGTGGCGGCCTGGCCGGTTGCGCCACCGCTGCCAGCCTGGCC
>NZ_CVTT01000074.1:4215-39451 GCF_900006605.1 Pseudomonas sp. 58 R 3 | reverse complement strand
GTGGTCGGCGTGGCCCCCGAGTTCATGGGCATCGGCCCGGCGCCGGCGATTCGTCTGCTGCTGCAACGCAGCGGGTTGAAGCTGGATGACATCGGCCGCTTCGAGATCAACGAAGCCCAGGCCGCCCAAGTGCTGGCGGTGGCCCATGAACTTGAGCTGGACAGCACCCGCCTCAACGTCCAGGGCGGCTCGCTGGCACTCGGGCATCCACTGGCTGCCACTGGCCTGCGCCTGGTCATGTCCCTGGCCCGACAACTGCGTCAGCACAACCTGCGCTACGGGATTGCCGCGGCGTGTGTGGGCGGCGGGCAGGGCATGGCGCTGCTGATCGAGAACCCTGCTTTTCGCGCTTGAGTGCGTGATTCTTTTTAGTCGATGAGGTGTCCCGATGTGGAGCTATGAGGCGCCCCTGCGCGATATGCAATTTGTCCTCGAACACTGGTTGCAGGCGCCCGACAGCTGGCGACGCAACCCGGCGTTCGAGGCCCTCGACCTGCCGCTGGCATTACAAGTATGGGAGGAGGCGGCACGCTTCAGCCAGGGCGTGCTGGCGCCGTTGAACCGCCACGGTGATCGCCAGGGCTGCCGCTGGCAGGCGGGCCAGGTCAGCACCCCGGACGGCTTCGTCGAGGCCTATCGTGCTTACGTCGAGGGTGGCTGGCCGGCGCTGGCGTGCGCCCAAGAGCAGGGCGGGCAGGGCTTGCCGCAACTGCTCGATGCGGCGCTGCAAGAGATGCTCTACGCCAGCAACCATGCCTGGGCTATGTACACCGGGATCGCCCACGGCGCCTACCTGTGCCTCAAGACTCACGCCGCGCCTTGGCTGCAGGCACGCTACCTGCCGGAGATTGTCAGTGGCCAGGCGTTGCCCACCATGTGCCTGACCGAGTCCCAGGCCGGCAGCGATGTCGGTTTGCTGCGCTGTCGTGCTGAACCCCAGGCGGATGGCAGCTATCGCTTGAGCGGCAGCAAGCTGTTTATCTCCGGCGGTGAGCATGACCTCACGGCCAATATCCTGCACCTGGTGCTGGCGCGCCTGCCTGATGCGCCGCCGGGCAGTCGCGGCATTTCACTGTTCCTGGTCCCCAGGCAGCTGGACGATGGCCGGGCCAATGGTGTGCATTGCGACGGCATCGAACACAAGATGGGCATCAAGGGCAGCGCCACCTGCTCCCTGGTATTCAACGCCGCCCAAGGCTGGCTGATCGGCAAGGCCAATCAGGGCCTGGCGGCGATGTTCGTGATGATGAATTCGGCGCGCCTGCATGTCGGCCTGCAAGGCCTGGGGCATGTCGAGGCGGCTTGGCAGAATGCCCGGCAGTACGCTGCCGAGCGTGTGCAGATGCGTGCACCGTCCAGGCCCGAAGAGGTGGCGGCCCAGGCCGCTGACCCGATTCGTTATCACCCGGCCATGCGCCGCGTGTTGCTGGAGTTGCGCACCACCAGCGAGGGCATGCGTGCCATCGGCTATTGGGCGGCGCACCTGCTGGATCAGGCCGAGCATGGCCAGGACGCCTCGGCGGCCCGGTTGGCGCCTTTGCTGACGCCCATCATCAAGGCGTTTTTTACTGAACAGGGCTTTCGCCAGGCCAGCAATGCGCTGCAGGTATTTGGCGGTTACGGCTATGTCACCGAGTTCGCCATCGAGCAAACCCTGCGGGACAGTCGCATCGCGATGATCTACGAGGGCAGCAACGAGATCCAGGCCAATGACCTGTTGCTGCGCAAAGTGCTGGGGGATGAAGGTCGAGCCTTTGGCCTGCTGCTGGCCGAGTTGCGTGCCGAGGCCGGGCAGGGCGTGCAGTCTATCGAGTGCGCAGGGTTCGCCCACGCATTGGGCAGCCTGTGCGACGCGCTGGCCTGTGTGGTGAGCGCCGTGCGTGAACGCGCGCAGGAAGACAGTGAATACCCCTATCGGGCCGCGCCGGATTTCCTCCAGCTCTGTGGCGTGGCGTTGCTGGCCTTTGCCTGGGCGCGGGCTGCGCGGGTCTCCAGGGCATTGCCCGAAGACGATCCATTGCGTGCCGCCAAGCTGCAAAGCGCCGGGTTCTTTTTCGATTACCTGCCGTCGCGGCTGGCGCAACACCTGGGTGCCATAGAGGCGGCGCGCGCCGCACTGGCGTTCGTCTGACGGGATCGGATGCTTGCGGTACTATGGCAGGCCACGTGTTCTGGAAGTTGCCTGGATGAGTAAGCCCGGTCAATTGGTGCTGGTTGCACTGCGCAAGATGATTGCCAACGGTGAGTTGGTGGCGGGGGAGCGCCTGATGGAAACCCCTACGGCGCAACGCTTTGGTGTGTCGCGCATGCCCGTGCGCATGGCATTTCGTACCCTTGAGCAGGAAGGGCTGCTGGTGCCGTTCGGCGGGCGCGGCTATCAGGTGCGGTCGGTCAGCCCCAGTGACATTGCCGGCGCCATCGAAGTGCGCGGTGTGCTGGAAGGCCTGGCTGCGCGGCAAGCCGCCGAGCATGGTCTTTGCGACGCGGCGCGTGCGGCGCTGGAGCGCTGCCTGGTGGAAGGCGACCAACTGTTCGACAAAGGCTACGTGACTGAAGAGGACCTTGAGGTTTACCACGACCTGAACATGCGCTTTCACCAGGTCATTGTGGAGGGCAGCCACAACCCGGCGATCACCGATGCGCTGGCACGCAATGATCACCTGCCCTTCGCATCGGTGACCGCGCTGGCGGTGGATCGTGAGGACATGGCTCGTGAATACCGGCGCTTCAACTATGCCCACATGCAGCATCACTCGGTGTTCGATGCCCTGGTCAATCGCCAGGGCGCGCGCGCCGAAGCCATCATGCGCGAACACGCCAATGCGACGTTGCGTTATGCCGAGATCTTCAGTTCAGCCACCGCCGACGCGCGCATGAAGGTGATTTTGCCCGCGTCGTGACACGGTTCAGATGTCGAGCACCAACAGTGGGGTTTTCGAGCGTGAGCAGCAGGGCGTGAACTGGTCGTTCAGCGCCTGTTCCTGCTCGGTGAGGAACAGGTCGCGGTGCTCCGGGATGCCGTCCAGCACACGGGTCAGGCAGGTGCCGCAGATCCCTTGTTCGCAGGACACGGCAATCTCGATGCCCTGGCTTTCCAGGACCTGGACCACGGTCTTGTCGGCGGGGATCGTGAAGACCTGGCCGCTGCTGCCGAGCTTCACCGAAAAGCTGCCGTCGAGGCTGTTGTCCACTGGCGCCGCCGAGAAGTACTCGCGATGCAGGCAATCCTCTTGCCAGCCTTGCGCCCGCGCGCTGTCGAGCACGTGTTGCATGAAACCGCCGGGGCCGCAGACATACAGGTGCACATCGTCTGCGGGCGCAGCCAATACCTCGGCAGTCTTGAGGGCCGTGTGGGGCTGCTCATCGAAATGCAGGAACACGCGCTCGGCAAACGGTGACGCCTTTAGCCGCTGTACAAACGCCGCACGCTCACTGGCGCGTGCACAATAATGCAGGTCGAAGTCGGCACCTGCATGGGCGAGGCGCTCGGCCATGCACAGGATCGGGGTGATGCCGATGCCGCCGGCGAACAGCAGGCTGCGTCGTGCTTCATGGGCGAGGGGGAATAGGTTGCGTGGTTCGCTGATCCTCAGGTGGGCGCCCTCGTGTACCTGCTCGTGCAAGCTGCGCGAGCCGCCGCGAGAAGCCGGGTCGTTGAGTACGCCGATCAGATAGCGATGACGCTCCTCGGGGTGATTGCACAGCGAATACTGGCGCACCAGCCCGTCCGGCAAATGCACGTCAATGTGCGCGCCGGCACTGAAGGCGGGCAGCGGCTGGCCATCGACCCTGGCCAGTTCATAGCTGCAAATGTCCTGGGCTTCGTTATTACGGGATACCACCACCACATCGATCATGTTCGGTCCTCGCAGAGTTGTCGCGCCGTTCAGGCGGTGGTGGTCGTGATCAGTTGTGGTTCGAGTGGGCGTTCCTTGGCAATCAGTCGCTCCAGGATTTTGCGCGACTGCACGCCGCCGGCATCGATATTCAACTTGAGCAGGTTGCGTTGCGGGTGGGCCAGCAGGTTCTGCTGCTGACGTTCGAGCATCTCCAGGTCTTCGCTGAAAATCTTCCCTTGGCCTTCGCGAATGCTGGCGGTCAGCGCCTCATCGTGAGGATTGAAGTTGCGCGCCATGCCCCAGAAATACCAGATCGACGTCTCGGTTTGCGGGGTGATGAAGTCGACCACGATGCTTGCCGCCTTGTGTTCGGGCGCTGCGTGGTAGCCGCCCTTGCCGGCGTGGGCCACGCCGACTTCGATCAGCACGTGGCTGGGCGGGGTGAAGCGACAGATCTGCCAGCGGTCCACCGGCACATCGTCGGCGAGGTTGTTGCCGCGCAGGGCCATGCGCCAGAACGGCGGAGCCAGGATGTTTTCCATGTGCCGGGCGGTGACGACTTCGTCGCCTTCAACCGTGGTGACGGGAGGCGCTTGATCGATTTCTTTTTGGCCGATGCTGGAAGCGTGGACGTAGGTTTCGTGGGTCAGGTCCATCAGGTTGTCGATCATCAGGCGGTAGTCGCACTGGATATCAAACAGCCCGCCGCCGTACGCCCACTGGTCACTCACTGCCCACTCCAGGTGATGAATCAGCGCCGGGTCGGCAAGGGCCTGATCGCCGGGCCATACCCAGATAAAACCATAGCGTTCAACCGCGGCAAAGGTCTTGTTGCACGGAAAACCACGCACCCGCTGTCCGGGCATTTCGACGGTCTTACCGTCGGCCCCCATGACCAGGCCGTGATAGCCGCAAACCAGGTTGCCATTTTCGACGTAACCCAGCGAAAGCGGTGCGCCACGATGGGGGCAGAAGTCCTCGATGGCGACGACGCTGCCTTGCGGGCCACGATAAAACACCATTTTTTCACCGCAGATCTGGCGACCCAGGGGTTTTTGGGCGATTTCATCGGGTGTGCAGGCGACGTACCAAGTGTTTTTGGGGTACATGGCAACTCTCTGGCTGGTTAATTATTTTTGTTTAATGGATCCATTAAATTTCCAGAGCTGCTGTGAGTCAATGTATTAATCAGTTGTTTAAGGTTATTTTGGGCGATTATCGACCGATGTAATTTTATTGGATCCATTGAGTGGGAGGCGTTTGGTGCGCTGATGGCAAAGAAAGGCCTGTCAAAAAATACCCTGTCTAGATCATCGGGCGTAACCAAGCCCTTCACCGGACATCCGCTACTTTCTTGGGCAGAAATGGCAAGTTGCTGCGTCATTTAGTAGCAAATCGCTTTACCCGCTTCGCGCAATTTTCCCCACCCGAACGGAAGACTTCATTTAAATCAATTACTAACGTTCTTTTGGAGGTGTTGGCACGCGTTATGCTTTTTTGTATTCGTGGATAATTGGATACAAAAATACAAAGAGGCTGCCAATGCAATTTGCCCCCGCTTACGTTGACCGCCAGCCCCTTACTGCCGAGGAGGAGGCCTACAACTTCCTTCTCGACGCCATCTGCGGCGGTCGTTTCCGCAAGGGCGACCGCCTGATCGCCGAGGATATCGCCAGCGAGATCGGCATGAGCCGCATGCCCGTGCGCGAAGCATTCCGGCGGCTGGATGCCCAGGGCCTGGTGACGCTGCGGCCCAATCGCGGTGCGATCGTCAGCGGTCTGGATATTGATGAGCTGTACGAAGTGTTCGAGATGCGCAGCGCACTGGAAGGCCTGGCGGTGCGCGTCGCGGTCAGCCGCATCGGTGAGCGCCAGTTGGCGGCTCTGGAGCGCTTGCTGGACGAGATGGATGACTACCGCGACGAGAGCGCCGCGTGGGTCCGTTGCCACCGTGCCTTTCACGAATACCTGTGCGGGCTCAGCGGCCGGCCACGCTTGCTCAAGCAGATTTCAGCGTTGTATTCGCTGGTGGAAGCGCCCATGCGCTTGTGGCTGCAGCACAGCGAAAAACCCCTCGGTGCGCGCCAGGAACACGCCGTAATCCTCGACGCGATTCGCGCCGGTGACGCTGCCGGTGCCGAAGCTGTGGTACGCGAACACATCGAAAGCACCGTGCCGCTGCTGATTCAATTTCTGCAATTGGAAAAATAAAAGAGGCGGGGCCCACCCCGTCCATGTTTAGACGTTGATTACTGCCCCGTTATTTAACGAAGTGGAGTGTCTGGTCATGCATAAACAACACCGCGCCTTGCTGGTGGCTGTAACCCTGGGGCTCTGTACACAATGGGCCTGCGCCGCAGTCCAGGTGCCTGAGCGGCTGAAGAGCGTCGACAAACTCACCTACTGCTCGGGGATGGATTCACCGCCCCTGGTGTCCTTCGACGAATCCCAGAAACCGCGCGGGCTCACCGTCGACCTGGGCCTGGAAATCGCCAAGCGCCTGGGCAATAAAACCGTGCAATGGCGGGTCATTCCGTTTTCCGGCTTGCTACCGGCGCTGCTTGCCCAGCAGTGCGACATGATCGTCGACCAACTGTTCGACAAGCCCGAGCGCCGCCAGGTGATCGACATCGTCAACTACATGTATTCCAGCCAGGCGGTGGTGGTGCCCAAGGGCAACCCCAAAGGCATCAAGACCCTGGATGACCTGTCCACGCGCAAGGTGGCGGTGCTCAACGGCTCTACCATCAAGACCCTGCTCGACAGCCAGAACGAGCGCCTCGCCAAGGCCGGCAAGCCACCGATGAAACTGGTGGTCTACAACACCGACACCGATGCGTTTCAGGCGTTGCGCATCAGCCAGGTCGACGCCTATGGCACCACCGTGGAAACCGCCGGTTACTACGCGGCGATGGCCCCGGAGCTGTTCCAGGAAGGGGTACCTGCATTCAGCCGCATCCTCACCGGCCTGGGCATGCGCAAGGACGACCCGCAACTGACCGCCGCCGTGCAGCAGATCATCAGCGACATGCGCAGCGACGGCAGCTATGTGCAATTGCTCAACAAATGGCATGTCAGCAGCGACACCCTTGACTGAGGTTCTACCACAATGAATTTCAATTGGGATGTGTTCTGGCAATACCTGCTGCAGCCCAGTGGGGTCTACCTCACCGGGCTGTGGCTGACGTGCCTGATCAGCGTGCTGGCGATGCTGCTCGGTTGCGCGCTGGGCCTGGCGGCGGCGCTGTTGCGCCTGTCGAAGAACCCGCTGCTGCACCTGCCGGCACGCCTTTACGTGTGGCTGATGCGCGGCACGCCATTGCTGGTGCAGATCGTGTTTTTGTACACCGCACTGGCAGCGGGCGGGATCTTCCGCTTCGAGGACATCGAGCTGTTCGGGCTGATCATCCCCGGCAATATCCAGGCGGCGATCATCGCCCTGGGCCTGAATGAAGGCGCTTACATGGCCGAGATCATCCGCGCCGGCATCGGCGCGGTGGACAAGGGCCAGTACGAAGCCGGGCGTTCCCTGGGCATGGGGTTCGGCAAGCTGATGCGGCGCATTGTGCTGCCCCAGGCGTTTCGGGTGATCGTGCCGCCGCTGGGCAATGAGTTCAATGTGATGCTCAAGAACACCACCCTGGTGAGTGTGATCGGGGTGCAGGAGTTGTTGCTCAGCACGCAGATGGTGACCTCGGCGACGTTTCGCGTCTTCGAGTTGTACCTGGTCGTCGCGATTTACTTCCTGACGCTGACCACCCTGTGGGGCTTTTTCCAGAGTTGGCTCGAACGCCGCTTCGGCCAGTCCGATCGACCTTCGGCGCCACCTCCGGCCGCCAGCCGCATGTTCGGTCGCAGCACCCTGAAACTGCTGAGGGGACGTTAACCATGGCGCACCAAAGTGAAGAGCTGATCATTGACGCACAGGATATCCAGAAGTCGTTCGGCGAGTTGCAGATCCTCAAGGGCATCTCCCTGCAAGTGCGGCGCGGCGAAGTGGTGGTGCTGATCGGCGCCTCCGGCTCCGGCAAGACCACCTTTATCCGCTGCATCAACCTGCTGGAAGACATCCAGGGCGGGCGCATTCGCGTCAACGGCCGCGCCATGGGCTATCGCGAACGCGCCGATGGCAGCCTGGTGCGCGATTCGGAGCGCAACATCGCTCGTCAGCGCCGCGACATCGGCATGGTGTTCCAGCGCTTCAACCTGTTCCCGCACATGACCGCATTGGAAAACATCATTGAAGCGCCGATCCAGGTGCTCGGCGTACCGCGTGCCCAGGCGCTGGAACAGGCTCGGGGCTTGCTGGCGCGGGTCGGCCTGGCGGACAAGGCCAGCCACTATCCGTCGATGCTCTCCGGTGGTCAGCAGCAGCGGGTGGCGATTGCCCGTGCGCTGGCGATGAAACCCCAGGCGATGCTGTTCGACGAGCCCACCAGCGCCCTCGACCCGGAAACCGTCGGCGAAGTGCTGCAGGTGATGAAGGAACTGGCCGAGGAGGGCATGACCATGGTGGTGGTCACCCATGAAATGGGCTTTGCCCGTGAAGTGGCCGACCGCGTGGTGGTGCTCGACCAGGGCGAACTGATCGAACAAGGGCCGCCGGAGCAGATTTTCAGCCACCCCAGCCATCCGCGGACCCAGGCGTTTCTCAGCCGCGTGTTATGACCTTTTTTTGAAGAGCCTTTGCCATGTTGAAATTTTCCGCTCACGAATACCCCTACCCGTCGCAACGCCAGAGCGTGTTCGCGCGTCGCGGCATGGTCGCCGCTTCGCAACCGCTGGCGGCCCAGGCCGGTATCGAAATCATGCAGAAGGGCGGTAACGCCATTGATGCCGCCATTGCCACCGCAGCCGCGCTGACCGTGGTCGAGCCCACCGGTTGTGGCCTGGGCGGCGACGCCTTTGCGCTGGTGTGGTGCAAGGGCCAGTTGCATGGCCTCAACGGCAACGGCCATGCGCCGGCCGCCTTGAGTATTGAAGCGGTCAAGGCGGCAGGGCATCAACAGATGCCGTTGTACGGCTGGACCTCGGTGACGGTGCCCGGTTGCCCGTCGGCGTGGGCCGAGTTGTCCAAACGCTTCGGTAAATTGCCGTTTGCCGATTTGCTGCAGCCGGCCATCAGCCTGGCGCGCGACGGTTTCCCGTTGTCGCCGGTGGTTGCCCATCAATGGCAGATCTCCTTGAACGAATTCAGCCCGCACCGCGATGACGTGCTGCAAGCCTGGTTCGACACCTTCCTCATTGACGGGCGCGCGCCTCGGGCGGGGGAGATTTTCCGCAACCCGGCCCAGGCCCGCACCCTGGAAGAACTCGCCGCCACCGGCTGCGAAAGCCTGTATCGCGGCGCGCTGGCCGAGCGCCTGGATGCGCATTCGCGCGCCAGCGGCGGCTACCTGCGCGCCAGCGACCTCCAGGATTACCGCGCGCAGTGGGTGGAGCCGATCCACATCAATTACCGGGGCGTGGATGTTTGGGAAATCCCGCCGAGCGGCCAGGGCCTGGTTGCACTGATGGCGCTGAAGATCCTCGAAGGCTTCAACTTCGATCACCGCGACAGCCAGCAAACCTGGCATCGCCAGCTGGAAGCCATGAAGCTCGCCTATAGCGATGGCCTGCACTACATCACCGACCCGGCGCACATGCGCGTGGCGGTGGCCGACCTGCTGAGTGACGCCTACAGCACCCGTCGCCGTGGCGAGATCGGCGAGCAGGCGCAGCCGCCCAAACCCGGCGCCCCCCATGCCAGCGGCACGGTGTACCTGGCCACCGCGGATGCCGAAGGCAACATGGTCTCGTTTATCCAGAGCAACTACCACGGCTTCGGCTCCGGCGTGGTGCTGCCCGACAGCGGCATCGCCTTGCAGAACCGCGGGCAGGAGTTCAGCCTCGATGAGTCCCATTCCAACTGCCTGGCACCGGGCAAGAAAACCTTCCACACCATCATCCCGGGGTTTCTTAGCAAGGACGGCCAGGCCCTTGGCCCGTTCGGCGTGATGGGCGGCTACATGCAGCCCCAGGGCCATGTGCAGATGGTGATGAACCTGGTGGACTTCGGCCTCAACCCCCAGGCGGCCCTCGACGCACCGCGCTGGCAATGGCTGGGCGACATGAAGGTCGGCATCGAACACGGCGCGTCCCGCGACCTGGTCAATGCGCTGGCGCGACGCGGGCACAAGGTGCAGACCGACAGCGACCTGACCGACTACGGGCGCGGGCAGATCATCCTGCGTGACCCGGTCACCGGCGTGTTGTGCGGGGGCACTGAGCCACGGGCGGACTCACATATCGCGGTTTGGTGAGCGGCTACACAAGCGCTGAGCCAGACGGCTAATAATGACGGGGGGATGAGTTGTTTGATCTTCGCGACGGCGAGTGGGCGCCGCCGCAAGCCTCAATGTGCACGTTGACTCATCAAGTACGACGAGGCTCGCCCTGGGTAATTTCGCGTATCAGGCTCAGGTAACGAAGCGCGCCCAGTCCCAGGGGCCGGTTTTTTACCCAGATGATATCGACCCATAACCGCATCTGACTCGGCATGTAGTCAAACACCACCTCCGTCAATGCGCCTGAGGTGATGAGAGGGTGTACCAGCGATTTTGGAAGGTAAGCCCAACCCAACCCTTGCTGCACCAGGTCCAGCGTGGCCAGATAATTGTCGCTGTGCCAAATCCGCCGCGACAGCACAACACGTGGGTCAGAGTCCGCAGGCCCTCCTGTGGCGACGATGATCTGCCGAACGTTGACCAGTTGCTCCTCGCTCAAGGGGCTTTTCTTGCCGGCGGCCGCAGGGTGATCTGGAGCAGCAACCGCGACCAACAACTGGCTCCCGGCTTCAAGAAATGTTTCCCGCTCGTCAAGCCCTGGTCGTTCAAATCCAAGTGCCAATTGCACATGCCCTTCATGGAGCATGCGCATTGCCTCTGGATGGGACGCGGAGCGAATCTCGATTTCCAGCGTGGGAAACTCCCTGGCGATAATCGCCAGCGGACGATTCCATACGCCTGTTTGCAACTCCGGCGCCATCGCAAAGACCAGGCGCTCCTCCAGCCCCTGATGCAACTGGAGGGCATGGGCATCCAGCAGGTTTATCTGGCTCGCGACCTGGCGTGCCTGGGGCTCAAGTGCCTTGGCGGCGGCCGTTGGAATGGCTTTGCGGGTTGATCGGTCAAACAGCAACAAATCCAGCTCGGCTTCAAGCTGCGACACCGCCATGTTGATGGCCGAGGGCACCCGGCCTAATTTTCGCGCCGCCGCCGAAAAGGATCCGCTGTCGATGACCGAGAGGAAAATTTTAAGTGACTCGCTGGTAAACGCCATGGGAGTTGTCAGATTTTCTGATGATGATTGTCTTTATGTATCAGATTTATTCGCCTAGTTTCTACTCTCTTTCACATTAAATACGTGGGGCACACCATGTTGGATACGCAAATGAGAGGGCAGGTTGCGCTCATCAGTGGTGCCGGGAGTGAATCCGGGATCGGCATGGCGATTGCCCGCAGGCTGGGTGCATCCGGGGCGAAGTTGATCATCACTGCCAGCAGCAACCGCATTGTGGATCGGGTTAAAGAGCTGCGCCTTGAAGGGTTTGAAGTTGAAGGCAGGCTCACTGATCTTACCGATGAAAGTCAGGTGCGAGACTTCAGCCTCTGGGCAGAGTCAGTCTGGGGGCAGGTCGATATTCTGGTGAACAATGCCGGTATGTCCATGCACGGCAGCCCTGAGATTTTCTCGGAATTGGCGTCGATGGAACTGCATGACTGGAACCTTTCACTGGCCCGAAACCTGACCACTGCCTTTCTGCTGACCCGAGCCGTGTTGCCCGGCATGAAGGCGAGACGTTACGGGCGCATTGTCAATATCAGTTCCACCACGGGCACCCGCGGGAGCAATCCGGGGGAAGCCGCTTATAGCGCCGCCAAGGCCGCGATGGTGGGCATGAACATGGGGCTTGCGCTTGAAGTCGCCAGGCAGGGGATTACCGTCAACAGCGTGGCCCCCGGCTGGATCACCACGGGCTCAACCACCCCCGTTGAAGCCGAGGCGGGGCGCTTCACCCCGATAGGGCGCGCAGGCAGCCCACGCGAAGTGGCGGCGGCGGTTGCATTTCTGGCATCGCCTGACGCCAGCTACATCACCGGGGAAGTCCTTGTGGTGGATGGCGGGAACTGTCTGGTCGAGAACAAAGCCCCTCACGGCGATTATTAAGTTTGAATACGCTCCAGCGCGCTCAATCCACGATGGTGGGCGGGGGGGCTATAACCGAGATTTATAACAGCGCGAGGTATCAAGGAACAGTTGAGTTCTTTGAACCGTATCCGGCTGTCATTGAGCAGCGAACGTTTAATTAATTTGATAATTAACATGGGGTATTGATCATGTCGAAAAGTGGAATCAGTGAATCAGCGATTGCTGCTTTTACCGCCTCCGAGCGTGCCCGGTTTATACAAAACAACCCCACTTCACTGGCGCTGGCCGAGCGCGCCAAGGCGAATCTGTTCAACGGTGTGCCCATGCACTGGATGAGCGATTGGTCGATGCCTTCACCGCTCTTCGTCCAGCGTGCCAAAGGGGCGCGCTTCACCGACGTCGACGGGCATGAATACATCGACTTTTGCCTCGGCGACACCGGCACGATGTTTGGCCATTCACCTGATCCTGTTGCCCGCGCCATCGCCGAACAGGCGAACAATGGCTTGACCACGATGCTGCCGGGCGAAGACGCGGTGGTCTGCGGCGAGTTGCTGGCTGAGCGATTCGAGCTGCCTTACTGGCAAGTGACCGCCAATGCGACTGACGCCAACCGTTATGTGCTGCGCTGGGCCCGCGCGATCACCCAGCGCAAGGTGTTGCTGGTGTTCGATGGCTGTTACCACGGTACCGTGGATGACGTGATGGTGCGCTACCGCGACGGCAAGACCGTGCACCGTTCAGGCCTTGTGGGCCAAGCCTACGACTTGAGCCAATACAGTCGATCCATCCCCTTCAACGATGTCGCCGCACTGGAGGCGGCGTTAGCCCAGGGTGACGTTTGCGCGCTGATGTGCGAGCCGGCGATGACGAACATTGGCATGGTCCTGCCGGATCCGGGGTTCATGCAAACGTGTCGAGAGCTGACCCTTAAATACGGCAGCCTGTTGGTCATTGATGAGACCCACACTATTTCCACCGGCCTCGGTGGATGCACGCGCCAGTGGGATTTGAAACCCGACTTTTTCGTGGTGGGTAAACCCATTGCAGGTGGCGTGCCTTGCGCGGTGTTTGGCGTTAGCGAGCCAATCGCCTCGGCCATGCGCGACGTCCAGAAGACCATCAGCGAGGAGAGCGGCGGGCATGGCCACAGTGGCATGGGAACGACGCTGTCGGCCAACGCACTGGCGATGCGCTGCATGCGCGTCAGTCTTGAAGAGGTCATGACCGAGTCTGCCTACGAGCACATGCTGCCCCTGGCCTCTAGGTTGGCCCAGGGGTTTCGAGGGGTGTTCAAGCGGCACCAGCTGAGCTGGTCGGTAACAGAGTTGGGCGCGCGTTGTGAATTTCAATTCTGTGCCACACCGCCAAGGACAGGCGCGCAAGCCGAGGCGGCTTTTCACGACAGCCTCCAAATGGCGCTGCATCTCTATTTGATCAATCGCGGAATTCTGATCACGCCTTTTCACAACATGACCCTGTGCTGTCCGCAAACACGTGACGCGGATATCGACAGGCTGATCGCTGAGTTGGATAACGCCCTGACCACGCTGCTTGCCCTGCCTGGCGCGCGGGTTATCGCTTGATAACGGCACGTCTGAAAACGCCATTGTTCTTACATACTGCCAGTCGCTTGAATGAGCGCCAAGAGGTTTGACATGCAATTTGCGGATAAAAAAGAGGCCCTGGATTATCTGGCCGCCCACCCTGAAGTGCTGAGCATCGAGCTGTTCCTTATCGACGCGAATGGCGTTCCACGGGGCAAACTGTTGCATCGCGACGAACTGCTGGCGATCTACGAAAATGGTCGGCCATTGCCAAGTTCCATTCTCGCCTTGACCGTGCAGGGTGAAGACGTAGAAGACACCGGCTTGGTCTGGGAGGTTGCCGACGCCGATTGCTGGACATACCCCTTGGCGGGAAGCCTGACCTTGCAACCCTGGCGCACCAACCCCACCGGTCAAGTGCAGGTGAGCATGCACCCGACCCAAGGTATTCCTGCCGCACCGGCAGACCCGCGCCACGTACTGGTGAACACCATCGAGCGGCTCAAAGCCGATGGGTTGCATCCGGTCATGGCCGTTGAGTTGGAGTTTTACCTGCTGGACCGACAACGCGACGTCAACGGTCGGCCGCAGCCGGCGTTGCAGGCCAATGGCGTACGCCCTGTTGCGCCACAGGTCTATGGCGTATACGAGTTGGAGCAGCTCCAACCGTTTCTGGATGACCTCTACGCGGCGTGCGCGCTGCAGGGCTTGCCGGTACGTACGGCGATATCCGAATACGCGCCAGGCCAGGTCGAGTTGACGCTGGAGCATCGGTTCGACGCACTCCAGGCCATTGATGAAGGCGTACGTTACAAACGCCTGGTCAAGGGTGTGGCCAATAAACATGGGCTGCAAGCGTGCTTCATGGCCAAGCCATTCAGCGATCAGGCCGGCAGCGGTATGCACCTGCACGTCAGCCTGGCCGACGAGCACGGCAATAACCTGTATGCGAGCGAAGACCCACAGGGCACGCCACTGTTGCGGCACTCCATCGGCGGGATGATGGAGACCTTGTTTGACTCGCTGGCGATATTTTGCCCCCACGCCAATTCCTATCGGCGCTTCCAGACCGGTAGTTACGCGCCGCTGGCTAAAAGTTGGGGCGTCAACAACCGTACCGTTTCGTTCCGCGTGCCCGGCGGCCCTGCCATCAGTCGGCATATCGAACACCGCATTTGCGGTGCCGATGCCAACCCCTATCTTGCCGCTGCCGCGTTACTGGCGGGCATTCACTACGGCATCACGCATCAAAGCGATCCCGGCGCGGCGATTGTGGGGAATGGCTATGAACAGGCGACCGATTTTCTACCCACCGACTGGCTGACAGCGTTGCAGGCACTGCAACGTTCAACCTGGGCACGGGAGGCGCTGGGCGCTGAGTTCCTGAAGGTGTTCCTGGCGATCAAGTGGCGCGAGTTCCGTCAATTCAATGCTGAGGTCGGAGAACAGGACTGGCGCTGGTACCTCACTCACGCATAAATGCTGGCCCGTCAGTTTGGGATTGCACGGCGCTCCGCGCACGTCTGCTGAGGTGCTGGATCAACTCAATGTGACACGTGTTGTGCCTCAGGAAGCGCACTGCATGTCGATATCAGGCGCTTGTGTGCCGCTATGAGGCTATTTTTGCGCTGGGAAGGCCGCGTATTGTGACCCGTCATTGGAAAATGATGATCGCCTGACCCTCTAGTCAGTACGTCTTAACGTCGATCAAAGAGAACAATAAGAATGATCAACAGCCCAAGTTCGAAGGATGCAAGCGGCCAGCTGGCGCAGGGTTTCAAGCCGCGTCACGTCACCATGCTCTCCATTGCAGGGATTATCGGCGCAGGGTTGTTTGTCGGGTCTGGGCACGCCATTGCGGCGGCGGGCCCGGCGGTGATGCTGGCCTACTTGTTTTCCGGCCTGCTGGTGGTGCTGGTGATGCGAATGTTGGGAGAGATGGCGGTCGCCAACCCCGACACAGGATCTTTCTCAACCTATGCCGATCAAGCCATCGGCCGCTGGGCCGGGTTCACCATCGGCTGGCTTTACTGGTGGTTCTGGGTGCTGGTGATTCCCATCGAAGCATTGGCCGCCGGGCATATCCTCAACCAGTGGTTCCCGCAGATCGACGCTTGGCTGTTTGCCTTGTTGTCGATCTTTTTGTTGGTGGTGACCAACTTGTTCAGTGTGTCCAAGTACGGCGAATTCGAGTTCTGGTTCGCGATGGCCAAGGTGGTGGCGATCATAGGTTTTATCGGCCTTGGGGGCGCAGTGTTGATGGGCTGGATTCCCGAACGGGAGGCCAGCGGTTTGAGTCGACTGATGGATGAGCATGGAGGCTTTGCGCCTAATGGTTTGTCGGCCGTCGTTGGCGCATTCATTACCATCATGTTCAGTTTTATCGGCACTGAAGCCGTCACCATTGCGGCTGCGGAGTCCAGCAACCCGGCGCAGAATATCGCCCGGGCAACACGTTCGGTGATGTGGCGCATCGGCGTGTTTTACGTGTTATCGATCTTCGTGGTTATTTCCGTGGTGCCATGGAATGACCCGTTGCTGGCGTCGGTCGGCTCTTATCAGCGTGCACTGGAGTTGATGAACATTCCCCATGCCAAGCTGCTGGTGGATGTCGTCGTGTTGATTGCGGTGGCCAGTTGCATGAACTCCTCCATCTACATTGCTTCGCGCATGCTGTATTCACTGGGCAAGCGTGGGGACGCGCCGGCCTTGATGAAAAAGACCTCGGCACAGAGTGTGCCCAGGGCTGCTGTGATTGCCAGCACCATTCTGGGCGCTGGCGTGACCTTGCTCAGTTACTTCATGCCGGCTGGGCTGTTCCAGTTTCTGCTGGCCAGTTCGGGCGCCATCGCCTTGCTGGTGTACCTGGTGATCGCCGTTTCACAATTGCGCATGCGCAGAGTATTGCAACAGCGCAATATTCTGCTGACGTTCAAAATGTGGCTGTTTCCCTGGCTCACCTGGGCGGTCATTGTATTTATCTGTTGTGCATTGGCGGTGATGCTTTTAACCCCCGAGCATCGCTTCGAGGTGTCTTCGACGATCGGCCTGGCCTTGCTGATTTCACTGCTCGGCGTCATCACCGCGCGGGAGCCCCACCCTGTACAAACACCGATTCCCGCCGTCTCGCGCCCATGAAAGCATGGCCGGTCACCGCTGCTGTTGGGTCAGTTCGCCCTGACCTCGTTGGCGCCTGCGCTGGCGCCGCCCTCTATTTTTTCGAGCGCGTTTTGGCTGTCGTTGGCTCTTGTGCATCGGCCAGCGCATCGCCGCCGAGGCTGCGGGTGAGTTGCACGGCGGCGCTCTGAAACAGCGGGTGCAGGGTGTGTGCCTGCTCGGCCGTCAAGCGGCTGGCGGGTCCCGATAAGACAAGGGCGCCAATCAGGTTTTCCCCTGGACCGAAAATGGGCAGTGCCATGGATGACGCGTGCGGATCTGTCGCGCCTACGGAATAGATCGGCTTGATCATCTTCGCCGCCAATGAGTAGGGTGTGCGCAGCGCTTCGGCGCCGGCCGCGCCGTCCATTGGGCGGGTGTCGCCGGGTTGCAGGTGCAGGCGCAAATGATGGGGTGAGTTGACTCGATACAGGCACATTCGGTAGGCGCCATGCCTGACGTAGAACGAGGCTGTCTCACCGGTTTCCTGGGTCAGTCGGTGCAACAGGGGCGTAATGTGGCGCTCCAGGTCCAGCCCGTCCTGGTAGACAGTGTTCAAGCGCATGATCTCTGTGGCCAGTTGATAGCGGCCATCGGCCAGGCGAGTGATCAGCCCGTAATTTTCCAATGAGACCATCAAGCGCATGATGGTGCTTTTGATCAGCCCGGTTCGGTCGGCCAGCTCCGCCAGTTCCAGGGCAGTGTCACCTATTTTGAACGCGGTGAGCACGGTCAGCACCCGATCAGCCGAAGCCACCCCGGTGACTGCCGGGCGCGGGCGAATTTTTACCATTGGGTTGCTCCTTGTGAGTTGCGGTGTCGGGCGGCGCGTGAACAGGCTGCAAAATACTGCCATTGACGCGTGGGGGCAATGCACACGGACCATCAGCCTGGCGCTGCAAAAAAAAACGCTGCCGGCGGGCGCGACCCGACAGCAGCGAGGGTGCAGCTTTTACAGAGGTCAGCCGGCCTTGGCTTGCTTCTTGAACGCCACAGGATCACTCGAAGGGTTCATGTGTTTGCGGCCGATCAACAGCACCATCATAGCGCCCAACGCGCACAGTGCCGCGAGCGGCAGCAAGGCCAGTGCGTGGCTGCCGGTGGCATGTTGGATGGTGCCGTAGACGTTGACCATCAGGCCCCCGCCGATCAGGTTGGCCATCGCGCCAACCGCCGCCAGGCCTGCCGCTGCGGTGGAGGAAGACAGCCACGTCGACACCAGTGCCCAGAACGGTCCTTTCATCGAGTAAGCGCCGATCAGCACCATGGACATCATCAGTACCGTCGCCGACAGCGAAGAGGTCAAAAGCGCCAGTAACAGGCCGACGGTGATCAGCAGCAGGGTGGTCGCGGTGTGCCAGCGGCGTTCGCCGGTCTTGTCGGAGTTGCGCCCCCACACAATCATCAAGATCGACGCCAGGCCGTAAGGAATCGCGTTGACCAATCCGATTTCCAGGTTGTTCAAGCCGAATGTCTTGAGGAGTTGCGGTGCCCAGACGCTCATGGTGCTGCCCGCTGCCGACGCGCCGGAATAGATCAGCGCCAACACCCAGATATGTTTGTGACGCAGCAGCTTCCACAGCGAGATATGCCCGATCGCGGTTTTGCGTCCGCGTTCTTCAGCCAGTCGCAGGGTCAACCAGGTGCGTTGCTCGTCACTCAGCCATTTCGCTTGCTCGGGGCGATCGGTCAGCACAAACAGGCAGGCGATACCCAGCAACACCGCTGGAATGCCTTCAATGATGAACAGCCAGTGCCAGCCGCGCATGCCGAACCAGCCGTCCATGCTCAGCAACAGGCCGGACAGGGGCGAACCGATAAAGTTGGCGCCGGGAATGGCGACCATGAAGATCGCGACCATGCGCCCACGGTACGACGCCGGCAGCCAATAGGTCAGGTAAAGCAACACGCCAGGGGAGAACCCGGCCTCCGCAGCGCCCAGCAGGAAACGCATCACATAGAGGGAGTTGGCACCCTGCACGAACGCAGTGCCCGCCGACACAAGCCCCCAGGTGATCATGATGCGGGCGATCCAGACGCGGGCCCCAAAACGCTGCAACGCCAGGTTGCTCGGCACCTCGACCAGGAAGTAAGAGACAAAGAACAGGCTGCTGGCGAAACCGAAGATCGCGGGCGTCAGCCCCAGGTCCTGGTTCATCTGCAGGGAAGCCATGCCGATATTGCCGCGGTCGATGATCGCCAGCAGGTAGCAGAGGATCAGGAACGGCAGCAGTCGCCATGCCACCTTGCGCATGGTTGAACGCTCGATGGCGCTGATTTCGGTGGAGCTGATAGACATGACGCTCTCCCATTTTGTTTTTTTTGGAGAAGTGTTCCGGCCCGTGCCTCGCTCGGAGAAGCACGGGCTATATGAGTTCAATCACTGCGCATACAGGTGACGATTGACCACTGCGCGCGGGTCGGGCGCGATACCGTCCCAGAAATTGATAATCTGCTGCACCGCCAGCAGCCCCACGCGGTCCCGCGCTTCGGCGGTATTGGCGCCGACGTGGGGGGTCGCCACCAGCGTCGGCAGGCCCCATAACGGCGAATCGGCAGGCGGCGGCTCGGGGTTGAACGTATCCAGGCCGGCGCCGCCGATATGACCCGTACTCAGTGCCTGTACCAAAGCGTCGGTATCAATCAGCTCGCCACGTGCGGTGTTGATCAGCAGGCTGCCTGGGCGCATGCGCTTGAACTGCGCCTCACCGAACAGGTTGCGGTTCTGTTCCGTGAGCGGGCAATGCAGGCTGATAATATCGCAGCCCGCCAGCAGGGCTTCGAATTCACTGACCTGCTCAACGTTGGGCAAGTCGGGCAGGCTTTTCAGGTACGGGTCATAGACCTTGACCTGCATGCGCAGCGGGCCGACCAGGTCCATCAGAATCCGGCCGATTGAGCCCAGGCCAACCAGGCCGAGGGTCTTGCCTGACAGCTCGATACCTACCGAGTGGGCTTTATCCCAGTGCCCATCACGCATACGTGCATCCAGCAGGGCAGTGTTGCGCGCGACGCTGAACATCAGCGCCAGCGCGTGCTCGGCGACCGACTGCGCATTGGCGCCGAGGGCGATGGTCACGGGAATCTCGCGTTCGGCGGCGGCCGCAATGTCGATGGTGTCGTAGCCCACGCCGTGTTTGGCAATGATCTTCAACGGCGCGGACGCCTGGATCATTTCCCGCGTCAGCTGGCCCTGGCGCACGATGATTGCGTCCGGTTGCTCGCGCGCAATGATCGCAGTCAATGCTTCGGCGGCGGTGTAGGGGAGGGTGGGTATCACACGCACGCCGTGTGAAGCGGCAAAGGCCATGGCTTCGGCAGTCAATTCAGGGCCGGTCAGCAGAAGGGTTCGGGTCATGTTGCGCACCTTGGTTTTTTTATCTGTGTGCAGCTGAGGTTGAGTGAGATGCCCCTCAGTGGTGACTAAAACTTATCATAATGAAACGTCGTTGCAATAAAAAAGATTGGTGTAGAGATGGATGCGCGATCTTCGTCGCCGTCGAGCGTCACATATAGTCTAAATAAATCACGTATTTAGCTCACTTATCCGCCTGATTCAGAGCATCAAGGGTGCGAGGGCGAGGTGATGAGCTGCCTGCAAGGCTCCCTTGCAAGGCAAAAAATGAAGTGGTAATTTTAAAACGTCGTTTCATTTTAAGTGATTATGTAATCACGCACGGCCTACAAAAAACACAAGAAGGTGTCCCCATGTCCATTGGTTTCAGAGTGCTCAAACAAGATCGCAAAGTGTCTGCCGAATGGGTTGAGCGCTATCGGACGGTGCCCGTCGCCAATATCAGCGACTCGATGAATCGCATGACTGCCGGCGGCGCCAGCCTGCGGAGCATGCATCGCCAGGGCGTGTTGGTGGGGCCGGCGTTGACGGTCAAGGCACGCCCCGGCGACAACTTGATGCTGCACTACGCCATTGATATCGCGCAGCCGGGCGACGTCATTGTGGTCGATGCCGGCGGCGACCTGAGTAACGCGCTGATCGGTGAAATGATGGTCGCCTATGCGGCCAGAAGAGGCGTGGCCGGCATTGTGATCAATGGTGCGATTCGCGACGCCGCGAGCATCGGCGCGGGTGACTTCCCATTGTTCGCCGCCGGCGTTACACACCGCGGCCCGTACAAAGATGGCCCAGGCGAAGTCAATGTGCCGATTGCACTTGATGGCATGGTGATCGAACCCGGCGACCTGATGATCGGCGACGAAGACGGCTTGCTTTGCGTGCCGTTTGACCAGGTGGGTGAAGTGTATGATCGTGCCCACGCCAAGCATGCTGCCGAACAAAAGCAGCTTGAGCAGATTGCCCTGGGTGAAAACGACCGTACCTGGGTCTTGAAATCTCTTACACAGAAGGGTTGCGAATTCCCTGGCTGATCCTTGACACCCTGGCCGTAGCATTCGGCCAGGGTTTACGGGTAAGGCATCGCAGTCTTCATAACTCAAAGGCTTGCTGTGACTTCCGCTCCCACCACCCGATGGCCCGCGCCGATTCGCGCATTGAGCCACCGCAACTTCCAGATCTACTTTGTGGGCCAGGGCCTTTCCACCCTCGGCAAATGGATTCAACAGGTCGCGCTGGCCTGGTTGGCCTATCACTTGACGGGCTCGGCCGTGTTGCTGGGTACGATCGCCTTTTTGACGTTGCTGCCGCAGTTATTGATCGGGCCATTAGCGGGTGCCTGGTCGGACCGCCACGACAAGCGCCGCCTGTTGATGGGCGTGCAAACCCTGCTTTCCCTGCAATCGCTGGTCCTGGCCGTGCTGACCTGGCAGCACTGGATGAACCGGGAGGTGATCATCGTCATGGCTCTGATCCTCGGCTTGCTCAATGCCCTTGAAACCCCCCTGCGCCAGGCGCTGATCAGCAGTTTCGTCGATGACCCCAAGGACCTGCCCAACGCCCTTGTATTGAATGCGATGCTGATCAACGCCGCCCGCTTCATCGGCCCGCCCTTGGCGGGGCTGCTGATCAACTGGAGTGGTGAGGCCGGCTGTTTTCTGCTGACGGCTGTCGCGTTTGGCATGTTGCTGATCGGGCTGGGCAGGGTGCAGAGCCGTCTGCAAGCCAAAGCCCAGGGTTCTACCGGAGAAATATTCCGTGAGGGGCTGCGATATTTGTGGAGCACGCTGCACATCCGGCGCCTGCTGATCAGCGTGATCATGGTCAACCTGCTGGCTTCCTGCTACACCGTGCTGTTGCCGATTCTGGCAAAAAACGTGTTTTCGGGTGACGCACAAACCCTGGGTTGGTTATGGGGTGCCGCCGGTGCGGGGGCGTTTGTCGCGACGATTTTTCTGGCGTTCGTCGGCGGAGCGTCGAACCTGCAACGCATCATTGGCATGGGGGCATGGGTGTGCGCGATATCGTTGTGTGCGGTGGCTGCCAATCCCCCGTTGTGGTTCACCCTGATCGCACTCGCCGGTCTGGGTTTTGGCATCACAGTGAGTAATGTCAGCAGCAACATGACCCTGCAAAGCGCCGCCCCCGAGGCGTTGCGGGGGCGAGTGATCGCGTTCTATATCGCCATGCGTTTCGGCTTTGAGGCCATTGGTGGGCTGTTGGCCGGGCTGGCGGCCGCTGCCTTCAGTGTGCAATGGACCTTGTTGCTGGCCGGTGCATTTTTGTTGGTGTATCAAGGGGCGAGCGCATGGGTTGACCGCAAAGCGCGTGAACGCCAGTGATGCGCGACTGTCTGCTGAAACGACTCCGTTCCTCTTTTAGGGATTACGGTAAATTTTTACTCTGCAGCCAGGTAGTCATGACCTCAACCAGTTCCGCCTTGCACTCCACCGGCAACCAATGCCCGCCGGGCAAGCTGGTTACGCTGAGGTCTGCGCAAGCCGCACGCATGGGGTCGCCCAACCGGTTGCCCTTGATGGTATTCATCGGGTCGTAGTCGCCGTTCACAAACAGCACGGGCAATGACAGGCGGCCGCCATCGGGCGCTCGGTGCGCATAGTCGATATTGGCATCGTCGTTTAAATACCACGCGCAGGGCGCGCGGAAACCATGGGCTTTGAAACTGTGCACCAGTGCAGCGAAGTCCGCCTGCGGCCATAGCGCCAGGTCGGGTTGGGTGGGTGGCGCCCGATGCGCCTCGCCAAACCGCCCACCTTTGCGGGTCACTTCGGCATTTGATGCCACCTTGGTGATGTTCGCCGGGTCGCCGCGTCGATAAATCGAGGCCAGCGATGCGGCTTTATCCGCATCAAGATCAGCGACGGCAGACGCAAAGTGCGTGTTGTAGTAGCGGTAGTAATCCCATTGACCGTCAGGGTACTGGTCTACCGGATAAAGCGTGCGGTCCACCAGCGGGACGAGCGTGGGCAGTGCATTGGTGCTCGGGAAGTACGGCACCGACACCAGCACCACGCCACGGCCGCGCTGCGGTTGATGGGCGGCCAGTTCACCTGCCACCACGCTGCCCCAGTCATGGCCGACCCAAATGGCGGGTGTACCACCGAGATGGTCATGTAGCTCTGCCATGTCGGCCACGATGTTTTCAAGGGTGTAGGCATTGAGGGCGCAGGGCGCAGATGAGCCGCCATAGCCGCGCATGTCGGGTGCGACGCAGTGCCAGCCTTGGGCCGCGAACGCCTGTATTTGCGCGCGCCAGATCAGGCTGAGTTCGGGCCAGCCGTGCAGGAAGATCATCAACGGCCCATCGGCCGGGCCCGACTCCAGATAGTGCGTGGTATGGCGGGGTGTGTGGAAAATCCGCGAAGTCAATGTGAATGTGGACAAAGGAAATCCTCCTGATTACCGCACGAACTTTACATAGACAAGCTCAGGGTCATGCTCATCAAGGTTCTCGATTCGCCCGCTCGGTATAAACCCGGCCTTGGCGAGCATGGCTTGGGACGCCAGGTTGGAGGCATTGGTTGATGCAAACAACTTGGGCGTTTTGCACAACGCTTCTGCGCCCGCCAATAATTGCAACGCCAGACCCTGACGTTGATGCATCGGCGACACGACCACCAGCGCGACAAAGTCGTAGCTGAAAAACTCATCAGTCAACACCAGGTAGCCCGCACATTCACCGGCAGTGACGACGACCAGGCATCGTTGGCCAATCACCGCGTCATGAATAAACACGCGCCGATGAGCGTGGGCTGTGGCGTAGGCGTCCAACTCCACCAGGGCGCGTACGTCATCAGGCGTGGCCTGGCGGATCAGCCGGTTTTCAGGGGCCGGCGGGTGTCGGTCTTGGGCCATTGGAATCACCGTTGGGGCGAATGGGTAAGGTATTAGTGTTGAAGGCGTTTGCAGTGTTCAAAAAAAGAACGGCGGGCACGTGCATCAGCAGCATACAGCCAGCGCTGGCCGTGAGCGCCTCCTTGGCCAGCGCTTTGCTGTCAGCGTGTCAAGCGCCAGGCCTGACGCGGAATGCCAGGAAGACCGGGCCGGCAGGGAAGGTACTGACTTCCAGCTCATCGAGGGGATTGAGTGTTTGTGTTCGCACCCCTGCGTTGCTGTAGAGCGTGTGGCTGCCCAATGCCGCAATGTTGATCTTGCCGGCAGCCGCCTGGATCAGCGTGGCCTTGAACCCTTCAGTCACATCGTCACCCAGGGTGAGTGTGACGTCAGTGTTGCTGATCACCAGGATCGACTTGCCTGAATCGGCCATGGTCAAAGGCCTACTGGCCGTGATCGAGGCGCTGGTGTGCACGTGGCCCCCGGCGTGGTAGCTGACCATCCTGGGGTCGGCGAAGATACGCGCGAAGGCCCCGACATAGTTGACACTGGCGCGCATGTCATCGAACTGTTCCAGCACATAGGTGCCGATGCTGCCGGAGACGTCCGTGCCGGGGTCCAGCGCCCATTTGCGCCCGACCATCAGCCCGATCCGAGTGTTGGCACGCACACCGGCGCGCAGCTCTTCGAGAAACAGTGTGCTGATCTGGCCGCCGCCTTTGCCCTGGGCATAGGTAAACCGGGCAATGGAGTGGCTATCGCCCGTAGGGCTGCCCTGGGAGGTATCGACCTGGTAGTCGATGTAGTCTGCCGAGACGATGGTGCTGGTGGTGTTGGCGTTAGGCGCCCAGGTGAAATCCAGAACCCTGCCGGTTTTGATCTGTTGCTGCGAGACGGTGGCCTGGGTGGTTGTGGTAGAGCCTGACTGCTGCAAGTCGTCATTCATGATACTCATCCTTAAGTAATGTGCGTGCTTGGGTGTGGGTCGACATGGCCCGACGCGCATGACCGCCGTCATAGCGCTATTTTTCTACAGCCTTGGCGTGCGCTTTAGGCTGTATGAATAAACAGTAGTTCGGGTTTTGTCGCTTTGCAACTGTGGCGAGGGAGCTTGCTCCCGCTGGGGTATGAGTCGGTCAGCTCGTTTATCAGTATGTTTCGCAAGACCCTGGGTTCACCGGCGGCACGTTATATCCGCAGTACCCAGCCCGCAAATCGTGCGCTCAATACTGATCCACCAGGCGCTGCAACTGCGGGTCTCGTAGCGTAAATACCTCGAACAGCCCGAGGGCACGTAATGCCGGTAGCAACGCCAGCAGGTCCTGCTCGGCGATGGTTCGCTGCTGTGCATCAGTGTTTGGATCACACCAGGCCCGGGCGTTCACCAGAAAGGCGCCCACACTGCCTTTGCGGATGACCACGCCGTGGCGTTCAGTCTGATTCTGGTTATCGGGCAACAGTTCTTCGGCGCGCATGGGGTGTATTCCTGGGAGTTGAGGCTGCGACTATAGACGCGCCAATGTGGCCTGGGTACGCTATTAAAGACAATCGATAGTCCATCAAGGCCACTTATGTCCGCTCCGCTGATTCCCTCTTCGGTATTAACGGCTGCCGATGACCCGCTGGTTGTCGCCGTGGTCCGAGTGGACGCTGAACCGCGTATCACCGAGCGCCATTGCCATGCGCGTGGGCAGTTGCTGGGCACACGCCAGGGCTTGTTATCGGTGGACGCCGGGGCCAGCCAGTGGGTGGTGCCGGCAACCCATGCGGTGTGGATCCCGCCGAATATCTCCCATGGCGCGCGCTCCCACGGCCCCTTCGCGGGGTGGAGTGTCTACGTGTCGCCGCAGGGCTGTGTCGAGCTGCCGGATACGCCTTGCGTCCTGGCAATCTCCGGACTTTTGCGCGAGGCGGTGATGCGCGCTGCCGCCTGGCAGAGCCCTGAGCTGGATGCTGCGCAGTTGCGCCTGGCCGGGGTGATTGTGGATGAGATCCGGACCTTGCCACGGGTGACCCTGGGCTTGCCGATGCCTCAGGATGCGCGCCTGCGCAAGATCGCCCAGGCGCTGTCCGATTGCCCGGACGACGAGCGTCACCTGCAGGAGTGGGCGGCCTGGGCGGGCATCGCCCCGCGCACACTGACGCGTCGCTTTGTGCTGGAAACGGGTTTCAGTTTCACCGCGTGGCGCCAGCGCGTGCGTTTGTTGCGCGCGCTGGAGAGGCTGGCGGCGGGTGTGCCGGTCACGGGTGTGGCGCTGGAGTTGGGCTATGACAACGTCAGTGCTTTTATCGCACTGTTTCGCCGCACGTTTGGGGTGACGCCTGGACGTTACTTCACGGCGCATGAGCGTTTATAAGTAAAAAATCAATAGCTGAAGTTAGCGGTTTGCACTTTTATTGATGGTTATTCAGCTGTTGTTCAGGCCAAATTAAACTGAATCAACAGGGTGTATAACCTTTACAACTCTTTACCTTTGCAGTCTGGATGATTGAAAAAACAACATGCTAGCCTGCGCGCTTTCAACAGGCAGCAGGCGCGTATGAAAAGGCTAAAGGAACTGGCTGTAAATAAGCCCTGTTCATCTATATTTATAGTGGCGTTTATTGTATTGGCTGCGCTGCAATACAAACCGGCCGTGCTCAACTACACCACACGCTTTGTCGACTTTGCCGAGTATATGCTCGCCCATGGCGTGACCCTGTTTCCCATTGCTGATGACTTGCAGCCATACCCTGATTACACGGTGCTCAATACACTGCTTGTGTACCTGGTTTCCTTGCCGTTCGGGCGTGTATCCATCCTGTCGATGGGGCTGCCTTTTTGCGTGGCGGCCGCCTTGATGCTGGTGTTTATTTACAAGCTGGGCGCCTTGCATGAAAAAAAATGGGGCGCCTTTGCGGTGGTCTTTGCGCTGTTTACCTGGTCATTCCTGGACGGCGTGAATTCCCTGGCGCTGGACATCTATCCGGCGCTGTTTACCGTAATGTGTTTTTACCTGGCGTATGCGGGCCAGCTGCATCCGCACCGCTTTCAGTTGCTGCCGGTACTCCTGGGCCTGGCGCTGGGCTTTGCCTTTCGTGGCCCTATTGGCCTGATCGGCCCGGCGGGCGTGGTCGCCTCCTATTATCTGTTAAGTCGACAATGGCGCCTGCTGGTGGTGTTCTGCTTGCTCGCAGGCCTGGTGCTGGCCGCAGGTATCACAGTGCTGAGCGGCGCGGCCTACCTGCAAGGTGGGCAGGCTTTTGTGCAAGAGGTGCTGGTTATGCAAGGCTTGGGGCGCTTTGGCACTGATCACGCCCCGCGTTATTACTTCTACTTCTCTGCAGGCTTGCTCACCTATGGCGTCACAGCCTTTATCGCATTAAACGTGATTATCAAGAAGGGCAAACACTTCTTTGAACGCTCGCCGGCTCCGGCCACCCAACTGCTGCTGTACCTGACGGGTTGGCTGTTGGTGGTGATCGTGCTGTTCACCCTTCCAAGTTCCAAGAAAGCGCGTTACATCCTTTCGATTACGCCGGCGATTTCATTATTGGCCGCCTATATCTTCGTGGATCGCAGCCAGCGCTTTGCAAGTACCCGCGACAAGTTGCTGAGGTTCTGCCTCAACTTGCCTGTGGTGGGTCTGGGGATGTTGTTACTTGCCTTTATTTACAGCTTGTATGCAGCCGCGCCGCTGCGGCCTAACTATCTTGGCGCCTGTGCAGGGTTGATCGGCCTTATTGCCATTCGGCCCTGGATACAGTTACGGTTTCATGCACATCCACAACGGGAGTTCGTGCTGTTGTGTTTTGGTGCTGCCGCCTTCCTGGTCCTGGATATGTTCTTCTTCAATTCGATTACTTACCACCTGGAATTGGCCGATGAACCGACCCCCAAGTTTCTGCCCTATTGGTTTTGGTAAGGCATGGTTTTGGTAAGGCATGGTTTTGGTAGAGCATGTTTTTATCGCAGCCAGACCCGGAATCAAGCCAAACAACAACGTCACGCGCCAACCTCAGTCGAGCATCGGACGGGTCAACTGAACACTAACGTGTCAGGCTCGCGCCCGCCCGCCTGGCCGAGAGCGATCACCGCCAACTGCTCAATCACCGCCGCGCCAAACTGACGGCGAGCGCCGGGCGTCCATACCCAGGCAGGCAACCGGTATGCCAATAAAACAGTACTGACGGCTGGCTTGGGAGTGCTTGAGCTTTTGGCTGATCAAAACCTGCATCTGCCCATTCGACCGTCCCCGGCGATTCTGCTGACGTTTGAAGTGGCGAAGGCACTGCTCAATGGCATTGTTTCGAACGCCGAAATGGAGGCGCGTCAGGGCGACACGCATACCTTGATTGCGGCTGAAGACTACATCGACGATACGCCGGAAAATGGCCCCGCTGCCATTGGGCTCAAAGCCCTCGACGCGATTCGTGGGCAGTTGAGCGGTGCGCAATCCATAGCGCTGAAGTCCGTAGCAGTAGGGTGGCGGTCACTGTCTGACGACGGCCTGCCTATCGTGGGGCCAGCGGGCGACGACGGCAGGCTGTATATCTTGAGCGCCCATCCAGGCTTGACCCTGGCGCCCACCTTGGCGCGGCTCTTGAGCGAAGAACTGATCATCGGGGTGGCTTCGCCATTGCTGAGCAACGTTCGGCCGCTGCGTTTTCGGGTGTGAGTGTCAGAACCCTGTGCCGTCAGCTGCTGTTCAACTCACTTTCAATATTCCATTGAAAGTCTATGTGCCCCGTGCGGATGGCTGACGCAACCGGGGTTTCATTACGCTGGGGTTCTCCTTAACCACCTGCGGCGTTTATCAACATGGTATTTAAAACCCCCATCACTTCGATCGGTGTGACGCTGCTTGCGCTGTTGATCGCAGGTTGTGCGAGCCATTCCCCTGACGGAGCGACCCCTATGCCAAAACCCTTGGTTTCCATCGCCGTACTCAAAGCCAAACCTGGCAAACAGCAGGCCCTCAAACACGGCTTGCTGGCTCTGGTTGCGCCAACGCGCACCGAGCCCGGTAACCTCGACTATGTGCTGTTTGAACTGCGCGACGCGCCCGGCACCTTCTACATGCGTGAAGCGTTCAAGGACCAGGCGGCCCTCGATGCGCATTTTGCCACGCCGTATTTCAAGCAATTTGCAGCCACGGCCGACGATTTGCTCAGCGAGCCGTTGCAACTGATCTTCCTTGAGCAAGTGTCGAACTGAGCCATTCGTTATCTTGCACAGTTATCTACTTAACTGTGGTGCGACGCTGGACCTGTGGCGAGCAGGCTTGCCCTGCGTTGGGCTGCGCAGCAGCCCTATCCGGTTACGACTGACTCACCGAGTCGCCTGAATTGGGGCGGCTCCGCCACCCAACGCAGGGCGAGCCTGCTCGCCACAGTGAGAGTGTTCGTCCTTTCGCGTTGCAGATCAGTGCGTGCCCTTGGCGCCAAACATCTGTTGGGCGTGCGCAAAACACTTCTCGGCGATGGCCGAGCGCGGTTCGGTCTTGCGCATCACCAACCCCAACGGCGCAAGCACGCTGGCGTCCGGCAAGTTGATAAAGGCGAGGTTCTCGATCGGGTTTTCCATGCCGCTGTCCAGCGGCATGATCGCGCAGCAAAACCCTTCGTGGATCGCCTGGAACAGCTGATAGGTCGAATCGCTTTCGAGAATGGGCTGCGGGTCCAGGCCACGGCTGCGGAAGCTCAAGTCAATGGATTTTCGGTAGTGCATGCCATTGCTGATCATCCCCAGGGGCAATTGCGCGGCGTCTTCCCAACTCATTTCGGTGCCTTCGAACTGGAAGTGGCGCGTGTCGTACAGCAGGCCGACGCGGGTTTCGCCCAGTTCGAAAACCTCCAGGTAATTGGGGTTTACGTGGTCCAGGTAGCATACGCCCAAGTCCAGTTGGTTGGTGCCCAGGGCTTCGATGATCTTGTCCGAGCTCATCGACGACAGGCTGAACTTGAGCTCTGGAAACGTCTGGGACAGGCCCTGGATGTAACTGATCGAGTTGAACCCGCTGAGCGGCACCAGCCCCAGGCGCAGGCTGCCCACCAACTGCCCGCGACACGCCGCCGCTTCGGCAAACAAACCGTCATGGGCGGCGAGCAGGGTTCTGGCCCAGGCCAGCACGCGCTCGCCGGCCTGGGTGAAACCTTCGAAGCGCTGGCCACGGGTGACCAGCTCCAGGCCCAGCTCATCCTCCAGATTGCGCAGGCGCATCGACAGGGTCGGCTGGGTGATATGGCAGCGCGCAGCCGCCTGGCCGAAGTGCCGAGTCTGCTCCAGCGCGATCAGGAATTTGAGTTGCTTGATGTCCATTTAAAGCCCCAGCCTGGGAATAAGTGAGCGGTCATGATAAGTGCCCGTGCCTGCACCCGCAGCAGACCCTCTCATTGTAAGGCCTGCGCGTCCAATCGCCTGCATTGACGTGATCCTCACCAGCGGATCAAAAGCAGAGCAGCAACCTGATTTTCGCCGGCGTGACCGGCTTTTTTGCGTCCCCTGAAACCTGTACACAATTTGAAATGTTTAAGTGGTTTAATGTTTATGTCGGCTTGCGATGGATCGCAGCCGCCGACAGACCTTTTGTCATTGATTCGCCCAAGGAGCTACACCCAATGAGCTACACCCTGCAAGGAAGTATAAAGTCCAAACACTTAGCGTTTCTGTTGATCCCGCTGATTGCCGCCTGTACCACACCGGACAGAACCCGTGAGTCGGCCATCACACCGCAAGCCCAGCCGCAACAGGCCTGGCAGTTCGACAACTGCGCAGTCGGCTGCCCCAGCGGCGGCAGCCCGCTGACGCTGAACCGTCAGGCGTACACCCTGAACAACAACGGTTCGACCAAGTTTGCCAACTGGGTGTCGTACAAAATCACCAAGACCACCCCCGCCAGCGGCCGCGCGCGCGACTGGCAGACCGACCCGGACATCCCGGCCGGCGAAACCCTCGACCCGGTGGATTACAACGGCGCCAATGTCGCGCTCAAAGTCGACCGTGGCCATCAGGCCAACCTCGCTTCGATGGCGGGCGTAGCGGATTGGCAAAGCCTCAATTACCTGTCGAACATCACACCGCAAAAGTCCGACCTCAACCAGGGACCTTGGGCGCACCTGGAAGACCAGGAGCGTAACCTGAGCAAGCAGGCGGGAGTCGACGCGGTGTATGTCGCCACCGGGCCGCTGTATGAGCATTTTGTCGGCACGCTGCCGGGTACGAACAAGGTGCACACCCTTCCCAGTGGCTACTGGAAAATCATCTTCGTCGGCAGCTCGCCTGAAAGTGGCATGTATGCCTCGTTCGTGATGAACCAGGAAACGCCCAAGGGCGCCAATTTCTGCGATTACCAGGTGCCCGTGAGTCAAATCGAAGAGCGCTCGGGCCTGACATTCTGGAGTGGTTTGCCGCAAGCGGTGCAGGCCGCGTTGAAGGCCAGGCAGGGGCAGTTGCCGGGCCGCATCGGTTGTAAACAGGCGTTGTAATGCCAAGGGCAGGGGCCTTGACGGCCCCTGTTTGAATCAGCGCCGCTCGGCGTTCGGGTGCGTCTCGCGCCCACGAGCATGGCGCAAGGGCTTGCCAGGAACCTGCGCTGATCAGCACAGGAAACGGTTGCGCGCCTCCCTGAGCAAGTCGCGCACCTGGTCAACGCGCAATAACAGTGTCATTTGCCGCTCATCGACGATGATTTCCGCCACGATCAATGCGCAAATCATCGGCGCGGTCACCAGCCAGTGCTCGTAACATTGGGTAGTCAACGATACGAACACGCCCACAATCCACAACGCCAGCACCCACTTGGGGGCACGACGTTGCAGGGGCACCCCGAAGCGCTGCAACCTTTTCAAACGGGCCGTGTGCAGCCTTAACGAAGCTTCGAGACGGGACAGCTCATTGCTCATGTTTAAACTCGCTCAACGGTACGGGCGCAGCCTGGGAGCGTGGTTCCCAGCCAGGACAGGTTGACCCGTTCAACTTCTACCCAATGCTCGCCGGCAGGTTTTGTGCGGCAGCTTTTAAACGCAATACACACCTGCCCCACGTCCAATAAAGCAAAGTGCCGGTAACGGGGCGGGCGCTTGAACACCGAAAAAAACATACGCATCGCCGCGCCTCGCTCAATCAAACGTGCCAACTGAGTTCAAACAGCGTGCCGCCGTTTTCCATGCGGCGGCAGGTCACGGCGCCGCCATGGGCGAGGGCGATGGCGCGCACCACGGCCAGGCCCAGGCCACTGCCGCCCTGAGCGCGTGAGCGGGAGTTTTCACCGCGTTGGAAGGCGTCAAACAGGCGCGCGGCAAAACCTTCGTCGATGCCGGGGCCGTCATCGCGCACACGCAGGTAGTTGAAGCCGTCGCGGGTGCTCAGGTGCACGATGACATTGCCCGGTGTCGCGTGCCGCCGAATGTTATCCAGCAGGGCCAGCAAGGCCTGGCGGATGCGCGCCGGGTCGCAGCGCAGGGTGCGGCGTTGCAGGTCCAGTTTCAGCACAAAACCTGCGGCCACCAGGCTCGGTTCAAACAAGCGCACATCGTCTTCGATGCCCGTCGCCAGGTCGGCTTCTTGCAGGTTGAGTTCCAGGTAGCCACTGTCGGCCAGGCCCACCACGCGCATATCCTCGATCAAGCGCGTCAAGCCTTCGACCTGGCCCAGCAGGCTGTAGAACTGCGCGGTGTCGGGTTCGAATACACCCTCGGCCAACCCTTGCAGGCGCCCGCGCAGAATAGTCAGGGGCGTGCGCAGTTCATGCGCAATCGCGGCATTCCAGAACGCCTGCTCCTGCGCCATGCGCTGCAAGCGCTTGGCCATGCTGTTGAAGTCGTTGACCAGGATCGCCGCTTCGCCGATCGACTGGTCACCGGCAACCGCCTGCACGTCCAGGTCGCCATCGGCCAGTTTGCGCAGGTTCTCGGCCACGGAATTGAGCGGCATCAGAATTCGCCGCGACAGTTTCAGCGCGACAATCGAGCCCACCGCCAGGCTCACGCACGTGGTCAGGCCCATCCACACCCATTCAGCCTTGGCCGGCAGCCAGGCATCCACTTCGGCGTCGGTGAGCGGCCAGTAGGTCCATAGCAATGCATAAAAAATATACGAGCCGATCACCGCCAGGGCGATCACGCACAGCACCACGGCGCACATCGACAGGATAATCTGGCGGCTCAGGCCATTGAGCCCTTTCACACCACGCTCCCGAACCGGTAGCCGACGCCACGGATACAGGTGGGCACACCCTGCACGCCAAGGTCTTCGAGCTTGCGCCGCAGTTTGCTGATATGGCTGTCGACCGTGCGCTCCAGGCTGTCGCTTTCCGGCGAACACTGGGCCAACAACTCGGCGCGGCTGAACACCCGTTTCGGTGCCTTGGCCAGTTGCGCCAGCAGCCTGAATTCGGTGACGGTCAAGGCCAGCGGCACTCGGCGCCCGGCCTGCGTCACCGTGGCTTCGTAGCTTTCCAGGTCAATTTCAAACGCGTCCACCCGCAGTACCGTGGGGCAGGCGCGGTCGCGATAAGCGATGGAGCGGCGCAGTACCGCCTGGGTACGCGCCACCACTTCGGCCGGGTTGAACGGCTTGACGATATAGTCGTCGGCGCCGATGCGCAGGCCCATCAGCTTGTCCATGTCCTGGTCTTGCGCGGTCAGCATGATCACCGGCGTATGGCCGCGTTGGCGCACCTGCGCGAGCACCTGCCAGCCATCCACGTTGGGCATCAGCACATCCAGCAACATCAGCTCCGGCTTGAGCGCCAGGTGCATGTCCAGCGCCTGTTGGCCGTCACGGGCGTGGGCGGTGCGAAAGCCGCTACGTTTGAGGTAAGCCACCAGAATGTCAGCGATTTGCGGCTCATCTTCGGCAATCAGCACGAGGGCCTGGGGTTCTCTGACACAGTCCGGGCGGGGCATCGATGCAACGGGAAAATCAGTCATGGTCTGCTCGGTGAATACGCGGCGAGCCTGTGCATCCCTGCGCTCGGGCTTATCTGCCTGATCGTGGCTGCCGGTCCATGGCCACGTTTGCCAGTAGTGATCATAGCTTCTGGGTGAGGGTGCTGGACTCCAGGGCAGGAATCATCGTGTTCTCCTGGTAGATCTACGCAACGGTGAACGCAAGTGTGCGCAACCAGCATGTGCTTTCATGGGAGGTTTTGTGGAGAAACGATGGAGACGGGCAATAATTTGTGCCCGAGAGCAGGGCGTTGGGATGGATTGACGACCAATACCGTGAAACAGCAACAGTAGAGCCATACTCGGTCAACTGTGGGAGCTGGCTTGCCTGCGATGGCATCACCCCAGTATGGCTGATGCACCGAGGTGTCTGCATCGCAGGCCAGCCAGCTCCCACAGTTTGACCGTGTTGATTCAGGCTGGAGCTTTTGTGGGCTTCAGGCACTCAATGGAGCGATCCACGGTGGTCTTGGCCATCTCCAGCAAATGCCACACCGCCAGAATTTTCGCCCGCTGGGGACTGGCCAGCAAATCACCGCAATTGAGTGCGGTAGCGCAAGCACTGTCGAGCAAGCTGGCGGTGTAGAGCAGGGCGTCTTCGAAGCTCAGGTCTTCGGTTTTAACGCCGTTGGAGGGCAGGTAATGGTCGATGGCGCGGTTGAAGGCGGCGCGGTCTTTGGCGGCGTTGCGGGGTGGGTCGGGGACGACTTTTTTCATGGTGTAACTCCACATGGTTGGAGCCGACACTTGTCGCGACTAAACGAGGGTGGCAGCTGTACGCAGGTTAGTCGACCGGTCACATGGAAAACCGGCGCACCCGAAGGCGCCCTACGCACAGCCACCATAAAACTCACGGAGGACCATGCGCCATGTAAGACCCGAGCGACTAAACCCGATCACTGATAAGCAGTGACGGATCGCAGACTAGCCATCGATTCGAGCAGGCACAAGGCGGCGAGGATTGTCTAGGAAACGTCCTGCAATTTAAAGGGACGCGCCCTGCTGGCCCTTTAAAAACCATGACCAAATGCCACTAATCTCGCCACAGATTCGATCAAATGTGGGAGCGGGCTTGCTCGCGAATGCGGTGGTTCAGTCAGCATCTATGTGTCTGACCCACCGCATTCGCGAGCAAGTCGAATCGTCGCACCGCCGCTCCCACAGTTTTTATTGTGTTCAGGCAGGTGGGGCTGTGGGCTTCAGGCACTCGATAGAACGGTCCACCGTAGTCTTGGCCATCTCCAGCAAATGCCAGACCGCCAGAATCTTCGCGCGCTGGGGACTGGCCAGCAAATCACCGCAATTGAGTGCGGTAGCGCAAGCACTGTCGAGCAAGCTGGCGGTGTAGAGCAGGGCGTCTTCGAAGC
>NZ_CVTT01000074.1:0-4165 GCF_900006605.1 Pseudomonas sp. 58 R 3 | reverse complement strand
CGCCGTTGGAGGGCAGGTAATGGTCGATGGCGCGGTTGAAGGCGGCGCGGTCTTTGGCGGCGTTGCGGGGTGGGTCGGGGACGACTTTTTTCATTGTTTAGCTACCTTTTGGATTCAAGGAGCCGAACCGTTCGCGACTAAACGTAGGGTGGCGGCTGTACGCAGGTTAGTCGACCGGACCAAAAGGTAAAAACCGGCGCACCCGAGGGCGCCCTGCGCACAGCCACCATAAAACCTCATGGAGGGCCATGCACCTTTTGGAATACCGAGCGACTAAACCCGATCACTGATAAGCAGTGACGGATCGCAGACTAGCCATCGATTCCAACAGGCACAAGGCGGCAAGGATTGTCTAGGAAACGTCCTGCAATTTAAAGGGACGCGCCCTGCTGGCCCTTTAAAAACCATGACCAAATGCCACTAATCTCGCCACAGATCGTTCCCACGCGCAGCAAAGGAACGCAGCCTGGGACGCTCCGCGTCCCGCCCACAACATTCAAGTTGGTATGGTTTGCTGGCTGTATCCTCTGGACCCTCTTGTATGGCTGGTAGCCTGCGGCCATCAGATCGTTCCCGCGCTCTGCGTGGGAATGCAGCCTGGGACGCTCTGCGTCCCGCTCACAACATTCAAGTTTTGCGCAGCTGTGACGCGGAGCGTCACGGGCTGCATTCCCACGCGGGAGCGTGGGAACGATCTGTTAACGATCTGTCAGCGCATATGCAAAATGATCGGGCTACTACTGGCCGGGTCCGTATGCCCGCGCAGCTTGTTCACCGCCGCAGCCTCCACCGCGCCGCCGTTGTTGCCCCATGTGCCGCGCACGTAGCTCAACACCTGGGCGATTTCCTGGTCGGACAATTGTTCGCGGAACGCGGGCATGCGGTACGCATCCGGTACACCGGAGGTCACGATGCGTTGCGAGCCATTGAGGGTGATGTTGATCGCCGAGGCGCTTTCCTTGGCCAGGGCTGAGGTGGCACCGGCCAAAGGCGGCATCCACTCCGGCTGGCCTTTGCCGTCCAGGCCATGGCAGGAGGCGCAGCGGGTGGCATAGGTGTGGGCACCCGGAGCGCTCGTGTCGAGCGCTGCCGTCTGATACTGCCACGGCGAACCGTCACGCTGCGGGTCGCCCGGCAGTGATTTGAGATAACGCGCTATGGCCGCCAGGTCGTCGTCCTGCATGAACTGTGTGGAGTTGTTAAACGCCTCGGTCATCGAGCCATACACCACCGCGTGTTTATTACGCCCGGTTTTGAGGAACTGCACAATCTCCGGCTCGCTCCAGCGGCCCAGGCCGGTGTTGTGGTCCTGGCGCAGGCTGGGTGCATACCAACCGTCGAGCAGGGCACCGGCGAGGAACGGTGCGCCGGACTCGTCCAATGCCTTCTCGTTAAACGCCAGCCCACGCGGCGTGTGGCAACTGCCGCAATGGCCGGGGCCTTGGACGATATAGGCGCCACGGTTCCACAACGCGTCCTGCTCGGGTTTGGCGGCGTAGGGGTGAGTGGGCGCGAACACGCCGTTCCACAGCGCGATGGGCCAGCGCATGTTCAGTGGCCACTGGATGCTGCTGGGGATGTTCGGCTCGCTGGCCGGTTGCACGCCTTGCATGAAAAACGCATACAGCGCACGCATGTCGTCGTCGCTGAGTTTTACGTAGGACGGGTAGGGCATGGCCGGGTAGAGCCGTCGCCCACCCGGCGCCACGCCGTGGCGCACGGCGCGGTCGAAGTCGGCGAGGCTGTAGGTGCCGATGCCGACGTTTTTGTCCGGCGTGATGTTGGTGGCATGAATGGCGCCCAGCGGCGTGGCCATCTCCAGGCCGCCGGCAAACGGCGCTTTGCCCGGCAGGCTGTGGCAGGCCACGCAATCACTGACGCGGGCGACGTATTCGCCACGGCTGACCAGGGTCGGGTCAGCCGTGGCGTTGGCCTGTTCAAAAGGCGAAGCCGGTTGACGGGTGACGTACCAGGCCAGCAGGCCGGCGGCGACTGCGCCGGCCAGCACCAGCCAGCCAGCGGTTCTAGCCAATCGTTGGTTGTTCATAGGCGTTCCTTGTCGGTCAGGCGAAGGTGTAGCGGCTCAAGGGCAGGCTGCGGATGCGCTGGCCGGTCAAGTGCGCCACCGCATTGGCCACGGCAGGCGCCACTGCGGGCAGCGGCGGCTCGCCGATACCGCCCATCTTTTCGCCGCTCTCGACGATCTTTACGTGCACCTTGGCCATCCGCGAGGGTGGCAGGATCGGGTAAAGGTCGTAGTTGCGCGCCCGTGGTTTACCGTCCACGTACACCGCTTCTTCCACCAACGTTTGTGACAAGCCCAACGCTACGGCGCCATTGACCTGGGCCTCGATGATCGCCGGGTTGACGATGCTGCCAGGGTCGATGGCTTCCCAGATGTTATGCACCTTGACCTGGCCGTTTTCGATCGACACTTCGGCAACCACCGCCGCATGCGAGCCAAAGGGCGAGGCCATGGCCACGCCACGGGCACGCCGGCTGCCGTCTTCGGCGGTGTAGGGGCCACGCTTCCAGCCACCGGACAACTCGCCAACCGCTTGCAGCAACGTGGTCAGGCGTTTGTTGTCGCGCAGCAGGTGCAGGCGCAACTCGTACGGGTCATGGCCGCCTTTGTCGGCCAGTTCATCGAGGAAGGCTTCGTAGAAAAAGTCATTCAGCGAGTTGCCCACCGAACGCCAGTAGCCGAGCATGGTCGGGCCTTTGACGTAGATCTGGGCGATGCGTTTGTTGGGAATCGCGTAGGACTTGCCCGACAACCCTTCAAGGGCCGTCGGGTCGATTTTGTCGCCCTGTTTGCCGGCGATGGCCTCGGATGGGCCTTCGGTGGCGCTCACGGCTTCGATGGCCACCGGCAAGCCTTTGTCATCCAGCGCCGCGCGGAACTTGACCACTGCGACCGGGCGCAGCACATCACGCAGGAACTCTTCTTCGCGGCTCCAGATCAGCTTGACCGGGCGGCCCACAGCCTTGGCCAGCGCGACGGCCTGCGGGTACGGGTTGGCCGAGTCATACAGAAAATGCCGGCCGAAAAAGCCGCCCAGCAACGGCGAATGCAGGGTGATCTTCGACACATCCAGCCCGGTGCGCTTGGCGATGTCGGCGCGGAACATGTCGGGTGCCTGGTTCGGCAGCCAGACTTCCAGCGTGCCGTCCGGGTTATAGCGCGCCAGGGCCGATGGCGGCTCCAGTTGGGCATGGTTAACGTACTGGTTGTGGTAAGTGGCTTCGACCTTGGTCTTGGCGTTTGCCAATGTGGCGTTGACGTCGCCTTCGTTTTCTTCGTCGCGGGCCGGGCCTTGCTGGGCGGCGAGGAAGTCACGGTATTTGTCGCTGGAAAAGTCTGCCGGCATGGCGCGCACTGTGGAGTCGGCGGCGGCTTCCAGCCATTCGACCTGAATAGCTTCTACTGCACGCTTGGCGTGCCACCAGCGCTCGGCCACCACGGCTACGGCGCCAGGCAATTGATGCACCGAGTGCACGCCTTTCATGGCTTCGACCTGGGACTGATTGCGCAGGCTGCCCACGGTCATGCCCAGGCGCGGCGCATGCTGCACGGCGGCGTGGAGCATGCCGTCGACCTTGAGGTCGATGCTGTATTGCGCCTTGCCGGTGGATTTGTCGTAGGCATCCAGGCGTTTGACCGGCTTGCCGATCCAGCGGAACTGGCTCGGGTCGCGCAGGGTGATGGTGGACGGGTCAGGCACCGGCATGTCGAGGGCGCGGCTGGCCAGTTCGCCGTAGCCCAGCGAGCGGCCCGAGGCGGCGTGCACTACGCGGCCGGGTGTGGTGGTCAGTTGCGCGACCGGCACGCCCAGTTGCTCGGCGCCGGCCTGCAACAGCATGGCGCGGGCGAGGGCGCCCAGGCGACGCATGGTCGGGTAACTCATGCGCACCGACATGCTGCCGCCGGTGATGCGCATGCCGTTTTCCATCACCACATAGGCATCGCCCGGTGGCGCGGCCTCGACGACAAAGGTGGCAGGGTCGGCGTCCAGTTCTTCACCGACAATTTGCGCCATGGCGGTGTGGGTGCCTTGGCCGCCTTCCATAAAGGGGCTGAGCAGGCGCACCGTGCCGTCCGGGCGAATCTCCAGAAACGCCGGCACCTGCGTGCCGCGCTCCGCAGGGTTGGCGGTGGCCGCGA
>NZ_CVTT01000075.1:14776-50858 GCF_900006605.1 Pseudomonas sp. 58 R 3 | reverse complement strand
GGGCCCCTGGCGGCCGGGCAACTCCTCGCGGCTGGCGCCGGCACCGCCGGGGTACTGCTGGCGACCTCCCCCGGGGTGGTAATTGCCGCACTGACCATCATCAGCGTGATGGTGCGTACCGCGCCTGCTAGAACTTATGCAGCCAGTTGAGCACCAGTTTGTTGCCCTCGGTGCGGTTCTGCGCCTGCTGTTCAAAGTAGGCGTTTACCGATAGCACCTCTTCCTTGCTGAACGCATAGACCAGGCCTGGGCCAATGGCCCAGACCTTTTCCCGGCGCCCGCTCACGGCGTGCCCGTCAACCTGGGTGTCGGTGATCTGCTTCAACCAATAGCCGTTCAGCCCCACGCTCAGTTGCTGGCTCAAGGCATATTGCAGCGTCAGGTTGGCATGCAATGCCTGGCCGGCCTGGGTATCGGAAACATCCCCGAAACCTGCCTGCGGCTCATCATTCTTGCCATTCCACAGGTACATGAAACGCCCGCTCGCCGACCATTTCGGGCTCAACCAGTACGTCGCCGCGTAATACGGGTTGAATGACCAGAAGTGGCTGCCGGGGTTGATCGAACGATTGCGGTCATAGGCGCCCACCGGGATCGAGACATCAGCCTCCACACGCTGGGTCAACAGCGGGCTGCCATCGGCGCGGTTCAGGGTTGGCAGTTGCAGGAAGGCACCGACCGTCAAGTCACCAAAGCCGGCACGGGAACTCAGCGCCGCATTGTTCAACCCATCGTCGACATTTACATGGGCCAGGGAGGTGTTAATCAAGGTGAAGCCGGGCATCGCGCCATTGGCCAGGGGTTGGCCGACGTAGATGATCTGTGTGGTGGGCGCCACCACTTCCAGGTCCTGCCTGGGCAACGCCAGCTTGTTGCCGTGGGCATCGTTGAAACGGCTCGCTCGGGAGTACGTCAGGTATTCCTCCAGGTACCAGCCAGGCCCCGCCGGGGCCGGTGAGCCGTCGTAGAAACTGGTGGTGCCGAGGTTGAGTCCGGGCAGGTCGTAAGCATGGGCAGTCGATGTCAGTGCGACAAATGTCGTGGCCGCAACCGTCCGCAAGATAGGCTTGAGCATCTTGTATGTCCTGTATTTTTGTTGTTGTTCAAGACTCCCGGCACGAGGGGCCGCACCGGGATTTATCGCTGTGGCAGGCCCTACACGTAGGTGGCAGCCAAACCGCCATCCACCGGCAGATTGACCCCGTTGACCCAGCGCGCAGCATCCGAGCAGAGGAAGGCAATCACCGCCGCCACCTCATCGGCCAGGGCTGGACGGGTCATGCGCCGGCTGTCCTCGGCCACCCGCTGCGGCCCGAGCATGCTGACGAAATCGCCGAGAATCGGGGTAAACACCGGCCCCGGCGCCACGCAGTTGATACGCACCGCGTGATCGCGAAACCAGCCCTGGGATTGTTGGAAGCTCCACACGATCAGCGCCTCCTTGAAGTATTGATAACAGCTGGCCTGCTCCACCGGATTGGCCGCCAGCCACTGCTGCCCGGCCTCGAAGCTGTGTGTCGCGGCCAGCGCCTTGTGCAGCTCCAGCCGTTGCGGCCATTGCGCGCCAAGCACCGAGGCGACGTTGACGATGCTGCCGCCCGCCGGCATGCGTGGCAGCAACGATTGAGTCAGGTGCCGCAGCCCCAGGTAATTGACCGTGGCCACCGCTTGCGCGGGTGCCGTACCGGGCACCCCGGCGATGTTGCACAGCCCGTCGACCCGCGCGGGCAGACGCGCCACCAGTGCATCAATGCTGACAGGGTCACCCAGGTCAGCCTGGAAGAAGCCATCCAGGGTCAGTTGCGGTTCATGGCGATCCACACCGATCACCGTGGCCCCCTGGAAACGCGCGAGCCGCGCCAGTTCGGCACCAATGCCGGAAGCGACACCGGTGACAACCAGGGTTTTGTTGTGCAGGTTCATGTTCAAGCCCTCTTATTTTTGTATAGGCATGGGTGTATCAAAGCGATGAGCCAGGGCCGAGAACGGCCACGGCTCAGAATGGATAGACAGGCGGCGTATTTTTCACCGTGACCCACTGCCACTGGCTGTACTCGTCCCAGTCAGCCGGCCCGCCGACGCTGCCGCCGTTGCCGGAGGCACCGCGCCCGCCGAACGGGTTGATGCATTCGTCGGCCACGGTCTGGTCGTTGATGTGCAGCAGGCCGCAGTCCAGCCGCTCACCAATGGCCATGGCGCGCCCGACCGACGGCGAGATGATGGCGGCCGAGAGGCCGTACTCCGTGCGGTTGGCCAGCTCGATCGCTTCCTCGTCGGTGGAGAAACTGACCACCGTGGCCACCGGGCCGAACAGCTCTTCCTCAAAGGCGCGCATGCCCGGACGTACACCACTGAGCACGGTGGGCTGGTAGAACAACCGGTCATAGTCGCCGCCCGCCTCCAGCCGTGCGCCGGCCTGCAGGCTGTCAGTGACGATCTCGTGCACGCGTTGCAGTTGCCGTTGGTTGATCAACGGGCCGAGCGCCGCTTCACCCTGTGCGGCATTGCCCACAGTGAGCGCCCGGGCCTTGTCCACCAGCTTGCGGGTGAGGCTTTCGGCGATGGATTGATGCACGAGAATCAGCCCGGTCGCCATGCAGATTTGCCCCTGATGCAGCCAGGCGCCCCAGGCTGCATTGCTCGCGGCCAGGTCGAGGTCGGCGTCTTCGAGAATGATCAGCGGGTTCTTCCCGCCCAGCTCCAGCGCAACCTTTTTCAGGTGTCGACCGGCCACTTCAGCGACTTTGCGCCCCGCCGCCGTGGACCCGGTGAACGCAATCATCCGCACATTCGGATCGCGGCACAGCGCTTCCCCCGCCGGCGCCGCGCCGGGCAACACCTGCAGCAGGCCCTTGGGCAAGCCCGCCTCTTCGAACAGCCGGGCAATGAGAAAGCCCCCGCTGACCGGGGTCTGCGGGTCGGGTTTGAGCACCACTGCATTGCCCGCCGCCAGCGCCGGGGCCACGGAACGCAGTGACAGCACCAGCGGGAAATTGAACGGTGAAATCACCCCGACCACGCCGTGGGGCTGGCGCCGTGCATAGGACAGTCGGCCTGCAGCACTGGGCAGCACCAACCCGTGAGGTTGGGACAACAGCCCCGCCGCCTGATGCAGCAGCACAATCGCTTCACGCACTTCGTGCTCGCCCTTGAACAACGCGCCCCCGGTTTCCCGGGCGACGTACAGCGCCAGCTCGGCGAAGGACCGCTGGGCCAGGTCCGCCGCTTTGCGAAATACCTCGGCGCGCTCCCTTGGGCCCAACGCAGCCCAGGCCGGCTGCGCCAGGGCCGCGCTGCGACAGGCGATGGCGATGTCGGCCGCATTGGCCATGGCGCAGCGCATCAGGGGTTCGCCGGTGGCGGGTTCAATCACGTCAATCACAGACCCCGACACGGGAATCCAGTCGCCGTTGAACAGGCATTCGGACGCGATGGCCCGCTGTAGAAAGGGGGTGGTCTCAGACACTGGCATTGGCAACTCCGGTTCTTGTAATTGTCATCGTCTGCACAGGATGCAAACGCCGCATCCAGTCTTGAGCAAAGGCTGTGCCGCTTGTACGCAATGGCGCGTACAAAAACCGGCGAGGGCTCTGGGTCGAGGCCTGCCACGCAGCGTTCACACGCCTGGGGCGTTCACCCGCAAAAAACCCAGGCTCTGCCACTTGTTCAATTGATAAGGTTATGTTTTATAACTATCTGAGCAGTTGCTCATATCGATCACTCGCTTTGCAGGGGCATAACAATGACTAATCCCCACAGCGCGCTGCCCGACGACCGGGTGGCCACCGCGCCCTACCCGCCGCGCGGCGACAGTCGCCAACTCAGCGACAGCAGCTCGCCCACCACAGCGGAACTGGCCGACTGCCTGTTCTTTTCCCCTGAAGACGGGCGCATCTGGCTCAACGATCAACGCATGTTGTTGCTGCACAGTTCGTCGTTCGGCGCCCTGCGCGCCGAGGTCATCGAGCGCCTGGGACTGGACCAGGCCCGAGGCCTGTTCACCCGCACCGGTTATGCCTCCGGCGCACGGGATGCGCGCTTGATCCGCGAGCGCTGGCCACAGGCCGATGCCGCCGCGGTGTTTCGCGCCGGGACCCACCTGCACACCCTGGAAGGCATGACCAAGGTCGAACCGCTGCACTTTAAGTTCGATGCCGACTCGGGGTTCTATGAAGGGGAATTTCTCTGGCACCACTCGTGCGAAGCCGATGAACATGTAGGGGCCTACGGCATCGGCCAGGACCCGGTGTGCTGGACCGAAACCGGCTACGCCATCGGCTTCGTCAGCGGCCTCTTCGGGCAAATGGTGATTTTCCGCGAAGTGGAATGCCGTGGCATGGGCCATTGCCGTTGCCGAGTGATCGGCAAGACGGCCGAGCAATGGGGTGATGTCGAGCAGGACCTGCGCTACCTGAATGTGTCCCAGGCCGTCACTGGCCCTGCCACCCCCACGCTCGCAGGCCCCGTAGCCAGCAGTGGCGGAACCCGCCAGCCGCAACCATTGGTGGGCGCCAGTGCCGCGTTCAACGCGGCGATGCAAGCGCTGCAAAGGGTTGCACTGACGCCCGCGACAGTGCTGATCAGCGGTGAGTCCGGCGTGGGCAAGGAGATGTTTGCGCGCCAGCTGCACCAGCTCAGTCGTCGCCATGACAGCCCGTTTGTGGCACTCAATTGCGCCGCCATCCCGGATAATCTGGTGGAGGCCGAACTCTTCGGTGTCGAACGCGGCGCCTATACCGGCGCGACGCACTCGCGCCCCGGGCGGTTCGAACGGGCCCAGGGCGGCACCCTGTTCCTGGATGAAATCACCAGCCTCAGCCTGCCCGGGCAAAGCAAGTTGCTGCGAGCCTTGCAGGAACGGGAAATCGAACGGGTCGGCGGGGTGCGCGGGATCAAGGTGGATGTGCGCGTGGTGGCCGCCACCAATATCGACCTGCGTAAAGCGGTGGCAGACGGCAGCTTTCGCGAAGACCTGTTCTACCGGCTGAACGTCTACCCCATCGCCCTGCCCCCGCTGCGTGAACGCCGGGACGACATCCCGCTGTTGATCAATGCATTCCTGACGCGCTTCTGCCAGGACTACGCCCGGACCCCGGCAGGCCTGACCATGCGCGCCCTGAAGACGTTGCTGCGCTACGACTTCGCGGGCAATGTGCGCGAGCTGCAAAACCTCATCGAACGCGGCCTGATCGCCAGCGATGAAGGCCAGGCCATTGATCTGGTGCATCTGTTTCGCAACGAACCGATGCCCGCCGAGCCCTATGGCCTCGACGACCAGGGCGGTCTGTCAAATACTGCGCAGGCGCCGCGCTCGACGCTGCTGGATACCCTCGCCCCGTTTGACCAGGGGGTTTCCATCGAAGGCCTTGAATCGCGCCTGATCACTGAAGCGTTGCAACAAAGCGCCGGCAACCTGGCCGCGGCCGCCAGGCTCGTGGGGCTCAGCCGTGCTCAATTTGCTTACCGTATGAAGAAGCACCAGCGGCAAACCCCTTGAATGGCAATTAGTGCTTTAAAATCTTTACCCAATTAAGTATTTTGCAAGGGTATGGGGCCGACACGCGCCCCTCTTTTTATTCGTGACAAGGATCTCCTGTGAGTGGATTGCGTGAACGTCAGAAAGCCGAGCGCCGGCAAGCTATCAGTAAAGCCGCGGTCGAACTGTTTGAGCGCCAGGGTTTCCAGAACACCACCATCGAACAGATCGCCGGCCAGGCCGGGGTATCGCCGCCGACGGTGTTCAAGTACTTCGGCAACAAGCAGGAAATCATCCTGGAGATCCTGCACCACGCCGATCAACGCGCGATCAGCGACACCCGCAGCCTGATCCACCAAATAGACGACCCGGTCGAAGCGCTCTGCCACCTGGAACGCCTGCTCACGGGCTATGCCCTGGAAGTCATGCACCCCAGCCTGTGGCGTGAACTGCTGCCGCTGATCCTGTTCGGCGGCAGCAATGGACTGCCCGAAGGCTACCGGGCCATGAACGATGCGCTCAGGGCTGAAATCAGCGAACTGCTGCGCGAGTTGCAACGGGCCGGCAAGCTGCGCCCGCAACTCGATGTGGAATTGGCCGCGTTCCTGTTGAATGACTATTCGCACCTGCAACTGTTCAGGCTGGTGAACCAGGAACACCCGGATATCGACGCGCACTCCCTGCAGGTCAGGCGCATCACCGAGCTGGTGTTTTACGGCATGCAGGCCTGATTGCCTCCCGAGTCGAGCCCGGCGCGCACGCACCGGGCCACACTGATCAGCGGTTGCTCTTGATGGCGGTCCAGGTGCGGGTGCGGATGCGCTCCGCGGCAGCCGGGATCGGCTCCAGGGCGAACAGGGTCTTGCGCGCTTCGTCCGGCACATACATGTTGGGGTCGTTGCGGATGCTGGCGTCCACCAGCGCGGTGGCGTCCTTGTTTGGGTTGGGGTAGCCGATTTTGTTGCTGATGCGCGCAATCACGTCCGGGCGCAGGATGTAATTGATGAACGCATGGGCCTCCGCCGGATCGGGGGCCTTGGCCGGGATCATCATCACGTCGGACCACATCGGCGCGCCTTCCCTGGGCAGTGCCATCTGCACCTTGACGCCCTTGCCGGCGGCATCTGCCAGTCGTGTGGCCAGGGCGACACCGCCGGACCAGCCCACGCCCACACAGATATCACCGTTGGCCAGGTCCATGCCGTAGCGCGACGAGTTGAAGTAACTGACGTAAGGGCGAATCTTCATCATCACGGCCTGGGCTTGCACATAGTCCTCACGCTTCTGGCTATTGGGGTCGAGGCCCTTGTAGTGCAAGGCAATCGGCAGGATCTCGTTGCCGGCGTCGAGGAAACCCACGCCACAACTGGCGAGCTTGGCGAGGTTTTCTTCGTTGAAGATGATGCCCCAGGTGTTCATCTGCACGTCGGGCCCCAGGGCTTTGCGCACCTTGTCGACGTTGTAGCCGATCAGTGTGGTGCCCCACAGGTAAGGCACGGCATAGCGGTTGCCTGAGTCACCTGCGGTTTCCAGGGTTTGCATGAATTGCGGGTCCAGGTGCAGCCAGTTGGGCAACTGCTTGCGATCCAGCGGCTGCACGGCCCCGGCCGTGATCAAGCGTCCCAGGTTAGCGGAGCCGGGAAACACCACGTCATACCCGGAGTTGCCCGTCAGCAGCTTGGACTCCATGGTTTCGACGCTGTCGAACACATCGTAAATCGGGCGAATGCCGGTTTCCTCCTGAAAACTCTTGAGCACTTCGGGTGGCAAGTATTCGATCCAGTTGTAGATCCGTACGGTGCGTTCTTCAGCCAGGCAAAAGCCACTGATGAGCAACGAGGCGACAGCGCCCAGCACGGTGTTACGCAAAAATCTGTTCATGACCAAAACACTCCAGCGCGGCCGCGATGGCTCGCAGCACTTAATAGCGGTAGGTGAAATACAGTTCCAGCGCACTGAACATCTGGTCGTTGCCGAACACCTGTTTGGCGGCGGCCAGTGGCTTGACCCAGTTGTAGGACAGCGACGTATAGAACGACGGTGTGGGTGTCCAGTCGAGGAAAACCACACTTTCGTCGGCAAAGCGCCGGTCGCTGACCGGCGCGCCCAGGTAGTTTTTCTCATCCAGCCAGAACTGGTAGTGAATCGCGCCGAGGGTCAGGGTTTCGTTGAGGTGGGTCTTGAGGGAGAACTGCTGGACGTTTTCGTTGCTGTTGAACAACAGGTAGTTGCCGACCACGTCCCCGACCAGCCACGTGCTCCAGTCGACGAAGCCTTTGCTCAGTGAATCCCAGGCTTTTTGCCGGTTGTCGGTGAGGTTGTCGTCGCCGGAAAAGCTCGCGTAGCGGTAGCCAAGGACCGGCGTCAGCGGCAAGCTGTTGAAGGCATAGTCGGCCTGGGCATACCAGGCGTTGGCAGCGTAGTCGACACCTTCGCCGCTGCCGCGCTCCAGCGCGTATTCGGCATTCAGCGTCAGCGCCTGTACGCCGGGCACCTTGGCGTTGAGCGCCCGCAGGTTGTACACCTGCATCCCGTCCCGGCGGCGCGGGAGCGTGCTGCCTCTGGGGCCAAGGGCATTGACCTTCATGGCCATGGCGCCGAGCATCACCTGATCATCGAGGTTGTAATCCACGTTGACGCCGGTCATGCGAAAATCGCCCAAGTCATCATCGGTGCGCAAGGTGAAAGCCTGAGACTTCAGCGCGCCATGATCCCAGGCCAGGATCGCCGAATCCTTGAACGCGGTTCGCGGGCCGAGCCAGTAGGCGCCATCCTTGAACTGGTCGAGGTTGCCATCCATGACGATGAACCCCGTCCCGATCATGTAGTTCTGGCGGCCGGCGGTGAGCTTCCACTCGCCGGCGCGAAAACCGCCATAGAGTTCTTCGGCTGCGGCCTTGCCATCGGAGCTGCGGCTGAAGCCACCCGCATCGCCATCGCCGAAGGTGCTGGCCGCCACCAGAGAACCGCCCGCCAACAGGCTGAAATCCGGTTGCACCGCATACTCGAGTTTGACCCCCGGTTTTACGTAGACCTCTTGCCAGTTGATCCTGGCGCCGCCGTTTTTACCGTTGCGCGCATCGACCCGGCCGCTGCCGAAGTTGACGCCACGGGTAAACAACGTCGCCCCTCCTGCCGTGAGATTGACTTCGCCCTTGAGATCGCCGTCCTCAAAGGTGTAGCCCGCGCATGCAAAGTGGGTGGTCAAGGGTAAGCCGACCGCCAACAGCGCTCGAGAGAAGCGCTTGGTGAATACCATAAGAAGCTCCTGTGGAATTATTGTTGTTACAGGGCAGTCAATGGCGACGCAGGGCGCCGCCAACACCTGGGCAAGCCAGGTGAATAGAACGCAAAACTGTTATTTTTTTGGCGTGGGTCAGTGGCTCAAGTGAGCGGCGATGGCGCGCAGCATGCGCACGCTGTCGTTATCGAACAGGCTGACCGCATCGGTGAGCGACGATTGCTTGACGATCACCACGCCGGACGGCTTATCGATAAACAGGTATTGGCCGTGGATCCCCCCAGCCATCAGGGCTTGGCTGTGGTCGTTGAACACGTACCACTGGCTGCGATAGGACGCACCTGGCGTCCAGCTGGAGAACTCGGCATTTTGCGCGTAGATCGCCGGATCAGCGCCGGAGGCGATACGGGCCACGGTCTCGGGCGACAGCAGCTCAACGCCGTCCTGGCGACCGTCGTTGGCGAGCAGGCGACCGAAGCGCGCCATGTCTCTCAAGGTGGCACTGAAGCCCGCCCCGGCAACGTTACGGCCCCAGGGATCGGCCATGAAATAACCGTCGCGCTCGCAGCCCAAGCGCCCCCAGATCGCTTCCAGCATCTGACTGCAGGCCTTGCCCGAGGCACGCTCCATGACCCAGGCCAAGGCTTCGGTGGTGGCCGTCACATAATGGAAAAAGCCCCCATGGCTGCCGCGTTTCTTGAGGGATGGCAAGTACTGGTACAACGACTCGAACTGCGCGTACTGCGCCGGTGCGGGTTGAAAGCCGCAGGCATAGCCGTACTGCGAGCTTTCGGAATTGGGGTCGTCATACACTTCGCTGTAGTCGATGCCGACCGCCATATCGAACAATTGGCGCACCGTCGCATCGCCAAATGCGCTGCCCGCCAGTTCAGGCACGTAGTAAGCGGCCGGCCGCTCGGGCTTGAGCACGCCGCGCGTCACCAACTGTTCACCCAAGGTACCGATCAGCGACTTGGTGACCGAGAACATGATGTGCCGGTCACAGGCGCGCTGACCGTTGAAGTAGCGCTCGTACAACACCGTGTCACCCTGCATCACCAAAAAGGCGTCCGTCTGGCTGGCGACGAGGTGCTCGATCACACGGATGTCCAGCCCACTCTCACTGTCGAAACACAGCTGATCCAGTGCGCGCGGCGCCTCCTGGAGCTGACCGGCAGGCCCTGGCCCCGCCGACACATCAATGCTGGGGCGCAGTCGAGACAGATGACGAAACCCCCATTGATTGAAGGGCGCGCGCATCCAGTTGCTCCACGTTACCCGGTGTTCCGGCGCGGCGGGAAACCCCTGCATCAGCAGCGGCGCCACGCGAGTGGCCAATGAAGACTCATTGGCCTCGACATAAGAAGTCGCGAGGGAGAATTGGGCTTTATGACTCATCGGGATAACCCTGAAGATGACTCTGCATGAAGCAGATGCAGAGAAATAATTACCCAATATAATTTTTTAGTCAATAAAACTTTTTATCTTAATAATAAATTTCCTCGCACATAGTGCGCGGAGCCACCCTCCCGAATCTCCAGCAACAGGCCTGTTAATAGGCGAGTTCTGCTCACTGCCCCCAGCCTGCCATCGAGCACCGCTGCGCCAGACCTTCAACCACGACCTTCACGTCAACATCGGTTGGGATCTGCACAGCCAGAAAGCGTCTAACTGGACGACAGAGGTCGGCGCTTAATTCAACTCGCGATCCTTGATATGGGCAAACGGCGCCAGCAGCGATGGGTCGAAAGGGTCCGGCGCACGGCCATCGAGCAACCGTTGCAGCAGGTCAGGATTGGCCAAGGCAGCTTTGCCAACGGCGATAATATCTGCGCCCGCCTGCAGGGTTTGTTCAACGCTGGGCGAGTCCTGCACGCCGCCGTTGGCGATCAACGCGACACCGGGCGCATAACGGCGAGCCAGCGTGACCAGGCTTGCCTCGTTACCGGGAAAGGCCGGCTGCCAGGTGCGATGCTCGGTGACATGGATGAAGTCGACACCAGCGTCAGCCAGGCTGCCGAAGATCACCTGCGTATCGCGCTCGCCACCCGCCCATTTGTGCTGAAAATCATTGACCTTGCCCTGGGATATACGCACACCCACCGGCGAGTGCCCCACCACCTTTTTAACGGCGGCGATGACCTCAAGCGTCAGGTTCAAGCGCTGGCGAACATCACCGCCCCATCGATCTTCGCGTTGATTGGAGTAGTCGGCCATGAATTGATCCAGCAAATAGCCATTGGCGCCATGGATCTCGACACCGTCGAAGCCCGCGATCTCAACAGCTCGTTTAGCCGCCTGAGCGAACCCTTCAATGGCATCCGCAATGTCTTCATCGCTCATCGCCTGTGGGACCCTATAAGCACCCTGGCCGTGATAGAACTCCATCTGCTCGCCTTTCGGGCGAATGGCCGAAGGGCCAGCAGACTGTTCGACAAAACGGTTGGCCTGGCTCAATGCGCCGGCATGCATGATCTGTGCGATGGCAGCGCTTTCATGGCGATGAATCGCCTCGACCACTGCGCGCCAGGCCAACGCCTGTTCGCTGTCGGTGATACCGGGCTGGTTCAGGTAGCCCTGGGCATACTGCCGATCGGTGTAGATCCCTTCCGTGATGATCAAGCCAAAACCGCCACGGGCAAAACGTTCGTAATATCGGGCCATTGCCGGCGTGGCATTGCCGTTCTCACTTGCACTGACGCGTGTCATGGGTGCAAGCGCCATACGATTTTTCAGTTTAAGAGCGCCCATATCGAATGGAGTTACACTGCGCAGGTTTAGTGCTGTCATGATTTGCCCTCACTTATTTGCCAGCCATGACGATAAGCGCGGCAATAGCCCATTAGAAGCGCACGCTTGCAATAAGGCGCCTTAACGGAAAAGGTTATAACCATGCAAATTCCCGAGATAGAGGTGTTCGCCAACGTCGCCATCAGCAGCAGCTTGTCCGAGGCCGCGCGACGGCTTGGGTTGTCGGCGATGACCGTCTCACGACGCCTGGCGGCCCTGGAAGAAGACTTGGGTGTGCGCCTGGTACACCGCACTACGCGCTCCGTCGCACTCACACCGGAAGGCGAAATGTACCTGCCTTACGCAAAGACCATGCTCGAGGCAAACGAAGCGGCACGTGCCACATTGAAATCCAGCACAGGCAGTGCCAGCGGCACATTGAGGGTCACCGCGCCCAGCGTCTTTGGCCAAACCGTTATCATGCCGCTGCTGCCGGCGCTGCTGGCTGACAACCCGACCCTCAAGGTCGACCTGACATTATCGGACAGCATCATCGACATCGTCGGGCTCGGCATTGATGTGGCCATCCGCATCGCCACGTTGCGCGACTCAACATTGGTGGCGACCCACCTGGCACCCAACCCGCGCGTCGTCTGCGCAAGCCCGACCTACCTGGCGCAATGGGGCACACCGGCGGTGCTGGATGACCTCAACCATCATCAGTGCATCGCGTTGCACGGCATGCCCTACTGGCCGTTCACCAAAAACGCTGACGCTGTCACTCATCGCGCTCACGGCAGTTTCTCAGCCAACAGCGTCGAGGCGGTGCGCACGGCGAGCAAGCAGAACTTGGGCCTGGCGATGTTGACATACTGGGACATCAGAAACGAACTTGCCGAAGGCTCCCTGGCCCTTGTCACATTGGCGGATGCGGTACCCGAGCAACTTTCCATCACTGCGGTGCTTCCGACACGTCAGCATGTTCCGCGCAGAGTGCGCGTGTTCGTTGAACACTTGGAACAAGCGCTCAACAGATGAAAGGAGCCGCGACAGCATCGCGGCGTATGACTCAGCGGCGCAGGAGACGGTCCAGCACCAGCAGCGCTACTGCACCGATTGCAAGTGCAGCAACGGGTTTTTCTTTTACGAACGTAGACACGCTGTCCAGTGCGTCGCCGTAACTCTGGGTGAGCTGACCAGCAACCTGCCGACCCGCACCTTCAGCTTCCAGCCTCGAATCACCGAACAATTTCCCAACGGCGCCCTGGGCTTTGCCGGCAAGTTTTTCTGCAACACCTTCGACTTGTTCACTCTTCATTATTCACCACACCTTAGCGCGTAATAGGTAGATAACTCAGGTCGACCTGAGCCAGGGCAATCTGCACAGCGTTAGGGGGATGGACATTATGATTAGTTCAAAATTGATGAGGTTCCGAATCTGCGCGCGCTGCGCCTACTTTGCGCATAAGCGAAAAAAAGATGCCGGAGCGTCTATTCAGTAAATCGAAGGCAAAAAAAAGCCACTCGAACACTTCCCACGCTTTCGGAAAACGACCGTACAGCCATGCGCTATTTGACCTGCGCCGTCACAAGGAGGTGTCCCGTTGTTGGCAGACTCGCGCCTACCCACCGCCAATCTGACCAGAGATGCCGGCTTGGTGGGCTCTGCGCTCAATCGCACCGCTATTCACCCAGCCTCAAAAGATCGCTCCTACACCTTCTCCAAACACTTCCGACGGCCCCATCTGAAATACCCAGCAGTCACGAAAAATGACGAGCCCTTTTCCACAATAAACGTTATGTATTCAGTTGTTCTGGGCAAGAAGCCCACGTCTCCATTCAGCTCATGAAGAACCTGGCTCATGCTAAATACCGCATTTTTTCCCTCATTACGTACCGCCATCGGTACAGCCCTGCGGCCCCGACAACTCAATCGAGAGGAAGAGCGCCTGATCCATTACTACCGTTGTTTGTCGGAACAGGATCGTGAAGCGGTGCGCTGCCTGATGTTTGCGGTCAGGGAAACCAGCGAGGCGAACACCCTCACCCATAAAAAGTGACACCGTCATGGGTCAGTGAACGATGAAGTACCTGCGGGTTGGACATCTAGCCGGCAGCCTGTCGCCAACACCTCGCGATGGATTTTTCTACCCAGTCAGAGCATGCCTGCCGCCCTTATAGGCAACGCCATTACGCGCGTGATTAGAGTACGAAGCCCCATCGCCGTGGAGGATCTGCTCGACCCGCTGCGCTACGTGCGCCGGCACATCTGCAGCGATTGGGGCGATGTGCGCGCAGAGCATCGACGCTACAACAACGCGGCTCTGGAGCTCGGCGGTTACCTGATGCCGCCCTACACCATCGGTGACGGCTTGGACCTCTGTAGCTTCACCGAAGCGGACCGGAACCTTACGGCATGTTCCTGCTGGATGAGTACTGACCACCGACCATAAACCGGTATGCGTCTCCAAGGGACGCCCGCCCTTCCGGTTGGGGAGTCCTGCTGTTGCAAGGAGACCACCCTGTCATTGCTCTTCAAAGGCAGCGATCTGAAGCCGATGCTAACAGAAGCTATCGCCAATCAATGTTCCATCATTCTGTTCAAGGTCCAGGGTGTTTACTGGCTCGCCGAGCGCGTTGAACGCCAAGCCAATGGCCGCCAGAAGTTGCTGCCTGTGGGGTGGGCTTGCAACCCCGATGTCGACGCATTCGACGACTGGTGGGCATTGGCCCGCAACGAGCTGGGCGGCGAAGAGTTCGGTGAGCATTTCGCCCCAAAGGCTTGGCTGGCGAAAGTCGACCCATTCGTCGTAGACCGCTTGGAAGGTATGTTTTACTTCAGCTTCCAGACGCTGCTTCTTACGGTGCTCGCCCGGGTTGATATTCTGAGCAAGCAGTTTGTGCTTCATCACGGGGTTCACGTGCGTGTTACAAGCTGGCCGCTGGTAGCTGCCGCAGAACATTTTGACTTGCTGGCCAGCCCAGTAAACAAGGGGCAACCATCGTTTTTGGCGGCAGCGATCACTTTAACTCTAGACTTGTTTGCACCGGATCACCTGGACTCGGGCGGTTGTACGCAAAAACAAAAAAAGACGCCGAAGCGTCTATTCCTTAAATCCCAGGCAAAAAAAAAGCCACTCGTTAGAGTGGCTTTTTCTTTGCATTTGGAGCGGGAAACGGGTTTCTTACTAAACGTCTATCCCATTGAAAACGTTGAACTCTTAAGTTCAACAACGCTTTCTATGGACAGAATCATGGACTACTTCTTGGGGCATGACAAGCCTGTGAATCGCGCAGCTTACTGCATTGGCCGTTCTCACCACCTGCGCCACTTCAAGAGACATCGCAAAGCGCAGTTGACCGGCTAGTGATGCCTTAGCTTCTCGTGCCTTTACATACGGGAAACTTGGAGCACCCCCAGAACTGACGCCCCGCATGCTTCCCCTTACGTGCGGTACGAGGAACCATCGAAGCACCGCAGCTCGGGCAAGCGTTCGTTGCAGATGAGCGTGTGGTAGTCGGCACCGACGAACGAGAGGTCACCGGCGCTGGCTGGGTTCCGCTCGGCTGTATCTGCATTCTTTTGGGAACATCGATGGAGATTGCAGCTGGCGCAGGCACACTAATCCCCAACGCAGCACAATCATGTTGCGCGATAGCACGCGCTTGGAGTGCATGCGAGAGCGCCTGATCTGGTGCGTTTTTGGCAGAAAGGCAGCGTGGTATAGCAGCTTGCAAAGCAGCCAAACCCGACTGAATTTTTCTTTGGAGCTCTATTTGTTTAGTTGCGAACGCCGCACGAGTGGACTGCTCTACTTGTAGATCGGACGGATCGGGTGTGGTGTTATAGCGGAATTTGCTCTCATGCCCCTGACGCCAAGCCAACATCTTTGCTGTCAGCGCCTCTCCGAAACCTGGCACCGCTCGAACTGCTGAAGCTGTGATGTCCGCAGCCGTCTCAATACCAAAAGAAGCAAGCGTGGCAGTCTTCCCCGCTCCGATGCCAGGTATGGACGCCCGTCGGATCAAAAATCGATCCAGGAAAACTACGCGCTGGCGCTCCTCGCGTGTCAACTTCAGCTGACTGAGCGCCTGAGTAAGACCAGTCTCGACCTGCCGATATCGAATGACTGCATCTTCCAAATCGGCACGCAAGATATGCATCTCTCGCAGACCAATTCTTTGAAGATAAGCTTGAGACGCCAAGCGCACTTTACTGTCGGCGTCTTGATAGGCTTTGCGGAAAGGCGTTGAGTCCACTTTAGTGGTAGCAAAGACCCGAATTAAACCGAAAAGGCCGAGACCGCCCCACAGCAGGGCTGCTTTTGGAGCGAAAACACATCCAATAATTGCAATTAGTAAAGCGACGCCTCCCATGATCGCTGGATCATGACGATTACCCTTTGCTTGCGTCACAGCAACGCTGGGGGCAGCGATAGTGCCACTCCAAACCGGCAAAACCTCCTCCGGAATCGGGAGATGCAGTGCTCGAATAGCCGCCCACACGCGTTCTAAATCAAAAAGCCCTGCCAACGGCACAGTGCCAACAGCCAGACCTTGGGGAAACATTTCGACCCCAGACTGACTCGCCAGCCGACACCACAAACAAGAAGTTGCCGAGCCTGGAAAATAGTGGGTCGATACGTCTGCGCAGCGGCGCAATCCCATCTCGAGTCCTTGGAGCAAACTGACCCAAGTCGCGGGGTCCGGACGTGACGATGGTGAGAGACCAAACGCGCTTTCCAATGCCGTCGCAATCGACCCAGGATAATCTGCGAGCAGCACGGAGCCGGGCGGTGGCGTGGTACGTGTGTCGTTCCGTCGAGCCATCGAAAAGGCAAAGCGATTCTGTGCGATCGATTGGCCCAGAGACAGATCCGGACCACTGTAACGACCTGCATAAGGGTGCTTACCCATCGCAAGCAACTGAAAAATAGCAACTGCAAGCCCGAAATTATCGTGAGCCTGGGTGCGGATGACCTTTGCAAGGCTACCCCCGTGAAGCTCCGGTGGTGTGAAGTCCTCGGTGCCTACAACACAAGGATAAGCGTGGCCTTTCAAACTGAACTGAAAACTGTCGGCATCAATCAATGCGACCGTCGCATCGGGACCTACCAGAACCCCAGAGTGATTGAGGTCGCCGATGATGCACCCGGCCTGATGCACTGTGGCGACAGCACGTGCGACATTCTGAGCCACGCGGACCAGAAAGCGATAATCGGCCTTTGGAAAGTGCATCTTGCGGGATTTTGGACTGTATAGCTCATGCAGCGCGCGGTACCCCGCCACCAGCCGCATGGTAAAACCGAGAAAGTTGCCAGAGGCATCAGTCACCACTTCGGCCGGAAAAGCGACGAGGGTTGTTGCACCAGCCAATCGCCCGTCAATCATCGCTCGAACTTTGTTCTCACGGGAACCTCGCAACTCGGTCTTGTAGATCTTGACCGCGCAGTCTCCCCGCCCTACCAGCGCGTACACATCGCCTTCGCCGCCTTTGCCCAGTTGCTTATCGAGTCGCTCGGTTTTACCGCCGATTTTGACCTGCGTAGAACTCATCGACACGACACCAAAATGAGTGTCTTGTCATCATCCGTGCGCTCGCACAGCGAAGGGCTCTGCAAATAACGCGCGAGTGCGTCTGATAATTCGGCAAGGCGCCCATCCGCCCGTGCTTGATCCACCGGTTTGATCATCGGGTCGAAGAAGCGAGCAAAAGGTTGTTGGGTAGCCTGCTCCAGCGCAATGGACTCAAGCCCATCTGAAAAAAGCGCGAACGCGTCGTACTCCCGATCGAAGCGATAGGTGTGCAGACGAACTTCAGGATCATCGGTAACGAAATAGGTCGTCGAAGCAAACTCACCATTCTCCGGCCAACAAATGGCCTCCCACACACCCGCCTTGCGCGCCACGAGTGCACTATCGCCGATCTGTAAGGCCAAGATCTGATCTTTGAACACCACCAGCATGACCAGTGTGGCAGCAAACTGTCGCCGAGTTACGCCTCGCTTCTGCGCGACCATAGAAAGATGATCGCGGAGTTGGTCAATCCAGCACATGATGGTTTCGTCGCAGGGCAAAACTTCATGCTGTTTAAACCAATTGCGAAAATTGACCCGCAGGGTGCGGCACACTAACGCAGCGCCCTGCCCTCCGTGACTAGCACTGCCCGCGCCATCAGAAACGATCGCACACATTGCATCTGAATGGACCCGCATGATGCTAAACGCATCCTGCTTGCGTGTGCCCATTCGCAGATGCGACGTGCCAATACACGACGCCGAGGCCCAGCGCCAATGCAGTCTATTCTGCAACTGCCCACCCCGTTGGCCCTGTCGGATTGGCGAGAGGAACCGCATCCCCCGGACTCGATTGCGATACGGCGCTCAGCGAGCTCGATAACCAAGCGAAGAGCTCTCGAAACGCCAGACCTTTCAGCTTGAGCGGTTGACGTGTTCCCAACTGAGTGAGAGTCGACATTTCCGCACCCTCAACACCGACGGAGTAGAACATGAACTCCTTTCGTTCCTCGCCCTCATGAACACGTCGGCGCGCTTCCTGCCAATTATCCGTTGGTGCACCGTCTGTAATCAGAAAAACCCAAGGCCGGTAATACTTGACGCCGTTGGCTCGGTAACGCTCTTTACGTTCACGCAGCAGATCCAACGCACGCTCAACGGCCTCGCCCATTGGCGTAACACCACTAGCCTCTAACACTTCAGGGAAATAACCATCAACCGTCGTGAACTCGGTTTGGACGTTGACCGGTCCAAAGGTCACCACTGCCAACTCTACCCGCTTCGCTGCCATTGCATCTGCATACAACTCTTCTTTGAAGAATTGCAGCGCATCGTTCAATTGGCGGATTGGCGCGCCATTCATGGACGATGACGTGTCCAACAGCAGTATGCAGGGGCATCGTTGCTCCGGATTCTCTGCAAACTCGGCGTCCGCAAAAGGTTGCTGCTCAAAATCGGTCATCTTGTCCCCTTCCAGTCCCTGACGAAGCTGTCATACGTGATAGCACGATAACATTGCGGATCATAGAACGCACAAAATGATAGGGACAGCCTTCAGCAGCCACGTCTCTCCCACCCCACCCAGATGCTGTGATGGACAGGCTTGCTAACCGCCTCTTCTTCCTCTGAAGTTGCCCCGCCACCTTTACGACCGAAGCGCCTCACCAATTTCCTCAATGGCAAAACCAACGTCATGGCCGGCACGAATCAACTCCGCAAACCGCAGCATTACTGAGGAACTGACGTCGTGGGCCAGCGCCATGGTCATCAATTCCCGTATCGGTTCGTCGAGCTCTGCTTCGACACTAGGTGAACACCCTTGCCCGGTGAGCCAGGTAACAAGGGAAGAGACCATATGGCCTGAGGTATTTTCGTCAACACCCAGAATTTCACCCAATACCATGCCCAATGTTCCGGCAGGATGCTGGTCCGGGCGGCTCCATGACTTGAGCTCAATCGACTCGCGCTGCACCTTCTCTAGGTTCCGCCGAATTTTCCCGGGAATGGTCGCAGCCGCTTTTGGACGGTTGTAGTACTCGCGATTAGCTAAACTTGCGGCATCTCTGACAACCTTCCAGGCCACCGACCAGAGCTGCGAGACACTATAGGTTTCAAGTGCTGATCGCAGGGTACTTTTAATTTCCTCCAGCTCTTGTTCAGTTAGTTCATGGTTATAGAGTGCACATTGGATACCCAGATAGCGCATAACATCAGCAGTTGAGTAATCAAGCCACAGATTGAAGATCCCTTCCCCGTCTGTGTACACCCTATCCGACAGGCTCCGGATAACCTCGTCTGCACCTCTTGATTCAGCATCGGCTGCCAAACGATAGACCACTTGATCCCTCACCATCCAAATCTCATCGCCCTCCCAATAGTAGGTGCCCGGCCTGGCCTTGCAGGGGTCATCAAGGACCAGACCAGCCTCGCGCAATTGCAGCACAAAGTCACCGATATATAGTGGTGCGAGTCCTCGGCAGTCACCTATTGTGAAACCGCCATTGGCCAGTCTCGGCGTAATGGCCCTGTCTAACGCCAACAGCATCAGCACATGAGCATCCGGAATCGCTGAGTAGTCCACCGTTCGTGTTGACTGATTGCGGGAGTATTCTGCCAACTGCCGCTCAAGCTCCGCAGCTTTCGACCTTTTAGCTTCCAGTGCAATGTCATCCTGGCCTTTCTGACACAACGTACAGAGCTTGATGGATGGCTGGGGTACCTTCTTGGCCTGTGAGCGATTTTTGATTTCGATCAATTCTGCGCATTTGGGGCAGACCTGATTTTCATCGAACGCGTTGCAACGCTGCCGTATGAAACTGGTCAGCGTAACGCCCTGAGCCATTTCAATAAGACCCGCTAGGGCGCTCACTTTTTCGAGGTATTGCCCAAACTTATCGACGGCCCAATAACGTTCGATCAACTCAATTTCTTTAGGGTCTTCGGTCAACATTTGTAGCCTGATTGCCATGTAAAGGTCCTATTCCACTCGGCGTTAATTCATCTCAGCACTGGCCGTTTTTCGCGGTATTGCTCAGCGTCGCGTAACGTCGACGGCGATCTTTTTGCTCCGTCGTTCTTCCAGCAGCGTTCTCGGCAGCACAAACCCTTCAAAACTGCGCTGAGTAATCGGGTTATTTGCCTTCTCCGCCCCAATCCGATAGCGCATCAACCCATCAGCGACTGAAAAGGTCAGATCCACGCTGGTGTCGGTCCTGCCATTGAGATGCCCGCGACTGAGCAGGCGAAACAACGACCACGGCCCGCGATAGCTCATGCTGGCGGTGTTGCCGGTGCTGTGTACCAAGGTCAGTTGGCTGCCATTGGTGTTGCCTAGGCTGTTGGGCCACACCAACCCCGTGCGTTGCGGCGCGCCATGCTGGTAGGGGATCAGTTGGCCGTCGACGCTGAGCATGCTGCTCAGGCGGGTGGCGCTCAGGGCCAGGGGTTCGATGGTAAGCTGCACGGCCAGGTGGCCACGATGGTTGAAGAAGGTGTCGCGGATGCGTTCGACCTTTTTCAGTTGTTCCAGCACGTCGCTGCGCACCAGGTAGCCGCCGAGGCTGTCGGAGTACAGGGCGTCGAGGTTGTCTTTGAGGAACACGTTCAGGTACTGGTCGTGGAACTGCTGCAGGCGCCCCTGTGGGCCGAAGAAGGCTTCGAAGTCTTCCAGCGAGGCGTCCTCGCCGCTGGCCTTGAACGGGTAGCGGCCTGCCAGGCGGTCGCGGTAGAAGCTGTAGATCTCACTGTCCCAACGTTTTTCCAGTTCGCGCAAGGCGGCAATCACCAGTACCTGTGAGGTCTGGTCGGCGAGTTTTTTGACGTGCTGGTTCAGCGGTTCGGGCAGGCCCACGGCGACGCGTTGCAGGTTGGCGATCGGGTCAGCGCCGTCCAAGGAGAAGCGGTTGAGTACGGTTTTCAGCGCCGCCTTGCCGGGGTCGGGGTTGTCGTGCACGGTTTTGGCATAGTCGTAGACGGCGCCGACCGAGCGCAGGGTTTCTTCATAGTAAGACGGCTGCTCGCCTCGTGCGCTGATCAGCTCTGAAAGACTGGAGAATGCGCGCCGAATCCCTGCTGCCTGTTGTTGCCCCTCTGGCATCTTGTCCAGCTTGAGCGGCGCTTGCCCTTCAGCCAAGGGCACGGCCGGGTAGATCACGCTGTTGTCGCGCAGGGTTTCCAGCAATCGTCGTAGCGGTGCGGCCGGGCCGGTGACTTGTTCCAGTACCGCCACGCCGTGGCTGAGGTCGTCGAAGTCGGTGACCGCGAACTGATTCAGCGCCCGCCGCCAGCTGTCCACGTAGTCGGCGCTGTACAGGGCGCGAATACGTTGGGTCAGCACTTTGCGATCTTCGTCGGAGTAGTCCAGGCGTTGTCGTTCGCCAAGCACCCACTGGTCGATCATGGCCAGTTCGATGACGCCCTCGGTGCCGGGTTCAAAGTAGTCCTTGAAGCCCTTGGCGGTGAGCAGCGGCGGCAACTGCAGGCCGCTGCCCTCTTGATCGGTGTTCAGCGGGCGGTAGACGATATCGAACGCGGGGCCGACCTCATTGCGCAGGTCCAGAGGGCGATGCAAACGCTCCAGGGCATCCTGTTTCAGGCTCATATAGACCCGTTCGGCCATGGGCAACTGGCGCAATTGCTGTTGCACCTGGGCAATGCGTTCGCGGTAGTGCGGCAGGTCGGCGTCTGCGTATTTAAGTGCGTAGCCCAGGTGCCCCATCAGATCGGCCTGCAACTGGCCCTGGCCAGGATAGGCGCGCTGCCATTGCTTGGCGACCCACTCCTCGACGATGGCCGGGCGGCGGTTTTGGCGTTCTTCGAGCATGCGGTAGACGCGCAGGGCCGCCAGTTGTTGATTGCTGCCGGCGGGCGCGGTGTTGATGGCCTCAAGCACTCCGCTGGCAATTGCGGGCAAAAAGCGTTTGGACAACAGATTCAGATACGCCTCATCCACCGTGGGACCAATCGCCCTCCCCTGGTACAGGCCCATATCCGATAGCAACGGCCACGCCTCGCGGTAGTCGCCATACACCAGCACCGCATCGCGGATCTGGTCCAGTGGCACCAGTAGGTTGCGACCAGTTGTGTCGACCTTGGCGTCGATGTCCCGCTCACTGAACTCCTGACTCTTGGCCAAGACGTTGGCCGCCTTGTCGCGGTTGATATTGAAATAAAACTGCCAGGTGCCGATGATGACCAAACAGCCCAAGGAGGCGACGCTGAACCCGGCGATCAACAACCGCCGCTTGCTGCGGGCCACCTTGATGTTGTCGCCCGCCAAACCTGCTTCGGGGTAGATGACGCGCTGGAACAGTTGCTGGGCAAAGTAGATGGCCGTGCCACCGACTGGTTTGGCTTCGGGTGGCGGTGGCGGCAGTTGATAGGCTTGCCCCGCTTCTTTGACGAAGGCGTTGCTCAGGGTGCCTTGCTGCAAGACCGAGGAAAAATACAACCCGCGCACCAAGGCCGGGGTAGTGAAACGATCGCTGCCGAGCATTTCACTGAGGAAGCCGAACAGGGCCGGGCGCAGGCCCGCCATCTGATGCATCAGCGCCTGCAAGCGATCACGCTCATCCAATGTGCGCGACGCCCTGGTGCTGTTGAAAACCTGTTCGCTCAGGCAATCGACAAAGGTTTGGTATTGGCGCGTCAGTTCCGCCAGCCAGGCATCGAAATCACCCACCGCGTCCAGACTGAAGGTGAAGCCCAGCAGGTCTTCGCGGCCACTGCGCGATAACCTGGCGAAGAATTCTTCAAAGCCTTCCAGCAGGTCGAACTTGCTCAGCGTTATGTACACCGGTAAGCGCGTGCCCAACTGCCGCGTCAGTTCAAACAGCCGGGTGCGCAGCAGGTTGGCGTGGGCCTTGCGCTGTTCCGGACGTTGCGCCAGCAACGCTTGCACATCGATCACCAGCACCACGCCGTTCAATGCGCGACGGCTGCGGTTGCGCGTTAGCCAGTCGAGCAGATGCGACCAAAGGCGCGCATGGGTGCCACTGGGTAACACCGGTTTGACCTTGCCCTGCTGCTCGACGTGTTCAGCCGGTGAAGTCGGGTGGCTGAGAAATTCACCCGGTGGATCAATCAAAACCGCCTCGTCACCGATCCACCAGTCCACCGGATAGGCCAGTTGCTCTTCCTGATGGGCCCTGACCCCAGCCTTGGTCACATGGGACAAGGCGAAGCTCTGGTTGGAACGCGTGATCAGGCTGGTCTTGCCAGCATTTTCCTCGCCCAGTACCAGGTACCACGGCAGCTGATACAGCGAACGGCGGCGCTCCATATTGTTGAGCAAATTGCCCAGGCTGCGGTCCAGTGCTCGCTCCTGCGCCTCGATATAAGGCAAGCAGGGATCGGCCAGCACCGCCGCCTCATGCTGACGTTCAACCTGCAGACGCTGATAACGATTGCGCACCCGCCACGCCCAGATCAGCAGCGGCACCACCAGCACCACGACACTGGCCGAGACGCGCATCGCCAGTTCACCCAGCGGCTGACGCTCGCGCCAGGTCCACTGCGGCCCTAGCCACCAGATGGCGATCAACAAAAACATCACGCCCAACAGCACCAGTACCGGCACCGCCTGGTTGAACTGACGCAGCACCGGCAGGCCCCAGCGTTTGAGGTAACCCCAGACCATCCCCATAAATCGCTCCTACTCCTTAACCGCTTTGATCAAATGACTGTCGTCGATGGGTTGCGCCACTTTCCGGTACAACTCCGGCTCCCACCCCTGCGCCGTGGTCTCGCGCATCAGCCGCGCAACGCTGGCGTACAGGTCGTCCGCCAGCCACGACAGGCCACGCGAGGCCAGCAAGTCGGCGGCAATCACCGTGGCGTAGCTGCGCTGACGCGGGGCGTCTTGGGTGGCGTGCAGCTCCTGCAGGCGTAGCAGCACCACTTCCACGCCTTCGGTGTTGAGTTGGCTGGCCAGTTCGTCGCGCAGCCCGGCGTACTCCTGCACCGGGCTGCCGGTGGTTTGCGCCTGGTCGGCGCCGGTGATCCAGGCCTGGGTTTGCGCATCGATGAACGGTGTTCCGTCGCTGAAGCACAGTTCCAGCAAGGCCGGAAGACGGCAGACAAACCGTTCGCAGGTCTGGCGGATGGCGGCCGCCACTTCTTCCATCGCCAGCCGCGAGGCGACCTCGGCGGCCAGGTAACTGCCACGCAGCCAGTACGGCGAGGCGCAGACGCTTTTTTCGAGGCGCAGCAACAGATTCGGCTCAATGGCGTTGTGGTTCAGCGCGTCCTGATAGCCGTCGACGATGTCTTTGGGCACGGCGGTCAGTTCGGTGCGACGGTCGCGGGTGATGGGCGGCGCAGTACGCAAATGCGACCACAGGCCGAAGCGGCGCAGTTGGTAGCCGGTGGGGTCGTAGGGGTCTTGTTGATTGATCTGCTCGGCCATGTTCAACACGGCGCGGCGTTGTTCGCGCTCGTTGCTCGGCGCTTGCGGTTTGGGGCTGTTGAAAAAGGCTGACTCCAGCGCGCTGCCGGAGGTGGCCGCACGGGCGGGCTCAGTGGCAACGACCGGCTCGCTGTATTTGTCCAACTGGCGTTGCAACGCGTCCAACGGGGCCGGGTCGAGCTTGGCGCTTTCGACACAGCGTTGCAGGTTGGCCAGGGCCAGTTCCGCCGCGGCTTGGTAGGCCGGTTCAAAACTGCTGCGCTCCAGGGTCGGCAACACCTGCCCCAAGTCGCCCAACAGGCGCTGCAGTTGCTTGCGTTTGTTGAGGTAGCCGGTGGGACCGGGCTTAGGGTGGGCACTGTCCCAATACAGTTCGACCATGCCGGCTATCAAGCCCAGGGCATCGGCCCAGCGCGCCCATTGCCGGGTGCGCAGCCACACCACTTGCAGGTGCGCGACGACGCGCCAGTGCTTGCACTGGCTCGCCAGGTATTGGCGGGAGGCTTCGTCGATATACGGCCAGTCGATATCGCCTTCACGCAGGCCGCCGAGCTTGACCATCTCCTGGTCGATGGCCTGGTAGGTTTCATCCTCCACATCGAAATGCCCGGCAGGTTGCTCCGGGTCGATGGGGGTCAGCAGCAGCTTGACGGTGTCCGCCGGCACGTCGATTACCAGCGACATACTTGGCGCTCCTGTTCGATCAGCTCACCCAGCCCTTCAGCGTCGAAGACCAGGCCGTGCAGCCGCGGATAGTCGCTCTCCAGACGTAGACGCTGGCCGCCACCCATGTTGCGCAACAAGGCAATCGCCTGTAGCCCGCGTCCGGCATCGACCACCAGGCCCGCGTCGTCCAGCACCTGCCACTGATAGGCCTCGGAGACCGGCCGTTCATCTTTGAACAATTGGATGCGAATCTTGTTGGGCTTGGCTGGCTCATCCAGCACCAGTTGCAGGCGCGAGATTTTCGATTCGCAACTGATGGCCAGGTAAGGCCGAGGCGGTAGCGCGCCCAACGCTGGGGCCGAGATCACCAGCCGCTGTTGCTGGTCGTTGTCCGGCTCCGGGAATGACGACAACAGAAAACGCTGATCCTCGGGTGGACGCTTGGCCTCATTACGCTGCACCAGATCGACAATCGGCAGCACCCGACCCAGGGCACGTGGCGGCGCAGGCGGCTGATGAATGGGCGTGCCGGCCGCGAGATCAAAGCATTCCAAGCGCTTCAAGGGCGAGACGATGGCAGGGCAATCCTGGGTCGCTGCCTGCGCCTCCATTACCGCCACAATCGTCAGGCAGAGCGCCCATTTCCCTCCTCGCCATCCGTTGCGCATCAACGCCTCCTGGATATGCCTCGTCGAATCCAAACCGGATATTTTTCAACTGTCGAACTAATGTGGCCTAGACCGAAAGTTAAATTTATTAACTTGCAAAGCGTCACCCGCCCTCAATGGATAGGCAAGTAAAAGACGCGCAACACACTGCCAAATCGAGAATAAAAAGAGGCATCTTTCAGATAGCTCCATAGCGAGCGTAGGAATTTTAGAAACTCTTCTCGAAATGCTTTTTCCTACATCCAAATCCCACGAATCGCGTCCATATCGTCCTACAAGACAAACCTTGTAACAGCTGGTTCTAATACGCCGACCTTACGAAAAGGATTTTTCCCATGTCGAAAACTCACGGTTCTGTCGCGCCAAAAGAACGCATCAACATCAAGTACGTCCCGGCCACAGGCGATCAACAGTCTGAAGTTGAGTTACCTCTGAAGTTGCTGATCACTGGTGATTTCAAAGGCCACGGCGAACTTATCGCCTTGGAAGACCGGCAAGCTGTCCGTATCGACAAGGACACTTTCAACGACGTACTGACCAAAGCCGAAGTTGCTCTTGACATGGCGGTGCCGTCTGTTTTGAACAACGACCAAGACACCGACTTGAACGTGCAACTTCAATTCAAAAACATCAATGACTTCGGCCCCGATGCGGTCGTCCGCCAAGTACCGGAGTTGAACAAGTTGCTGGAACTGCGCGAAGCCTTAGTTGCGCTCAAGGGCCCGATGGGCAATGTCCCGGCCTTTCGTAAACACCTGCAAACCCTGCTGACTGATGAAACCGCCCGTCAACGCCTGGCCAGTGAACTGAACCTGGTGCTCGACGCGCCCAACCACTGATTTGAACGCCCTTCTCAACGGAGTACTCCCCATGCCTATGGAAAGCGCCGCCGCCCAAGTATTGGTGGCTGAAGAACCGCTGTCGTTGCTCGACCAACTGCTGGCCAACACCACCATTCGCCCGTCCCAGGAAGGCTACGCCGTCGCCCGTCAAGGGGTGGCCGCGTTCATCAGCGAGATCCTGCAAAGCGGTGATCACCAGCAGCCGGTCAACAAGCACCGCGTCGATCAGATGATTGCTGAAATCGACCGCGCCTTGGGCAAGCAGATGGACGTGATCCTGCATCAGCCGCAGTTCCAGCAACTGGAATCGGCCTGGCGTGGGCTGAAGCTGTTGGTGGATCGCACGGATTTTCGCGAGAACATCAAGCTGGAAATGCTGCACGTCACCAAAGAAGAGCTGCTGGACGACTTCGACAACGCCGGCGACATCACCCGCAGCGGCTTGTACAAACACGTCTACACCGCCGGCTATGGCCAGTTTGGCGGCGAACCGGTGGGCGCCATCGTTGGCAACTACACCTTTGGCCCCAGCTCGCCGGACATCAAGCTGCTCAGCTATGTGGCCTCCATCGGCGCCATGTCCCATGCGCCGTTTGTCTCGGCGGCCGGGCCTGAGCTGTTCAACCTGGAAGGCTTCCAAGGCCTGCCTGATCTCAAGGAGGTCAGCGACATTTTCGAAGGCCCACGCCACACCAAATGGCGCAGCCTGCGCGAATCCGAAGACGCCCGCCACCTGGCCCTGACCCTTCCGCGTTTCTTGCTGCGCCCGCCCTATAGCACCGACGACAATTCAACGCGCAGCTTCGGCTACGACGAAACCGTCGACGGCAACCACGACAACTACCTGTGGGGCAACACCGCGTTTCTGATGGCCTCGCGCATCACCGACAGCTTCGCCCGCTACCGCTGGTGCCCGAACATCATCGGCCCGCAATCCGGCGGCGCGGTGGATGACCTGCCGGTGCACCTGTATGAATCCCTCGGCCAATTGCAGGCCAAGATCCCGACCGAAGTGCTGATTTCCGACCGCAAGGAATTCGAGCTGGCCGAAGCCGGGTTTATCCCGCTGACCATGCGCAAGGACAGCGACAACGCCGCGTTCTTCTCCGCCAACTCGGTGCAAAAACCGAAGAACTTCCCCAAGACCCGCGAAGGCCAGGAAGCCCAGACCAACTACAAGCTCGGCACCCAGTTGCCGTACCTGTTTATCGTCAATCGCCTGGCCCACTACATCAAGGTGCTGCAACGCGAACAGATCGGCAGTTGGAAGGAACGCCAGGACCTGGAGCGCGAGCTGAACGACTGGCTCAAGCAGTACATCGCCGACCAGGAAAACCCTTCGTCCGATGTGCGCAGCCGTCGCCCCTTGCGCGCCGCAAAAGTCGTGGTGCAGGACGTGGAAGGCAATCCAGGCTGGTACCAGGTGTCGCTGGCCGTGCGCCCGCACTTCAAGTACATGGGCGCCAACTTCGAGATCTCACTGGTCGGTCGGCTGGACACCCAATAAGTGGGCGCCAGCCTGTTCGAACGCCTGGAACCCGACGCACCGCGCTACCGCCAAGGCAGCGCGGATGAGCAGGCGCGCCAGCGTGTCGAGGCGATCAAACGCCACTTGGAACACGTGCTCAACTCACGCCAGGGCTGCTCGCAAAGCAGCCCTGAACTGGGCCTGCGCGATTTCAACGGCGTCACCCAGGCCAGCACCGATTTGGTGGTGGCCATCAGTGCCGATATCCGGCGCTCGGTGGAAGCGTTTGAACCGCGCATCAAGGTCACGGGCGTGCGCTTTCAGCCCGACCCGGACCTGCCGCTGGAGCTGAACTTTCGCCTGGATTGCCAGGTGCAGGTCAACCACAAGGAAGAACAGGTGCAGATCGAGGTGGCCATGCACGGCCGCGACGGCTACACCCGCGTGAGATGAGGATGCAATGGACTTGAAACAACGCTTTGCCGAGGAGCTGCGTTACCTGCGCGAACTCGGCCGCGAGTTTGCCGAGGACAACCCGCAGCTGGCGCAGTTTCTTGGCGACAAGGCCGGTGACCCGGATGTGGAGCGGCTGTTGGAAGGCTTTGCCTTCCTCACCGCCAAGCTGGGCATGAAGATCGACGACGATTTGCCGGAGCTGACTCATCCGCTGTTGCAGATGCTCTGGCCCAATTACCTGCGGCCCCTGCCCAGTGCGACCATCATCCGCTTCGCGCCACTGCCCAATGCGATCAGTCAACGCAAGGTGATTCCCAAAGGGACGCGACTGTTTGCCAACCCCGTGGACGGCGTCTCCTGCGAGTTTCGTACCTGCACCGACGTCAACCTGTACCCGTTAGCGTTGCACGAAGTCAGCGATGCCCACAGCCGCGAAGCCTCGACACTGCGCATCGACCTCAATGTGTTGACCCAGCAACCGCTCGACAGCCTTGAGTGCGACCAGTTGGACTTTCACTTGGGCGGCGACACTGCCACCGCACTAACGTTGTATCTGTGGCTGGCCCATTACCTCAAAAGCGTCACGTTGTACGTCAACAACACGCCTTATCGCCTGAACCCCGACGAGCTGGGCTTTCCAGGCTTCACTCCCGAAGAGGCATTGCTGTCCTACCCGCGCAACGTCTTCGATGGCTACCGCATCCTGCAGGAATACTTTGTGTTCCCACAGCGCTTCCACTTTTTCAGCCTGACCCGACTGGCCAAGGTCTGGCCGGCGGTCAGCACGGGACAGATTCGCTTCGAGTTTCAGTTCTCTCGGCCGATGCCGGTCAATACGCATTTGCGCACATCAGACCTTCACCTGTTCTGTGCGCCGGCGGTCAATCTGTTCCGCCACGATGCCGAACCCATCATGCTGGATGGACGCAGCCAGGAACGTCGTATCAGCCCCACGGGCAACCGCCACGATGCCTACGAGATTTTCAGTGTCGATCACGTGGCCGGTTGGAATGCCGTTGACAAGGAGCGCACCGGCGATCCATTGCGGCGCTTCACCCCGTTCGAATCGTTCCAGCATGAGATCGAACATGCCCGGGGCCTCACGGCGCTGTATTTCCGCACGCATATCGAGGAGTCCCACGGGCGTGAAGGCTTGCGTCATCGCATCGCCTTTGTGCGCGGCGATGAAAGCCTGTATATCGGCGAAAACGAGGCAGCTTCGATCGAATTGACCTGCACCAACCGCGACCTGCCGCAGTTGCTGGGCGTGGGTGATGTGTCGCTGTCCACCGAGGCCACCCCGTCGTTTGCCACCTATACCAACCTGATCGCGCCGACTCGAAGCTACCGGCCGGTGCTGGACAGCAGCCTGCACTGGACGCTGATTTCCAACCTGTCGCTGAACTACTTGTCGTTATTGTCGGCCGAGCCGCTCAAGGCGGTCATCCGCGCCTATGACTTTGCTGCCCTGCACGACCTGCAACAGGCCCGCGCTACCCGCAAGCGCCTCAACGGTATCCAGAATGCCGTGACCACCCCCATCGACTGGCTGATGAAGGGCCAGCCGGTACGTGGCGTGCAGACCCGTTTGCAACTGGACCAGACCGCCTTTCTCTGCGAAGGCGAGCTGTACCTGTTCGCCAGTGTGCTTTCGCACTTCTTCGCCCTCTACGCGAGCATCAACTCCTTCCACCGCCTGGAAGTGATCAATACCACTAACAACGAGTGCTACGAATGGCCACTGTTGACCGGCAGACAACCCGTGATCTAGCCGATGTGCTGCTGGCCGACGCGCGGAACTACTCGTTTCACCGTCTGCTGGAGCATCTGCACGCTTTGCACGGCGATGACCTGGAGGCGCAGCCCTTGAGTGCGGCGGCGAGACGCCGCGTGCGCCTGCAAAGCCATGCGGGGTTGGGCTTTCCGGCCTCCGACGTGGTCGAGGCGGCACGCATTGAGGAGGACCGCGAAGAGGTGCGCTATCGCTTGCAGACCAGCTTCTTTGGCCTGCACGGTACCGACTCGCCCTTGCCCGGTTATTACCTGGACCGCCTGGCCTACGAGCAGGCCCAGGAGCGCGGGATTCGCCCGGCGTTCATGGATTTTTTCAATCATCGCTTGCTGACCCTGCTGCACACCAGCTGGCGCAAGTACCGCTACTACATTCGCTTTCAGGCCGAGGCCAGCGACCGCTTTTCGCGCTACGTATTCTCCATGGTCGGGCTGAACGACAACGACCTGCGTGGTGCGACGCCGCTGCCGTGGGGGCGCCTGCTGAGCTTTGCCGGATTGATTGCCAGCCGTAGCCGGTCGCCCTCGGTGGTATCCGGCATTGTCGAGCATTGCTTCGATTTGCACGGCCTATACATCCGTGAATTCGAGGCGCGCTCGGTGAGTTTGGACCAACGCCAGCGCCTGTCACTTGGCAAAGCCAACGGTGTTCTCGGAAGCGATTTCGTGGTGGGTGACCGCAGCAAGACCCGCGCCAGCAAGTTCACCCTCGTCATTCCCAACCTGACCCAGGCGCGCTTTCGGCAGTTTTTGCCCAGCGGCGATCAGTTCGGGCGATTGCGTCAATTGATGGATTTTCTGCTGCGCGATGCCACCGCCTACGACCTGGAACTGGGGCTTCGCGAAGAAGATGTACCGCCGTTCAACCTGCAACGCGCCAGCGGCACCCACCTAGGCTGGACCAGCTTTATCGAACATCAGGAACACTGCCACCCCGTCGTGGTGCGGATTCGGGGGCGCGCATGAAGCTGACCCTGGTCATCAACAATCCTGCGCAGTTGTTGCACGGGTATTTGCCCCTTCACCGGTTTGGCCCACAGGGCGGCAGCATCGGCAGTGCCGCAACGGACTGGCGCCTGGAAGATCGCCACAACAGCGTGCGGCCCAACCACTGCGACATCCGCGTCATCGAAGGGCGCTTCTGCGTGATCGACCGCAGCGGTAGAACCTATGTCAACGGTCACGATTTGCCGCTTGAGCGCCATGTTGCGATAAGCCTCAACGACGGTGATCGGTTGCAGATTGGTGCGTATCAGGTCGCGGTGCAGTTGGGTGAACAACCCCCAGGACAGCATTCGCTCGATGAACTTCTCGGCGACCATGCTGAGGGCATGCACGTGTGGCATCAGGAAGACCTGCCGAGTCGGCCACAGGCGGACAGGCGACCTGCCAGTTGCCCGGAGTTCGAGCGCCTTTGCCAACCAGTGGATTTGACGGAGCAAGGCGATCCGCTGCGAGCGATGCGTAAGGCCCCGCCGCTTGAGCCGCTGGCGGATATTGGCGCGCCTGCACACAAGCGCAGCGTCAGCCCGTTCAGCAACCTGCGCCTGGGCACCCTGTTGCTGGCCTGTCTGACCCTCAGCGGTTGCACCATGCTCGGCAAAATCGGCCAGGTGATCTGGACCCCGTCAATTGCGGTCGGCGGTCCCGACGATCAGCCCAGCCGCTACTCCTTGAGCCTGCACGCCAGCGACGACGTCAACCCGCGCCTGATCAGCACCGGCACGGCATTGGATGAAGACACGAGCCGTTCGCCCTACACCCTCAACGTGCAGGCAACCAGCCCGCAAGCCCTGACGGACAAAGTACAAACTCTGCTCAGTCACCTTTACGAAAGCGTGCCGGCCCAGTCGCCATTGAGCTTGGAGCCAGGCCCCGTGGTGCCCATGTCGCCTATCGAAGACGCGTTGCTGGGCGACTACGACGCTCAAGGCGTGAGCCTGACCACCCCCTGGGGCAACCCGGCGCTGGCGCATGTCGCCACGCCCATCGCCTTCAAGGTCTTGCAGTTGACCGACGACTCGCTGCTGGTCAACGCCAGCCCACAAGCCATGGCCGAAGACCTGAAAAAGACCCTGGGCAGCACCTACATCCGCGCCGACGACTACCTGCTCAACCCCGGCCAATTCAAGTTCATCGACCTACGCGCCCTGGATGAAGACACCCGCTTTATCGCGGTGATTGCCAACTACCACAGCACTGATGTCGGCCAGTGGAAACAGCGCCTGCGCGTCGAGCCAAAAGGCCGCCAATACGCCGTACTGGTGCAGTTGGATGCCACCCAGGTCAGCCTCAAGGGAGAAACCCGATGACGCCTTTTTCAGCCGCTTTTGCCCCGAGTAACCACCGATGAGTTCACGCAACCCCGTCATCTGGCATGAAGGTTTGTTCGTCAAACCCCAGCACTTCCAGCAACAGGCCCGCGCCGCCGAAGCCGCCGTGCATCAGCGCCTGCACAGCCTCAACGATGCGCTCTATGGCTTCAGCGAGCTGGCGTTGAACGACGAATACCTGAGCTTCGGCAAAATCGCCATCACCCGGGCACGCGGGATCATGCCCGACGGCAGCGTCTTCGATATTCCCCACGACCTGGCGCCGCCCTCCCCGCTGGAGATCGCTGACAGCAGCGCGGTCGGCCAGATCGTCTATCTGACCCTGCCGCTACGCTCCAACGGAGCCCTCGAAGTGCGCTGGCCCGACCAGTACGGCAACAGCCGCTACATCGCCCGCCGCGAGGAAATCCGCGACACCCACAGCGATGACGGCGATCAGGTCGGCATGGACCTGGCCGTACCCAACCTGCAACTGATGCTCGAACGCAGCGACCGCAGTGCCTTTACCGGCATCGCTCTGGGCCGGATCAAAGACAAACGTCCGGACGGCAGTTTGGTGATGGATGAGCATTTCTACCCCACCAGTTTGTCGCTGCAAGCGGTGCCGGCGTTGCATCGCTACTTGGGTGAAGTGGCTGGACTGATGCGTGAGCGCGCCAAAAACCTGGCCCAGCGTATCGGTTCGCCAGGACAGTCGGGCGTCGCCGATGTCACCGACTTCAACCTGCTGCAAACCCTCAACCGCTTGTTCCCGTTGTTCCAGCACCTGGCCCGCCAACGTCAGGTTCACCCGGAGCGGCTGTACATCGCATTGGCGCAAGCCTGCGGTGAACTGGTGACCTTTACCGATGAAGGCCACCTGCCCCAGGAATATCCCGCCTATCAGCACGACAACCTGCGCGAATCCTTCCAGCTCCTGGAACACATCCTGCGTCGCGCCCTGGGCACTGTACTGCAACCGCGTGCCGTGTCGCTGCCGATCGTAGATCAGAAGTACGGCGTGCGCAGCGCCGCGTTGAACGACAAGCGCCTGTTGGACAACGCCGAATTCATCCTCGCCGTGCGTGCCGAACTGCCGGCGGAGACCCTGCGTCAGCAACTGCCCCGGCAGATCAAGATCAGCTCCACCGAAGGCCTGGAACAACTGGTCAGCCTGCAACTGCCGGGCATTCCATTGCGGCCGCTGCCAGTGGCGCCGCGGCACCTGCCATTCCATGCAGGTTTCAGCTACTTCGAACTCGACCGCCATCACCCCGCCTGGCAAAGCCTGAGCAGTGGTAGCGGGTTCGGTTTCCATATTGCTGGTGAATTCCCGGAGCTGGAATTGCAGTTCTGGGCGATCAGGAGTGAGAGAGATGAATGATATGAAGAACAGCGCCAACTCTGAGCCAGACACCAACACGCCGGTGTTTGACGAGTTGGTGCAGCACGCCAGAAGCAAACCCGAACCTGTCGAACCCGCGCAGACAAAACCAAAACCGCCCGTGCTGCTCGCCGACCCTGAATACGACTTGCGCGGCGTGGCCTGGAACCCGCTGTGCGATGCCGCCACGCCGCTGATCGGCCTGGTCATCCGCCTGCGCCGCCTGGACCACCACGACGACGTACCTGCGCTGTACCAAAGCGTCAGCAACCAGATCACCACAATCATGGAAGAAGTCAGCCAACTCGACTACGACGCCGGCATGCTCAAGGCCTACTCCTACAGCCTGTGCCTGCTGGTGGACGAAGTGGTCATGCGCACCACCTGGGGCAGGCTCTCCACCTGGAGCGCGCGCTCGTTGCTCAGCCAGTTTCATAACGAAACCCAGGGCGGCGAAAAGTTCTTCACCGTCATGAACAACATGATCCCCGAAGCCGCCCGTTACCAGCATGTGTTGGAGTTCATGTACCAGTGCCTGATCTCCGGCCTCAAGGGCAAATACGGCACCCATATCAAGGGCGATGACGAAATACAGAAAATCATCGACCAACTGCACGGCCTATTGCGCCCCCTGCGCGGCGAGATGCCCAAGCGCCTGACCGACCCGCTGAAAAACGTCGCACCGCGCAACTACCGGATCAAACGCGCCTGGCCGTTGTGGACGCCTTGGGCCATGGCCGCCGTCGTGCTGACGGTTGCCTACACGATCTACTCCATCCGCCTGAACACCATCACCCAGCAGGTGCTGGTGTCGCTGGAGCGGGTGCTTCACCTGTAACCGATTTTCAGCGCGCTTATCCCGAGCGCCTGCAAAGCATGGCCGTGTCGGCCATAACCTGCGGCCCCCAAGGGCCGTTCACTTGATCGCGACAAGGAGCTTGTCATGCCAACACCCGCGTACATCAGCATCCACGGCAAAAACCAGGGCCATATCACTAAGGGCGCCTTCACCGCTGACTCGGTGGGCAACGTTTATGTAGAAGGCCACGAAGACGAAATCCTCGCCCAGGAAATCGACCACCAGATCGCCGCGCCCACCGACCCGCAAAGCGGTCAACCCAGCGGTCAGCGAATGCACAAACCGCTGACCTTCACCAGCGCGCTGAACAAAGCCTCGCCGCTGCTTTACCAGGCTCTGGCCACCGGCGAAATGCTTCCCACCGTTGAAGTGAAGTGGTTCCGCACTTCGGGCGACGGCAAGCAAGAGCACTTCTTCACCACCAAACTGGAAGACGCCACTGTCGTCGATATTCACACCGTACTGCCCCACGCGCAAAACAGCAGCAACGAAAACTACACCCAGCTGATCAAGACCAGCCTGGCCTATCGCAAGGTCAGCTGGACTCATGTGGTGGCTGGCACCGAAGCCTCGGATGACTGGCGCAAACCGGCTTAATTGCCCACCGGCACGTTCCGCCGCCCAGGCGGCGGAATGTTCAGTGCCCACTGATTGATCAACTGGCCCTCATTCACCACAAGGAGGTTCCATGCCCCGTCAAAGCGACCTGCGTTACACCTTCGAACCGCTGCGGGGCGATCCCTTCGAAGTGGTCTCATTCACCCTCGAAGAAGGCCTCTCCCAGCCCTTCAAACTGGAACTGGAGCTGGTTAGTCACCACCCGGCTATCGACTTCTATCGCATGCTCGACCTGGCCGCCGTGTTCACCATCTGGCGCGACGACACCCCGGTACGTTACGTCCACGGGTTGGTCAGCCTGTTCCAACAAGGCGACACCGGTTTTCGCCGCACCCGCTACACCGCCGTGATCGAACCGACCCTGAAGCGTTTCGACCTGCGCTCCAACTGGCGCATCTTCCAGGCCCAGACCGTGCCCGACATCATCACCAGCCTGCTGGCCGAGCAGAAACTGACCGATATCCGCAGCGAAATCTGCTTCGAACACCAACCCCGCGAGTACTGCGTACAGGCCGGCGAAACCGACCTCGACTTCATCGCCCGCCTCGCCGCCGAAGAAGGCCTGCTCTACACCTTCGAACACCGCGCCGACGGCCACACCCTCGTCCTCACCGACCGCGTCGGCGGCCTGGGCACCATCGGCACGCACA
>NZ_CVTT01000075.1:0-9215 GCF_900006605.1 Pseudomonas sp. 58 R 3 | reverse complement strand
CGAACAAGTGCGCACCGCGCGCCAGGTACAGCGCGACTACACCTTCACCCACCCGCGCTACAACCAGCAGCACACCGCCACCGGCGATCAGGACCTAGGCACCCAGGCAAAAAAAAGCCACTCGTTAGAGTGGCTTTTTTCTTTGCATTTGGAGCGGGAAACGAGACTCGAACTCGCGACCCCGACCTTGGCAAGGTCGTGCTCTACCAACTGAGCTATTCCCGCGTCTTGGTGGTGTGCATTCTATAGAATCCAGAACCCCCGTCAACCCCTTGATTCAAAAAAGTTTTATTTCTTTTCAACGGTGGTGCGCAGATGCGGCCAGGCAGCGCGCAAATACTGAAGCATGGACCACAAGGTCAGGCCGGCGGCGATCAGCAGCAAGGCGTAACCAATCAGCACCCACATCGAGAAGTCCGACGGGTTGGCCAGCAAAATCACCAGCGCAAGCATTTGCGCGGCGGTTTTCCATTTGCCCATGTTGGAGACGGCCACATGAGCGCGGGCGCCGATTTCGGCCATCCATTCGCGCAGGGCCGAGACGACGATCTCGCGGCCGATGATCACGGCAGCCGGCAGGGTCAGCCACAGGTTGCCATGTTCCTGCACCAGCAGGACCAGGGCCACGGCGACCATCAGCTTGTCGGCCACAGGGTCGAGGAACGCGCCGAATGGCGTGCTTTGCTCCAGGCGGCGTGCCAGGTAGCCGTCAAGCCAGTCGGTGGCGGCAGCGAAGGCAAACACCGAACTGGAGGCGGCATAGCTCCATTCGTAGGGCAAATAGAACAACAAAATGAAAATCGGGATAAGCAGGACGCGTAGAACGGTGATCAGATTAGGGATATTCATCGGCACAACTGGCTACGAGGTGAGAAGGCATTCTATTCGCTGTGCAGACTTGCATAAATCAATTCTGCGAGCTTTTTACTGATACCGGGTGCTTTGGCTATTTCGTCAATGCTGGCACGGGATAGCTCCTGCAAGCCACCAAAATGTTTAAGCAGGTCGCGACGGCGGGTCGGGCCAACACCTGCCACCCCTTCCAGCGTTGAGGTTCGCCGGGTTTTGCCACGGCGGGCACGGTGGCCGGTAATGGCAAAGCGGTGAGCTTCGTCGCGGATCTGTTGAATCAGGTGCAACGCGGGGGAGTCGCCCTTCAAAGTGAACTCATGGGCGGCATCATTCAAGTACAACGTCTCGAAACCGGCCTTGCGCGTGGCGCCCTTGGCCACGCCAAGCAGGATCAGGTCAGGCACCGCCAGTTCGTTGAGCACGTCACGGGCCATGGACAGCTGGCCCTTGCCGCCGTCTACCAGCAGGATATCGGGAAGCTTGCCCTCGCCGTCCTTGAGTTTGCTGAAGCGCCGTGTGAGAGCCTGGTGCATGGCGGCGTAGTCATCGCCGGCAGTGACGCCTTCGATGTTGTAGCGCCGGTAATCGGATTTGATCGGCCCTTCCGGCCCGAATACCACGCAGGAAGCCACGGTGGCTTCGCCGCTGGAGTGGCTGATGTCGTAGCACTCCAGGCGCTGGGGCGGTTCATCCAGGTTAAGCACTTCGGCCAGGGCATCGAAACGTGCGGCAACGTGCTGACGATTGGCCAGGCGCGCGCCCAGGGCCTGTTCGGCATTGGTCACGGCCAATTGTTGCCAGCGCGCGCGGGTGCCGCGTACACGGTGACTGATGTCCAGCTCACGGCCGCGCAATTCGTGGATCGCCTCGATGAGCGTGGGGAAGTCCTCATGCACCACGTTGACGATCAGTTCGGACGGCAAGTCGCGCTCGGGGCTGCTCACGTAGTACTGGCCAAGGAAGGCTGCCATGACTTCGGCCACTTCCTCGTCGATACCGGTCTGCGGGAAGAAGTTCTTGCTGCCCAGCACTCGCCCGCCACGCACGCTGATCAGGTGCACGCAGGCGCCGCCGGGGTTGACGAAGGCGGCGATCACGTCGACATCACCGGTGCCACCTTCCATGCTTTGCTGGTCCTGCACGCGGCGCAACAGCGAGATCTGGTCGCGCAGCTCGGCAGCCCGTTCGAAATCCAGGGTACTGGCGGCCTGCTCCATGGCGCCTGAGAGTTCATCGGTGAGGGCGTTGCTGCGCCCTTCAAGGAACATCACCGAATGGCGCACATCTTCGGCGTATTCCGCCGGTTCAACCAAGCCGACACAGGGCGCCTTGCAACGCTTGATCTGGTATTGCAGGCACGGCCGCGTGCGGTTCCTGTAGAAGCTGTCTTCGCACTGGCGCACAAAAAAAGTCTTTTGCAGCAGGCTCAGGCTTTCGCGGATCGCGCCGGCGCTCGGGTACGGGCCGAAATACTTGCCCTTGGCCTTCTTCGCGCCTCGGTGAATGCTCAGGCGCGGGAAGTCACCGTCGGACAAATACACATAGGGGTAGGATTTGTCGTCACGCAGCAGGATGTTGTAGGGCGGCCGCCATTCCTTGATCAGCGTCTGCTCCAGCAGCAGCGCCTCGGTTTCATTGGCAGTGATGGTGGTTTCAACCTGGGCGATACGCGCCACCAGCGCGGCGGTTTTCGGCGCCAGCCCGGTCTTGCGAAAGTAGCTCGCCAGGCGGTTCTTCAGGTTCTTGGCTTTGCCCACGTAAAGCAGGCGTGCCTCGCTGTCGAACATGCGGTACACGCCAGGGCGGCCACTGCAGGTTGAGAGAAAGGCACTCGGATCAAACGGTGTGGTCATGTCAGGCGCTGGCGTCCACCATGCCGTGGCGTACCGCGAGCAGGGTCAATTCAACATCACTGCTGATGGCGAGCTTCTCGAAAATACGATAGCGGTAGGTGTTGACGGTTTTAGGCGACAGGCACAGCTTGTCGGAGATCGTCTGGACTTTCTGGCAGCCGACGATCATCAAGGCGATCTGGATTTCCCGCTCCGACAACGCATCAAACGGCGAGTCGCTGGTAGGCTGGAACGACTTGATCGCCAACTGCTGGGCAATCTGCGGGCTGATATAGCGCTGGCCGGCAAATACCAGGCGTATGGCTTGCACCATCTCGGCCAGGCCTGCGCCCTTGGTCAGGTAGCCGGCGGCTCCCGCCTGCAGAAGCCGGGTGGGAAAGGGATCTTCCTCGCACACGGTGACTACCACGACCTTGATGTCCGGATGGCTGCGCAACAATTTTGTCGTGGCACCAAGACCGCCAATCCCGGGCATCTTGACGTCCATCAATACCACATCGGGTTTCAACTCCCGGGCCTTGATCAGGGATTCCTCCCCCGATTCGGCCTGGCCGACTACTTGCAGGCCATCGATGTCAGCCAGCATTCGTGTAATGCCCGTACGAACGAGATCATGGTCATCGACTACTAGCACCCTAATCAAGCAGACACCTCGCGATATGGTCTTATAGGTTGCTGAACACCTTAGCAAAAAACCAAGGCGCAGACCTAGCTGCAAGCGTCATATATATAGAGTTTCAACGTGATGAAGCTGCCCGTCGGATGACAAGCAGCGCTGTTTCCTGGGTAAAAGGTCAGGAATCCTGGGCTTGCGGTTTGATTTTCCCATTCAACGCGACTGAATGTTCGGCCAGGGTGGATGTGAGGCGGCGGATTGCATCCTGGTCTTCCTTGAACATGGCGCGGTAATCACCGAGGACTTTCTCTTCTATCTGGCTGAGGTTTTCCAATTGGATCGGCGTGGCAACGCCGGTCAACACGTACAGGATGTCCACCCCTTTTTCGGCTACCCGTGACAGGTAGTCGGCTTTAGGCGCACGCCCACCGTTCTCATATTTGCCTTGGGCATTGGCTTCCACACCTCCAATTTCACCAAAAACTTTTTGCGACAGGCCAAGTCGCTCTCTTTCTTGACGCAAACGCGAACCGATTCCACTCATTTGGATGTATGATCCTATCTGGCACACCCCAAGAGGTGACACACTCATCTCGTTTTACACAAACTTGAACGGTTTTGAACTATGCCCGGAATCCGTACCGCCGCACAAGCCAAGGCTTGGCTGGAACATCAAGGAAAGTCAGTTCAAGCGTTCGCACGTGAACATGGCGTTGATCCGGCCACCACGTATCAAGTGCTCGCTGGGCGTAAAAAGGGACGGCGTGGGGAAGCCCATAAAGTAGCGGTCCTGCTGGGCATGAAAGAAGGGATTATCGTGGATGAGCCCGTGGCTCAACACCGCGATCCAAACAGCGTGTCTTGAGCGCAGTATGCGCTTATTCCTACCCTGTGCTTGATTTAGTCCACAGCGCCAGCCTGACACACGCGCTCCATGCGCCAAAAGCAGTCCTCCTCCCCAACAATGCTCAGCCCCTGGCGCTGATACAGGCCCTTCGCCGGATTGGTCTTGAACACGGTCAAGCGTAAAAGGCCCAAGCCCTGCGCGCGCGCCTTGAGCACCATCTGCTGCAACACCCAACTGCCCGCGCCCTGTTTACGACAGCGCTCAAGCAGGTGCAATTCGCGAATATAAAGCGCCCGGCTGTCACGGCTGACGCTGATAAACCCCATCACGGTTTCATCCTGGCAAATCAGCCAGTTTTCACGCGAAGCCCAGGCGACATCAAAGCCATGGTCAGACCACAACAAATCGTACTGCAGGTAGTAGCGATTCATGGCTTCATGGGTCAGCGTTCGCGCGAACGGCAGGTCAAGGTCCGTCGCCGCGCGCAGGTAAAAACCCATTTCAGAGGGCTACGACTTGGCCAGTCCAGTGCTGGCCGTTGCGGCGGGCAATCACCAAAGCCTCGCCAGTGCCCGGCACGCCGGCGAGCAGGCTCCCGCCCGCAGTCCAAATAGCGCTGCGCCCTGCACAGGTATAACCACCGGACGGACCACCATGGTTGGCCATCAGGACCAGCATGCGATGTTCGGCGGCATACCCCTGAAGCAGCGCGCTGTCAGTTGCGTACCCGCCTTCGCTGATAAGCACACCGGCGGCGTACACCGTAGCGCCGGCCTCTGCTGCCAGACGCGGATGGCTGGCGTGGGAAAAATCCGCACAGACCGCGAGTGCAATCCGATCATCCGCCCATTCGAGTGATGCGCCGCCCTGCCCTGCGACAAACGCCACCTCTTCGCCCGGGTGCAGATGTTGCTTGGTGTAGACCGCCAACGAACCGTCCGCGCCCAGCACCAGGGCTGCGACAAACACACCCGTCGCAGGTGCCAGACGAATCGGCATGCCCACCACTGCGGTCATTCGCAGTTCCTGTGCCATCTCGCGCAGCGGTGCCAGCAACGCGTCCTCGGGAGCAATCGCCAATTGGGCTGCCAGGGCCGGCTCATAGCCGGTCAACGACAGTTCCGGAAACACCAGCAATTGCACGCCCTGCTCCGCCGCCGCCTGCATAAACGCCAAATGCCGCTGGAGGTTGGTCGGCACGTCGCCGGCGATGGAAGTGGTTTGGGCAGCGGCAAGGGTCAAGGCAGTCATGGTCGCGTCCTGGCAATCATTATTAACGTGTGAACAGCATATCGGTACTCACCCCATAGCCGTAAGTAGGTCACGCGATAGAAATAACTGATTGAACCCACACGCGTGCCTCTAGTAAGCTCCCCCCATCATTTGGAGACACACCATGTTGCAACTCACCCACACTCAGGTTTGCCCTGCTGCCAGCGCCTCGTGCTTGGTGTCGGCTACCCGTGTGAGCGGTTTGAGCGCACTGGTCAGCTTTTATTTTGGGTATTGGTTTAGCCACTGGCGCGCCTGATACCTGAAATCGGCGCCCACTACTCAAGGGGTCGCCTACCAGAGAAATCTAACCCCCGGTCGGCTCCCCGACCGGGGGTTTTGTTTTTTAAGGCCCCAATAATTCTGCTTCACACCGAACACTAAAAGGACTCACGACATGAACTACGCCACCTATTACCGTTACGACACTTCGACTGCATGGCGATTTAGCAAGCTCCGTTCGGGACAGCCTGCCGCCTCCGATCGGTCACCTATTGGTGGCAAGCCAACACACGTAGCCAATACGGCCAATTGTCGAACACCCCAGTAGGGCAGAGCGTGCGGGAACAGCCCGCCGCTTGCCCAGGAAGCCTTGAATATGAACTCTGCCACCGCCGCCTTGCCTGTTGCCAACCTGTCCAGCGCCAATGAAGCCCTGACCCAGCGCCTGCCCAGCTCCCTTGAGCTTAAGCACCAGTTGCCTCTGAGCCCGTTCCTGAATGAACAGATCCACACCCATCGCCAAGCCGTGCGCGCCATCCTCAATGGCGAAGACTCGCGTTTGCTGGTGATTGTCGGCCCGTGTTCGATCCACGACCCTGAATCAGCCATGGAATACGCGCGCAACTTGAAGAAGCTCGCGCTGGAAGTCAGCGACCAGATGCTGCTGGTAATCCGCGCCTACGTCGAAAAACCGCGCACCACCATCGGCTGGAAAGGCCTGGCCTACGATCCGCACCTGGATGGCAGCGACGACATGGCCGCCGGCCTCACGCTGTCGCGCGAACTGATGCGCGAGATGCTGCGCCTGGGCTTGCCGGTCGCCACCGAGTTGCTGCAACCCATGGCCGCCGGCTACTTCGATGACCTGCTCAGTTGGGTCGCCATCGGCGCACGCACCACCGAATCGCAGATCCACCGCGAAATGGCCAGCGGCCTGGGCATGCCGGTCGGCTTCAAAAATGGCACCGACGGCGGCGTCGCGATTGCCTGTGATGCGATGCGCTCGGCGTCCCACCCGCATCGCCATTTCGGGGTGGACAGCCAAGGCCATCCGGCAATCATCCAGACACCGGGCAACCCCGACACGCACCTGGTACTGCGCGGCGGTCATCGTGGGCCGAACTACGATGCGCAAAGCGTGGCGCAAGTGAAACACGACCTGGCCAAGTCCAAGGTCGCGGCGCGCATCATGGTCGATTGCAGCCACGCCAACAGCGGCAAAGACCCGCTGCGTCAACCGGCAGTGTTCAACGACGTGCTGCAACAGCGCCTGCAAGGCGATACGTCGCTGATCGGCATGATGCTCGAAAGCCACCTGTTCGAAGGCTGCCAACCGTTGAGCGCGTCGATGAAATACGGGGTGTCGGTGACTGACGGTTGCCTGGGTTGGGCGGGCACCGAACAATTGCTGCGCAGTGCGGCAGAGCGCCTCCGGGCACAGCACAAAGCCAATTGATCCATGCGGATCAAAATGTGGGAGCGGGCTTGCTCGCGAATGCGGTCTGTCAGTACCAGGTTTTCTGACTGACCCACCGCTTTCGCGAGCAAGCCCGCTCCCACATTTGGACTGTGCCAGCCTCAAGAGAGTGGATACAACGCCTCATCAAACTGCGCCAGCTTCGGAAACACCATGGGCTGCTCATCCGCCAGCCCTTGCAGCCGTTGCTCATATCCCAGCAAAAAATCCTGCCGCGCCTCGGCACTGATATACGGCACATGCCAGGCCACAAACGGCGCCAGCACGTCATACCCGACATACGCCAAAGTGCCGCGCAGAATCGGGCGCAGCATCTCCTCCAACGGCCCGTGAATCGCACCCTCACCAAACATATGCTCGCGCCCGCCCAAGGTCACGGTGACCAGCGCGCGCTTGCCCGCCAGCCCGCCCTGATCGTAAAAACGCTTGCCGCCGTAACACACGCCGGACACCAGCACCCGGTCGATCCAGCCCTTGAGCATGGCCGGTGCCGAGAACCAGAAGATCGGGAAGTTGAGGATCAGCAGGTCGGCCCACAGCAGCTTGTCCAGTTCGCCCTGGATGTCCGCCGCAATCGACTGATGTTTAACCCCCAGGCGCTGCTCCAGGGCATACACCAGATAATCCGGATTCTCCCGCGTGGAAAAGTCGGCGGCCGATGCCACCGGGTTCCACTGCATGGCGTACAGGTCGCTGACCAGCACTTCGTGGCCCTGGCGTTGCAACGTGCCGAGCGCCTGATCGCGCAGCGCCGCGGTAAACGACTGCGGCTCAGGGTGAGCGTGAACAATCAACACCTTCATGTGCATTCCTTAAACAGTGGACGCCGCCCGTTGGGCCAGCAAATGGTCGAGCCAGTCCGGATCCATTTCCGGCTCCGATGAAAACAACAGGTCGGTGTAAGCCTGGTACGGCGGGGTAAACATCGCGCTGCGGCGGCCTTGGTCCACCACCCTGCCGCGTTGCATCACCAGCACCTCTCGGCATAGGCCAGGCCCAGGCGCAGTACGCCGCCGGGTTTGGGTGTCGGCTTGGCCGAAGAGGCGCTGTGTTTGAGGAAGTCCCGTCGGTGCATCGCTTGAGTCATTTTGTTGTTGTTTTCGCTCATGGTCTTGCTCCTGTAAAGGTCAACAGGCACAGGCATGTTTGAGCTCGATCAAGGTCACGCCATTGCGTTTGAAACCGTTGCGCAAGTCCGTCTGCAACTCATCCAGATTCTTGGGTTGGTTCACGGTGCAGCCGAACGCCTGGGCGAACAGCGCAAAGTCCGGGTTACGTGGCAGCACGCCGATGGGCTCGATGTCCAGGCTGAGCATGTCATCGCGGATCTGACCGAGGGCGTCGTTGTTCCACAGCAGTATCACCAGCGGGCTGTTCAACTCCTCGACAGCCGTGGCCAACTCTTGGGCGGTGTAGAGAAAGCCGCCATCGCCCACCAGCACCAGGCCCGGACGCAGCGGCGCGCCGAACTTGGCGCCAATGCCGGCGGGCAAGCCATAGCCCAAGGTGCCGTAGCCGGTGGGGTGCAGCCAACTGCGCGGGGCGCGGCTGCGGTAGGCATAGTTGCCGGTGTAGGCCAACTGGGTCATGTCGCTGCTGATAAAGGCGTTAGCGGGCAGCTCCGCCTCGATGCGGTCAAAAATGGCCTGGTGAATGGACTGCAAAGGGCCGTGCCCCAACTCCACCGCCTCAAGTAATCTCGCGACCTGTTGGCGTGCCGCATCGGTATTTCGCGGTGCCGGCGGCAGACGTTCGAGCAAGGCCAGCAAGGTCTGTTGGGCATCGCCTTTGAGCGCCACGGCGCAGGGGTAGAAATCGTTGAACTTGCGCGGGTCGATATCGATGCGCAGCAGTTCGCCGGTGATGGGCAAGCGTTCGCGCCAGTAATCGGTGTCGGCCATTTCCGTGCCCACGGCCAACACCACATCCGCCTCGCTGATAAGCTGCCAGCCGGGTTCCACACACAGGGTGGCGCCGGCATTCAACGGGTCATTCACCGGCAGTAAGCCCTTGCCGGCCACACTGCTGAAAAACGGCGCGGCCAACAGCGTGCTCAAGCGCTGCAAGGCCTCACCC
>NZ_CVTT01000076.1:2608-30875 GCF_900006605.1 Pseudomonas sp. 58 R 3 | reverse complement strand
CCCCCACCGCCGACATCGCCACCGGCCACGCCACCACCGCCGCCGCCGCCCGAGGCGGCATTCGCGGTCACGCTGACGTTATTCAAGGTCAGGTTACCGAAGTTACTGATCCCCGCGCCCAGCAAACCGGGCGCCGTAGTACCGCTACCACTATTGCCGCCGTTGCCCGCCATCAGCCCCTTGGTAATGACCAGGCCGTCCAGGGTCGCGGTAACCCCTGAATTGACCGTAAGCACCTGAGTCTTGTACTGCCCGCTGATCGTTACATCAGGCGTGCCGTTGTGGTCCAGGTCGCCTTCAATGGTGAGGTTCTTGGAAATCACCAACTGCGTGTTGAGGTTGACCGTCATGCCTGCGGTGCTGAAGGTGACGGTATCGCCCGCCACTGCACTGCTCAGGGCCGCGCGCAACGAACCGGCGCCACTGTCGGCGCCGGTGGTCACGGTGATCGTCGCCAGGCTGTACTGATAGCCCGACATCCCCTGGTACGACAGCGCCGTATGGCTCTCGATCGAGCCGCTGGCAACCTCAAGTGTCCAGTCGCCGCCCGCGCCAGTGCGGTTGCTGGAGGCGGCAATATCGCGCCCGGTCAGGCTGGCCAGTGAGTCGACAAAGCTGATGCCTTTGTCGCCCTCGGCGGTGTTGCAGGCATAAATCAGAATATCGCCGCCGGCGTTCATGTCCTGGCCGATCTGCGCCAGTACCGCGCTGCGGGCTGCGACGTTATCGGCCGACAGGTAGGTGCTGCCCAACCACAAATCGCCCGAATTACCGTGGGCGATGATCTGCACCGAACTCACGCCCTGGTGGCTGCCCAGGTAGTCGGCGATCTGTTGCAGGCCGTCTTTGCTGGCGTCCAGCTGCACCACCTGGGTGCCGGGAGCGACGCCTTTGAGCAAGTCGGCGGAGTCTTTGACGCGCGCATCGACGAACACCACGGTCTGGCCCGGCACGGCAACGGGCGTCGGAGTAGCGGGCGCATCGGATTGTGCGTGGGTGTCTTTGCTGGCGGTGGCATGCTCGGCCGTCTGCGCCTTGGCCGCCGCGTCGGCGGTGGCATGGCTGTCGGCCTGGGCCGCATCGGCCACGGTGGCGGCGACCGCGCCGTCAAACAGCATGCGCGGTTCGAGGAACATGATCATGGGTGTCGCCAGGGTTTTAGCGCCTGGTGTTGTGTTACGTGCCTTCCCTTTGCTCCACCACATGCTGCTCACCCGTGCGTCGAAAGCGGTTACCCGTAGAAAAACCGCGATCAGTTGATCGCGGCGTCGGCTTTGGTGCGAATGACATTGGCGGCGCTCAAAGACCCGTCGCGCCAGAATTCCATGTGTGCGTACTGCTCGAAGAGATCAGGCGGCAGGATGGTGCGGCGCGGCTGCAGCGCGACCTTGGGTTTGACCCGATGCAAGCCGCTCATGCCCAGGGCCTCGTCGAAGTCCGGCGCGTCGTAGCTGAGGTTGTCGAAGTCATGTTCGAACCACGGTTCGCCGATAAATTCGTAGACCAGTCGCATTACCCGTTCAGGCGCCTGGGACAGCAATTCGTAGTCGACAACCAGCATGGCGTCGGCGTTTTCGCCGTAGTACGCCTCTTTGAGCGCCGACCAGGCATAGCCGACCAGGCGATTGCGCTGGCCCAGGGTCTCGACACGGCTGTAGACGGTGTTGCGTTCAACGTCGTCGTTAAACAGCCGAGTGTTCTCAAAGGGGTTGGCGCGGTACAGGCGCTCAAGGCTGTCCATGACCCAGGCGACGTTGCGCACGCAGGCAATCACTTTGGCTTGGGGGAACAGGTCATGCAGCGCGGGCATGCGCGCGCACCACTGGCGGTTGGTGTCGAAGACAATCGGGGTGGAGGCCTTGTCGGCATAGTAGGAATCGAACAACCCGCGCAGCAAACGGCGGCGGGTATTGGGATCGATCACCGAACCAAACTCACTGCCGGCGCTGCATTGCCCCAGCACACCGTTGAACAAGGTGCCTACAGGGCTGCTCATACCGGCGTGAAAACGCGGGTTCTGCAGCAGGATGGCAGAGAGCAGGGTTGAGCCGGAACGCGGCAACCCGGAGATAAAGTGATACTGCAATCCCATCACCACTTAGGCGGATAAAGTCCATTTATGCGCGAAGCGTAGCTGAGGAATGCAGTGCCGACTAGTGGTCATTTGCCAGTATTTGGATATTCCGTTAATGCCAATTGGATCTTAACGACAACCCTCTGGTTGCGAGGGCTCTGGCCCACGGCACAACACGAACAGCCGCGCCCGAGCGCCACCGCCGTCCTGGCGCAAAAGCTCGCGCCAGTCTTCAGGAATCGGCGCAAAATCATCCGGCGGCTCGGTGCTGCTGATCAACCACACACGGTGCGTATCGGCAGGTATGGCCGATAGCCGGTCGAGGTAAATGCGCCCGCCGTCCTGATCCACCAAGGTGCCAAAGCCATAGGCATTCGGCCGAGTCGAGGTGCCGTCGGGTTTAGGCGGCGTGTAGAGCTGCAATTGGGCGTCGGTCTGGTCGTAATACACGTAGCTGAGGTACCACATCATGTCGCTGAGGACGATGCGGTCGTCTTCCTGGTAATTACGGTTGACGAACTCCACCGGCACGTTGAATTGGTCATGCACATCCACCGTGGAATTGTTTTTGAGCCCCAGAAGCTCCACCCCAGCGAACAACACGAACAACGCCGCGCCGAGCCACGCCAGGCGCGCCGGCAGGCGGTCGATGGCCAGCGCCAGCAGAATCGGCAGGCCCAACGCGTAGACCGTGAGGTAGCGTTCGATAAACACCGGTGAGATAAACGAAACGCCGTACACCAGCAGCAGCGGCAGCACAAAGAACAACGCCAGCAGGCACGCCGGGCGATAACGCTCGCGGTCGCGCCAGGTGGTGATGCCCACCACGGCGATCAAGAGCGAGGGGAACAGCCAGAACAGCGGCTGCCAGAAACCGATGCCTTCATCCTGGAGCACGAACTGCCAGATCATAGACGGCACGGACATCAGCGAAACCGGGTCTTCCCAGCCGATATCACCCCCGACCTTGAGCTGCTCGACGTGGCGGACCAGATCCAGCAGGTTCGGCAACCAAGGCAGGTACAGCGCCACTATCAACACATTGGCGCACCACCACGACGGGCGCAGGAGCAGTCGCTGGCCACGCGCTTGAGAAGGCCACAACACCCCCAGCCACACCCAATGCACCAGCACACACAGGGCGGTGAAGTAATGGGTGTAGAAACCGGCCGCCATCAACAGCACATAGGCCGCCAGGTAACGCGTGCGCTCAGGCTGACGCACCCAGTACACCAGCGCCAGCGTGGCGCCCAGCAGCCATACGGCCAGCAGCGAATACATGCGCACTTCCTGGCTGTAGCGCACGGCCGTTGGGTACAGCGCCAGCAGCATGCCCGCCAGCACCGCAGCGCGCCGCGTGGACAGTTGCCGCGTGAGTGAGATGCCAAGGCCCACCGCCATCACACCTGGCAGGGCACTCATGCCGCGAATCGACCAGATGCCGTCGCCAAACAGCCCGATCCAGCCGCGCAGCATGAAGAAGTACAGCGGCGGATGCACATCATGGGCCGCGTGAAACCACAGGTCGTCCATGGCGTATTCGCTGAGCAACAGGCTTGAGCCTTCGTCGCCCCAGATCGCCGAAGCCGTCAGGCCATAGAAACGCACGGCCATGGCCAGCGCCAGAATCGGCACCCACCATAACCGGCTCAGCCAGCCGGCGCCTTCCCAGGCGGCCCAGAGGCGATTGGCTGTGGGAAACGCGCCCACTTTGTCGTCTTGCTCTACCACAGACCGTCGCACCTCAATTCCCCTAATACCGCCCGTTACCGAGGCGAAACCTGCACATGCGCAAACAAGCGCCACTCTAGGACAAAAGCCCCGGTTTCGCTCGCTGTTTTGCAACCGTCGGGCGGCGCGCAAAACCTGCGACTACGCTGTGCGATGACACCAGATCGATTGGCGTCACACACCGTAAAGCCACTACAAGGATGAGCGATAAATGGAAGTATTCATCGGCACTATCCAACCCTTTGCATTTGATTTCGCGCCCAGAGACTGGGCCTTGTGCGCGGGTCAAACCCTGCCCCTCAACCAATACCAGGCACTGTTCTCGTTGCTCGGCACGATTTACGGCGGCAATGGCGTACAAAACTTCATGCTGCCGAACCTGCAAGGCCGAATGCCGATTGGTCAAGGCAACGGCGCGGGCCTGACGGCACGCGTCATCGGTGAGGTCTCCGGCACCGAATCAGTGACCGCCACCCTGATCAACCTGCCGACCCACACCCACGCCACCACATCGCTCAATGCCACCACCTCCGTGCAACTGGCCATCACTGCCAGCAACCCGGTGACGACACCCAGCGCCACCAACGCCTTTATCGGCGCTTCCGGCGGCGGGCCGGGCAGTGCTTCGATCTATTCAGACCAGCAAGGCGCCACCCCGGTCGCACTGCAGGGCGTAAGCACCGCCGTGACCGGCGGTGCAATCAGCCCCGCCGGCCAAGGCCAGCCCATGGCAACCATGAACCCGTACCTGGCGATCAACTTCAGCATTGCCTTGAACGGGATCTTTCCGTCTCGCGGTTAACCTTTAGCCGGGGCTCCCCCGCCCCGGCACTTCTGACGCGGAGCCTGCCATGTTGAACCTGGTCACCCCGGAACATTTCCGGCCATTGCTCAACCGCACCAGTGTGCTGTATTTACCGGACGGTTCGGCACTGCCGATTCAGGTCCAAAGCCTGACCGATGCGCCCAAAGCCAGCCTGCCGGGCAGCCCGCGCGGAGCGTTCAGGGTGTTGCTCGAAAGCCTTGCGCCCACCACGTTTGTCGACGGCTTATGCCGCTTGCCACTGGAGGCCAACTGCCTGGAACCCGTGTTTGTCTCCCGCGAGCCGGCCATGGGCCGCGACAGCCAGCGTGGTTACTTCTGCATCGTCTTCAACTGAGACGGGTACCACACCAACCGCTGCGCAGCGGGCGTTTGTTCTTCCACCCGAAACCCCAGCGCCAGGTAATGCTGGCGCGCATGGGGGTTGCTCGCCCACACCACCGTCGTCACCGGGCACCCCACTTGTGTGGCAGCCTGCTGCACGCCTTGCAGCACTGCGCGGCCGAAGCCCTGGCCACGGGCGGCGGGGATAAAGGCCAGGTACAACACACGGATTTCATTCGGGCCAAAATCGGCACTCAACGCGCCGATGGGCGTGCCGAGTTTTTCCACCACGTAATGCAGGGCGCCAGGGAAGTGTTCGTCCATGCCTTTTTCCTGCACCTGGAACTGCTGGGCGATCACCTCTTCCACCAGCGCCTGCTCGCCGTCGATCCACTGCAAGTCCGCACGCGCCGAGCGGTAGAGGCTGTGTAAAAACGGCCCGTCAGTACTCCGTGAGGGGCGCACCACCAAGCCCTGTGCCAAGGTGCCATCCTTGTTCAACATTGCGCTGCACTCCTGTCAGAACCCGCTTTCCCTCACACCCAACGCCGCAGCACGCCGCCAGGCCACCCCCAGCACCGACTCACTGCGTCCTTGCAACACCACCCTGCCGCGCAACGGTTGATGCGGCGTGCCGATCGGTTGCAGGCTTTGCAGTCGGGCGCCGTACTGGGCTTGCACCGGCTCCGGGCGCTGGTTTTCATCGCGGCGTACAGCAATTGGCCCGTGGTGGTCGGAAGCCAGTGCCTCCTGATCCAGGTAGGCCACGCCGTTGGCGTCAATATCGGTCAACTCCACCGCGATCGCTGCATGCATCGGGTCATCGGCGATAAACCGCCCGGTCGCCCCCGGCGCCACCCGCCACAACTCGGCTTCTGCCAGGTAACCGCGCAGCCGTGCGCCGTCTTCCACCACTTGCGCCAGTGGGTCTTTAGGCGACAACCAACGGCCCACGCTCAATTGCGGCAGCAGATCGCGCACGGTGCCGGCATGGGGCGCGCGCAACAGCAGGCGTTCGCGCTGGGCGGCCAAACCTCGGTATTCGGCCAGCGCCTGGGACAGGCGCTGATCGTTGATCCCGGCATCCGCTGCGGTTTCGCTGCGCCCGGCCTGGCGGCGCATCTGCAACTGCAGGATGTCGACTTCGCGGCGCACGATGCTTTGCCGCGCATCCAGGTCCGGTGACTCCAACTCGATCAACACCTGGCCCTGGCTCACCACTTGCCCGTCCACCACCGACAAGGCCTTGACCCGCGCGGCCACCGGCGCATGCAAGGCACTTGAGCGCCCCGCTACAAGCATGGCCGGCAACTCCACGGCGCTGCGCCACGGCAGCACCAACGCCAGCACGATCATCAGCAAAGCCAAGCCGCTGAGCAACACGCGTGGCGCGTGAGCCTGGCTGCGGCGGCTCCACCATTCGCGCCATTCCTTGAAGATCGGCAGGAAGATAAACCACACCAATTCCACCAGCATCAGGAAGATCCCGAGCAGCTTGAAGAACAGGTGATACACCGCCAGCGCAATCCCCAAAAACAACACCGCGCGCCACAGCCAGGCCAGGTAACCCCAGCTCAACAGCCGCCGCTGCATCTTCGGCGACCACGGCTCCGGCGCCGGCTCGCCGTAGCCGAACAGCCACTCACGCAGGCGCCAGCGACACAGCGCAAAGGCGCGGCCTTGCAGGTTGTCGACGCCCCACAAGTCACTGATCAAAAAGTAACCATCAAAGCGCATAAAGGGGTTGAGGTTGATCGCCAAGGTAGTCAGCCAGGTGGCGCTGGCCAGCATGAACGCTGCGGTACGCGCCGGGCCATCGGGCAGCAGTGACCAGGCCAGCAAGGCGATGCAGGCCAGCAGCAACTCGGCCATCACCCCGCCGGCGCCGATCATCAAACGCGAACGGCGGTCGTTGACCCGCCAGGCATCGCTCACGTCGGTGTAGAACATCGGCAGCAACACCATGAACGCCACGCCCATGCTTTGCACTCGGCAACCGGCGCGCTTGGCCATGAAGGCATGGCCGAATTCATGGCACAGCTTGGCAAAGAACAGCGCCACGCCGAAGGCCAAGGCACCGCCGAGGCTGAACAGGTGCGGGAAGGTCGCCAGGAAGCGCTGCCAATCGCGCGCCACCAGAAACACGCCCAGGCCAAGGATGATCGGCAGGCCGTAGCGCAACAATCCCGGCCCGAAGCGCGCCAGCCACGGCCACGCACGGTTCAGAAACGCATCCGGGCGCCACAGCGGAATGCGAAAGAACAGGTACTGGTGCAGCAATATCTGCCACAGGCTTTGTTTGCGGGCGGCGGCCTTGTAGAGGTAGCTGGCGCGTTGCTGCGGGTCGAGGGCGGCGATCAGGTCATGGGCGCGCAGAAAGCTCAACAACTCCTCCAGTTCACTCCCCCCCAACGCCAGGCCCGGCTCGCGGTTGGCCGCTTGCAGGACGCGTTCCGGGTCGCCCAGGGACCAGTGGCGCAGCAAGCGAATGGCCGTGGCGCCGAGTTTGAAATAGCGCCCGCGCACCGGGTCGGCCAAGGTCCAGCGCGGCGAGCCGTCCAGGGCCGCGCCAGCGCTGGACAATTGCAGGTCTTCACGCAGTTTGGGCAAGCTCATCAGAGGCCCACGCTCTGGCGCAGGCCCGCCAGCGGCCGGCGCAACAGGTACAACGCCAGCGGCGCGCGGTCGCCATAGATTTTCGCCGTGCCACGCAGGCCGATACGCGGCGGGGCGTCATCGAACTGCGCATCCAGGCGATAAGACAACTGGCCGCCCGGCGTGGGCTGCGCTTCGTAGGCCGCCCGTTGCAGGGTCGCCAGGTGGCGTTGCAACGGGTCACTGTCAAGGAACAGCGCGACCTGGGCATTCGGCTCCAGGGCAATCGCATCGCCCACTGCCAATTCGATGCGCAACTCGGCCTGGGCAGGGTCGGCAATCTGTAGCAGGCGCTCGCCGGTCTGCACGGGTTTGCCGGTCCAGCGCTCGGCGTCGGCAAATACGGCGATGCCGTCGCGCTCGGCGCGTACTTCGCTGCGCTTGAGCAGTTCGCGTGCGTAATCACGCTCGGCGCGTTTTTGCTCGACCCGGGCCGCCAACAGGTCGATGCGCGAGCTGGATTCGGCATCGGCGAACGCCCGCTGGGAATTGGCCTTGAGTTCGGCTTCGGCCACGCCCAAGGCGCGTGCCGCTACATCCGCCTGGGCGGTCAGCGTGGTGCTTTCAAAACGCAGCAGCAGGTCGCCGGTTTTCACCGCCTGGTTGGGCTTGACCAGAAACTCGGCGATTACCCCATCCAGCGGCGCCGCCACCACTTGCCCGGCCAGCGGCACCACTTCAGCCGGCGCCAATACCGATTGGCGCACTGGAATCAGCAGCATCAGCAGCAACACGATCACCACCAGCACCTGGCGCTTGCGGGTCAGGCGCAACCGCCATGGCTGACGCGGTTGCAGCGCGTGCCAGGCATGACTGTAGGTGTCACCCAACTGCGCCAGCAAGACTTGCTCGGCCGGGCTCCACGGCGTATCACGCGCCAGCCACAGGCCGCCAAACACCTGGCCTTGTGGGTCGCTTAACGGCAACCAGAACACATGCCCGGCGCACAGGCTTTGCCAATCGGCCTGTATCGCGCCGCTCAACTGTTCAGCCGGGACCACGCGGGCCGTCTGGCCCAGCGCCTGCTTGTGCAACTGCGCCACCGCTTGCTCGACGAACGCTACAAATGGCGCGTTCGGGTCGACGCTGCTCACCGCCGTCACCGCCTGCACTTTGCCAGCGATCAACAGCGCCGCATGCCGATAGCCAAACAGTGGCTGGCCATCATTGACCAGGCTGTAGGCCAGCTGCTCGGTGGTGCGCGCCGCGCGGGTCTGGCGCTCCAGCTCCAGAAACTGCGCGAACACTCGCTCGATGTGCCCCGGTATCGGTGCGTTCATTGCAGTTGCGCAAAGTGGGCGGTGCCGCTCATGCCAGCCATCAAGCCGGATGCGTTGGGCAAGGTCGCGACCAGCAGCAAGGTTTGGCTGCCCTCGTCAATGCGCGCGCCCAGACGTTTGACCGTGGCGCTGAACGCTTGGCCGGTTTCGTCAGGGGTGAAGTCGAAGGTCTGGCCGGGCTTGAGTTTGCCCATCCAGCGCGACGGCACCAGCAGGTGGATTTCGAGGCTGTGGTTGTCGACGATCTCCAGCAGTGGCGCCCCGGCCGACACGCTTTCATAGCGCTGGACCTTGCGCTGCACCACTTGGCCATCAAACGGCGCCAGCACGCTGCAGCGTTTGACCTGCACCTGGTAGACCTGGGACTGGGCCTGGGTTTCGGTGAGCTTGGCTTCGGCGCGGGCCACTTCAAAGCGCCCTACCGAATTAAGCGCCGCCAGTTGTTTGTTATGGGCCAGCTCTTCACCGGCGCCACGGCTGGCAGCCTGGGCAGCATTCAACTGGGCCTGGTAGGCCGAGCAGTCGAAACGCGCCAGGGTTTCGCCCTTTTTGAACGACTCACCTTCGCTGAACGGCAACTCGACGATTCGCCCGGACAACTCGCTGGCCAGCATCGCCTGGTCGCGAGCCCGTAACACACCTCGGGCTTCACTGCCGTTGCCGGCGGTTGCCGCGGGTGGGTGATCCAACAGCGGATCGTCCGCCACCGCCAGTTGCGCCACGCCCATCAGACACGAAATCCCTAACATCCAGCTCCGCAACTGCACCATACGTTTACAACTCCCTGATGATGCCGGGCAGTCTAGGGCAGCAAGATCAAATTGCCACTACCCCGCAGCCGACAAATCTGAATTTATTGTAGGGGGCCGCCGACGTATTTGCAGGCGTGCGTTATTATTGCGGCCTTCCAAGGACTCTGGATCAAGGACACGCCCATGCGCATCGGTTTTCTGTCACCACTGGCCCTGGCATTGCTCGCCGGCCTTTCCTTCCAGGCCCAGGCCAGCGGCGATGACTCGTGCTACCCCGACTGGCGGGTCTCACGCGACAGCCTTGAAGGCTGCAGCAACCTGCCCTTCCTGAGCCCGGGCAATGACAGCCGGGTCAACCTGCGCCTGTTGCTGGCGGATAAACAGGTGGCAGCGCTGACGCCCAATGCACTGGGCGAGACCGACCTGGAAGAAGGCTTCGGCCCGGTGCCGTTTCCGGTGTACCGCCTCACCCCGGTAGCCGACGCCACCGACGAAAAAACCGACGTGGCCCCCACACCCGGCAAACTCGACGAGTTGCTCGCGCCACTGGGCATTCAGCGTGAAGGCGACAAGGCGGCGGGTGACGCCTTCCTGACCGGCGAAGGCAGCCGCTGCCGCAGCAATGATGAAAGCAGCGCCACGGCGTTTATCAGCCAAGTGGTTAAAGCCGACGTGCCCGAAGCGGAGCGCCTTCTGCTGGCCAAGGGACGTGTAGCGATGCTCGGCGCCTGTACCTGGGACGGCGCCAGCCTGGGTGACCCGGAGCAAATCCAGTCCGCCGCAGGCCGCGAGCTGCGCGCTTACCTGCAAGCCGCCGGCGACTTCTACAGTGGCCGGTTTGGCGATGCGCAGCGCGGTTTTGTCGCCGCCGCCGCCGGCAGCCTGCCGTGGGTCAAGGAAGCCGCGTTCTACATGATCGCCCGCACCGAGCTGAACCAGGCCCAGGAAAATGCCTTCGACGAATACGGCATGCCGCAACTGGAGCATGTGGATAAGTCGGTGCTGGCCAATGCAGACACCAGCTTCAACCTGTACCTGAAAACTTACCCACAGGGCGAATACGCCGTCTCTGCCCAGGGCCTGCTGCGACGGGTGCATTGGCTGGCGGGCGATACCGACAAGCTGGCCAACGACCTGGCCGCACAGTTGAGCGCCAAACAGCGCAATGTGTCGTTGGACGAGCTGGTGCAGGAAGCCGACAACAAGCTGCTCAGTGCCACCCAAAAACCTTCGGCCAACCCACTGATGCTGGCGGTCAACGACTTGATGTGGATGCGCGCCGGCAACCCGCCGCTGCTGAGCCGCGCGGCCCTGGACGCGCAAAAGCCGGTGTTTGCCCAGGAGCCTGCGCTGTACGACTACGTGCAAGCAGCGTTTGCGCTGTACGTCGAACATCAGCCCGACACCACCTTGAAACTGCTGCCCCAGGACGTGCCCGCCAGCCTCGACTACTTCGCCTTCAGCCAGCAAACCCTGCGCGGCCTTGCCCTGGAAGCCAAGAAGGATTGGCAAGCTGCGCAAGCGCTGTGGCTGAAACTGCTGCCCCTGGCCACGCAACCCTTGCAGCGCGACCAGCTGGAACTGGCGCTGGCGATGAACTACGAGCGCAACGGCCAACTGGCCAGCGTGTTCGCCAGCGATTCGCCAATCAGCGCCAAGCAGGTGCGCTACATCCTGCTGCGCAACATCGCAGGCCAGGACCTGTTACGCCAACAGATCACCCAGGCCAGTGACCCGGTCGAGCGGGCCACCGCCCAGTTTGTGCTGCTGTACAAAGACCTGATGCGCAGCCAGTACGCCACCTTCGCCGACGACCTCAAGCAACTGCCGGCATCGGCGCCCGCCGACAAACTCGGCACCAGCCTGGGTTATGTCTATGGCGATGGCCGCTCGCTGCAGTTGTTTCAGTGGAACGGCGATAAGGCGGAGTCCGGCTACGCCTGCCCGAGCATTGCGCAAATCGCCAGCACCCTGCAGGCCGATGGGAAAAACCCCAAGGGCCTGAACTGCCTGGGTGAGTTCATCCTGCGCAACAACCTGGATGGCATGCCGCTGGACCAAGTGCGGGCCGCCGGCAGCCTGGGCAGCACCGCCTCGTTGTTCAAGGGCGAGACCTTCTCGCGGCTCGACGGTTACCGCCAGGTCATCGCCAACCCCAAGGCGCCGCACAACGACAAGGCCTACGCGCTGTTCCGCGCGATCAACTGCTATGCGCGGGCCGGCTATAACGGTTGCGGCGGTGTAGATGTGGATAAATCCGTGCGCAAAGGCTGGTTCCGCCAGCTAAAAACCGGGTTTGCCGACACTGAGTGGGCCCAGTCGCTGAAGTACTACTGGTGAAACACCTGTGGCTAGGCTTGCTGCTCCTGGCAAGCCCGGCCTTTGCCGGCGTTGACGCCCGCGACTACGACGCCTTCTGGCTGTGGAGCGGGGTCACGCCGCAGCCGGTGCTCAAACAGGCGAAAACCCTGTACATCCTCCAGGGCCAGATCAACTCCACGCGCCGCGCGCCGCAACGGGGCGTGCAGTTTATCGCCCAAGGCATCAGCGTACCGCGCATCACCCAAGGCCAGGTCTGGGTGGTGTACCGCGCCCACACCCTGCACTGGCCCGAGCGCGTCTATACCCAACTGCTCGGCCAGGTGCAACGCTGGCGCGATGCGGGCAACCCGGTGGTCGGCATCCAGATCGATTTCGACGCCCGCACCCAATACCTGCACGAATACACAAGCTTCCTGCGCGACCTGCGCCAACGCCTGCCTGCTGACCTGCGCCTGAGCATCACCGGCTTGATGGACTGGAGCAGCAACGCCGACCCGCAAGCCATCGCCCAGCTCAAGGGCGTGGTGGATGAAGTGGTGGTACAGACCTACCAAGGGCGCCACAGCATCCCGGATTACGCAGCGTATTTGCCACGCATGAACCGGCTGGGGCTGCCGTTCAAGGTGGGGCTGATTCAGGGTGGCGTATGGGAAGAGCCGGGGTATTTGAAAGGGAGTGAATGGTTCAGGGGGTATGTGGTGTTTTTGCAGAACCCTTAAATCCCACATTGGGTTATGTTCAGCCTGCCGGAATGGAGGCTGTGGCGGGGTAGACGGACTCCCAGCCACCGCCCAACGCCTTGTAAAGCCCCACCATCGCCAGCGACACGCCGGTGGAGCTTTCTACCCACTGCTCCTGCGTGGCCAGCAGCGCGCTTTGCACGGTGAGCACGTTGACGAAGTCCACCACGCCTTCGACGTACTGCTGTTGTGCGGTGCTCAACGCGATGCGGTTCTGGCGTACCGCTTCGGCGAGGCTGTCGCGGCGTAGTTGGCTGGCGTTGTAGCGGGTCAGTTGGTCATCGATCTCATGCCAGGCACGCAGTACGGTTTGCTGGTACGCCAGCGCCGCTTCCTGTTGCTGGGCTTCACGCAAATTCAACATGCCTTGCAGGCGCCCGCCATTGAACAGCGGCAGGCTGAACTGCGGGCCGAAGGCAAATGCGCGCGAGCCCCAGGAGCCGAAATCCGAGAGTTGCAGGGCTTGGGAACCCAGGCTGCCGGACAAGGTGATACGCGGGTAAAAGTCGCCTTTTGCCACGCCAATACTGGCAGTGGCCGCATGCAGGCGCGCCTCGGCCTGGCGAATATCGGGCCGGCGTTCGGCCAGTTCCGACGGCAAGCCGATGGCGACCTGGCGCGGGGTTTGCGGCACGGCGGCGTCCTTGGACAATTGCGCGTGCAGCGCTTGCGGCGGCTCGCCCATCAGCAGGCTCAGGGCGTTGATCAGTTGGTCCTGACGCTGCTGCAAGTCCGGCAAACGCGCTTCGATGGCGGCAACCTGGGCGGCGGCTTCAGCTACATCCAGGTCGGTGGCCACGCCGTCGGCCAGGCGCAGTTGCGAGAGCTTGAGGCTGTGGCGGGCGACGTCGAGGTTTTGCTCGGTGACAGCGCGAGTGTTCTGCACGCCGCGCAGTTGGATGTAGTCCTGGGCGGTTTCGGCGAGCACCGACAGCAACACGGCGCGGCGGTCATCTTCAGCGACTTGCAGGGTGGCGTCGGCGGCTTCGGTTTCGCGTTTGACACGGCCCCAGAAGTCCAGCTCCCAGGCGGCGGAGAAGCCCATGTCCCATTGATTGTATGCCGACTGACCATTGCGGCCGGAAGGGTCGCTCAAACCTTTGCCGCTGTTGCGCTGGCGCAGGTAATCCCCGGTGGCGTTGACGTTGGGATAACGCTCGGCAGTGGTCACCTGACGCACGGCGCGGCTTTGTTGCAGGCGGCTGCTGGCCAGTTTCAGGTCGAGGTTATCGGTGAGCGCACGGCGCGTGAGGGCCGAGAGCTCTGCATCGTGGAACACGTCCCACCAACGCTCCTGCAAAGGGGCGCTCACCGCACGGCTCTGCGCCTGACGGCCCTGGGGTTCGCGCCATTGGGTAACTTGTGGGCCTTGGGGCCGCTGAAAATCCGGGCCGACCGTGCAGGCGCTCAGGCTGATCAGGCTCAAGGTGAGCCAGGCAAATGGCTTCATTGCTGGGCCACCTCACGCGACTGCGCGACAGGCCGGGTGTCGACTGTGGCTTGCACCGACATGCCCACGCGCAGGCGTTCAATATGGGGCTGGTTCGGCTCCAGAATGATCTTCACCGGAATGCGCTGTACCACCTTGGTGAAGTTGCCGGTGGCGTTGTCCGGCCTGACCGACGCAAAGGTCACGCCGGTAGCAGGTGCCAGGCTTTCCAGATGGCCCTTGAGCAATTCGCCGTCGAGGCTGTCGACGCTGAGTTCTACGGCTTGGCCGGCATGCATATGCGACAGTTGCGTCTCCTGGAAATTGGCCACCACATAGGCCTGGGCCAACGGCACGACCGCGAGGATCTTGCTGCCCGGCGTCACATAGGCGCCGACCCGCACGGCACGCTCGCCGACCATGCCATCCACCGGCGCGACAATGCGTGTGTAGGACAGCTGGTAGCTGGCCATTTCCAGCGCGGCCTGGGCGCGTTTGAGTCCACCGTCGGCAGCGTCACGCTGGGCGGTGAGGATTTCCACTTGCTTGCGTTCAGCCGCCAGCACCGCCGTGGCTTTGGCCAGGTTTGCGGTGGCCTGGTCGATACGGGTCTTGGCTTGCTGGGCGTTCTGCACGGTGCCTGCGCCCACGCCGGCGAGGTGGTTGTAGCGGTTCAGTTCGTGCTCGGCGAACGCCACTTCGGCACGGTCGGCCGCGACGGTGGCCTGAGCCTGGGCGATCACCGAGCTTTGGCGTTCCAGGGTCGCTGTGGCGTTCTTCAACTGGGCCTGGGCGACCAGGGTGTCGGCATCGGCAGCCTGGGCGGCAGCACGAAAATCGCGGTCGTCGATCAACGCCAGCAGTTGGCCGGCCTTGACCTGTTGGTTGTCTTCCACCAGCACGTCTTTGATAAAACCCGCCACGCGCGGCGCCACCAGGGTGAAGTCGGCGGCGACGAAGGCGTCGTTGGTGGTCTGGCGCTTGCTGCCCAGCACGCCCGGCGCGACCAGATAAACCAGTACGCCGACGGCAAACACAGCAATAACGGAGACGGCAATTTTGTCTTTGCGTTTCATGGGAATTCCTTGAGGCTAAGTCGGTGCGCGAGGCGGAAAGATCCGCGTGGGCATCCAGAAAATCAGCAGGATCAACGCCACTGCGACACCGGCCATGACGTAATAGAGGTCCGAAGAAGTCAGCACCACGGCCTGCTGGTGCAGGCGCTGGGCAAGGCCCGGCGCGTCGCCGTCGGCCAGGGGCGAGTTGCCGAGGTGGTCCACGAGCATGGTCGAGTGGAAGTGCTCACGCTGGGTGGTCAGCGTGTCCAGCACGGCCGTGGCGATGACCGCCGCGAGGCCTTTGACGGTGTTGAACCAGGCCGAGGCGAACGGCCCGTCCATCGGCTGGATGCTGCCGGTAGAGAGCATCAGCAGCGGCAATACAGCCATGGGTTGGCCGAAAATCTGCAGCAGGTACCAGCCGTAAAAATTGTCACGTATCCACGCCGAGGTAAGGTGCGAACTGCCGATGCAGCACAGCACCAGCATGCTCAAACCTATGCCCAGCACCCAGCGGCAGTCGACCCAGCGCAGGTTGCACAGCGCCGCCACCAGCGGCAACGCAATCAATTGCGGCAGCGCCATCAACAGCATCACCGGCGCGGTTTGCAGTGGCCGGTAACCCTGCACCTGGGCGAGAAAACTCGACGGGATGATGATCACCGAGGTCAGCACCATCAGCACGCCCGCCAGCACGATCAGAGCGAACGCCAGGTTGCGCAGGCCGAGCATCTGCAACTTGAAAAACGGCACGGGGTGCGACCATTCATTGAGCATGAACAACACCAGCAACACGCTGCCGCCGATCAGCAGAAACGTGATCAGGCCGGATTCGAACCAGTCCAGGCGATTGCCCTGCAACAGGCCGATGACCAGCATGCAGATCGCCGGAAAACCCAGCAGCAGGCCGCGCCAGTTGAACTGCTTGAAGCGCTCCAGGCGCAGCGGGTCCTGCGGCAAGCCGTAAGCCACCGCGACCATCGCCAGCAGGCACGGCCCGACGATTTGCCAGAACGCCCATTGCCAGCCGACGTATTCGGTCCACAACGCCGCCAGCGGCGTGCCCAGGCTCGGGCCGAACGTGGCGGTGAGTGCGTAACCGGCCAGGCCGTAGAGCTTGACGTGGGCCGGCAGGAAACGCAGCGCCACGGTCATCAACATCGGCGGCAGCGCGCCGCCGGCCAGGCCTTGCACGGTTCGCAGTATCAACAGGCTTTCGTAGTTCGGCGCAAACGGGCACAGGATGCCCAGCAGAGTGAACAGGCCGATGGCGCACAGGGTGAAGCGGCGCAGGGAGAAGGTCACCGAACACCACGGCGCAAAGGCCATGGCCGCCACGGAAGTGGCCGTGTAGGCCGCAACCAGCCAGGTGCCTTCGTCAAAGCCGATGAACAGCGCACCGCGAATATCCGCGAGGGCTACCTTGGTGACCATTTCATTGAGACCCGAGACCAGCACCGCCAACAACACACCGACCAAGCCGATGATGATGCGCGGGCCGAACACAGGCGGGCTCAGGGCAGTAGGTTTGGCTGCAGCCTGGAGAGCGGGGGCAGCGAGGGATGTCATGAACGCGCAACTCGGAATTGGAAATACCCGAGCAGCTTAATGGGGTATATGCATGACAAAAAAGTTACTTGTTGGAAGCTTATAAGTGCGCCAGACGCAATCGTTGGGATGGCGTGATTCCAATGTGGGAGCGGGCTTGCTCGCGAAGGCGGTGTGCCAGGCACCTTAAGTATTGACTGACCCAACGCTTTCGCGAGCAAGCCCGCTCCCACATTTTGACCGAGCCAGCATCAACAGTCAGCTGGGCTGGGCTTCAAGCCAGGTAGCATGGCAGCTCTCGCGCATGGTCTCGCGTAGCCACTTATGGGCCGGGTCTTTGTCGAAGCGTGGGTGCCAGGATTGGGCCAATACCAAGGTCGGCAATGAGATCGGCAACGGGAAGGCGCGCAATGGCAGGTTCAGGCGGTTGGCGCTCAGCAACGCTTCCTTTGGCACCGGCAGCAGTAGATCGGAGTCGGGCAGCATGAACATCGCGCCGTGAAAGCCCGGGGCGATCATGGCCACGCGGCGCTCCAGGCCTTGAGCATTCAGCGCAGTGTCAATCGGGCCATGGGCGATGCCGCGTCGCGAAATGCTGATATGGGAATAACTGGCAAACCGTGCGGCAGTGATTTCTTCGTCGAACAGCGGGTGATCTTGCCGCGCCAAACCGACGAAGGTGGTGGAAAACAAATTCTGTACCTTCACCTCGGGGCTGGCCGGCAAGGTATTGCTCACGCGCAGGTCCAGGCGCCCTTCGCGCAGGGCGTCGTCGTCGGTGTTCCCTTCGGGCACAAAGCACAGCTCGCACAACGGCGCCATGCGCTCCATGGTGTCGAACAGCCGACCGCCATACACGCCGACAAAAAAGTCATTGGCCCTCACGCTGAAGCGGCGGCGCAAGGTGCTGAGGTCTACCTGGTCCGCTGAGCGAAACAACAACGCCGCCTGCTCCACCACGTTGCGCACCTGGCCTTGCAGCTGCAAGGCCTTGGGCGTCGGCACCAGGCCGCGACCGGCACGCACCAGGATCGGGTCGCCCACCGCCTCGCGGATCCGCGTAAGGGTACGGCTCATGGCCGCCGGGCTGAGGTTCATCCGCCGCGCCGCGCCAACCACACTGCCCTCGTCGAGCAAGGCGTCGAGGGCGACCAGCAGGTTCATGTCCGGTAGTTGCATGCCAAGCACTCGTGATCAGTGGTGAGTGAATTGCACGCAATCCTAGCAGGGATCGGTGGCTCAGCGCTGCATGCCCCAACGCTTTACGGTGAGCCGCTCGAAGGTATCAAACACCAGGTTTTCCACCAGCAGGCCGATGAGGATCACCACGGCCAAACCGGCGAAGACCTTATCGGTATACAGCTCGTTGCGGTTCTGGAAGATGTACCACCCCAGCCCGCCCTTACCGCTGGTGGCGCCGAACACCAGTTCAGCGGCGATCAATGTGCGCCAGGCAAAGGCCCAGCCGATTTTAAGGCCCGCGAGGATCGACGGCAGTGCCGCCGGAATCAGGATGAACAACACAAAACGCATGCCCTTGAGGCCATAGTTACGACCGGCCATGCGCAGGGTTTCGGACACGCCGAGAAACCCCGAATAGGTGTTCAGCGCCAACGCCCACAGCACCGAATGCACCAGCACAAAGATCAGGCTGTTCTGCCCTAGGCCAAACCACAACAGCGCCAGCGGCAGCAGGGCAATCGCCGGCAGCGGGTTGAACATCGACGTCAGGGTACTGAGCAGGTCGCGGCCCAATTGCGTGGACACGGCCAAGGTGGTGAGGGCAAACGCCAACACGATGCCGATCAGGTAGCCCTTGATCAGCACCGCCAGCGAGATCCAGACCTTGCTCAACAGTTCACCGCTGAGCAAGCCGTCGAACAGCGCCTGGGACGTCTGCAAAAAGCTCGGCAGCAGCAGGTCGTTGTTCTGGTAGCGGGCGACCGCCTCCCAGAGAATCGCGAGCACGATCAGGATCAAGCCCTTGCGCAGCCAGCCTTGCTGCCACAGGCGTTGGCTCAGGGGCAATTCGCGCTCGACGGGGACGCTGAGCAGTGGTTCGAGGGTGACTTCAAATTCCTGGCGCATGGTGCGGCCCCTTAGTAAGCAATGCGGATATCGGCGAAACCCAACTCACGTTCGGCTTCGGGCGCTTCATCGAACAGCAGGCGATGAATACGCCGCGCCGACGCCTGGAATTCCACACCGCCGAGGCTGTGCAGGTCGTATTGATGGCTGTGGATTTCTGCCCGCACGCGCCCGGGGTGCGGCGACAACAACAGGATACGGTTGCCCACCACCAGCGCCTCTTCGATGGAATGGGTGACGAACAACAGGGTGAAGCGCACCTCTTCCCACAGCAGCAGTAATTCCTCCTGCATCTTGCGCCGGGTCAGGGCATCGAGGGCGGCGAAGGGTTCGTCCATCAGCAGGATTTTCGGTTGCATGGCCAAGGCACGGGCGATGGCCACACGGGCCTTCATGCCGCCGGACAGGGTGTGCGGGTAGGCGTCGGCAAAGGCACTGAGGCCGACTTTTCCCAGGTAGTGCAGCGCGCGCTCTTCGGCTTCGCGGCGCTTGAGGGTCTTGGAGGCCAGCAGCGGGAACATCACGTTCTGTTTGACGGTTTTCCACGGTGGCAGTTGATCGAATTCCTGAAACACCACAATGCGATCCGGCCCAGGTTCGTCGACCTTTTGCCCCAACAGGCGAATTTCGCCTTCGCAGGGTTTGATAAACCCGGCAATGGACTTGAGCAAGGTGGATTTGCCGCACCCCGAAGGGCCGAGCAGCACGTAACGGTCAGCCGGGTCGATCTCGAAACTGACCTGGTGTGTGGCCCGCACCACGCGCTCGGGCGTGCGGTATTCGAGGCTGACGTTGTCCACCGCCAACAGCGGTTTGGCGGTACTCGGGGTGCTGGCCGCGTGGCCTTGCAGGGGCGCGTTCATGTCAACTCTCTTGCCGGAAATCAGAAAGGCGCATCGCCCTGGATGGTGGTGCGAAACAGTTTGCGGCGCAGGTGGCTCGGGCAACCGGCGGCCAGGTGGATCAGCGAGCGGTTGTCCCAGAACACCAGGTCGTGGGGCTGCCACTGGTGGCGGTAGATGTTCTGCGGCAGCACGCTGTGGGCGTAAAGCTGGGCCAGCAGGTCGCGGCTTTCGTCTTCCGGCAGGCCGACAATGCGGGTGGTGAAACCTTCGCTGACGAACAGAGCTTTGCGGCCGTTTTCCGGGTGGGTGCGCACAATCGGGTGGACCACTTGCGCCACCTGAGCCAGCTGCTCGGGCGTCAGGGTTGGGCGCCAGTTGCCTTCGAATTTGGTTTCACTGTAACGCGCGGTGTAGGAGTGCGCGGCGCTGCGGCCTTCCACGGCTTTGCGCAGATGCTCGGGCAGTTGCTCCCAGGCTTTGTGCATGTCGGCGAACAGGGTGTCGCCGCCTTCGGACGGCAACTCTTGCGCGTGCAGCATTGAGCCCAGGCTGGGCAGCTCTTTATAGGAGAGGTCCGAATGCCAGAACTTGCCCGCGTCACCCAGGCCGATGGATTGGCCGTTCTCGATGATGTTGGAGACGATCAGGATTTCCGGGTGGTTAGCCAGCAGGAATTGTTTGAGCACGTGGATCTGCAGCACGCCGAAACGGCGGCTGAAGGCGATCTGTTGTTCAGGGGTAATGCGTTGGTCGCGGAACACCACGACGTGGTGGTCCAGGTGCGCGCGGTGAATGCGGGCGAAGTCCGTGTCGTTGACCGGGCGGGACAAGTCCAGGCCGATGACCTCGGCGCCGACACTGCCGGGCAGTGGGCGAATCTTGAAGGATTGGGCGGTTGGGGTCGCTGTTGGAACAGTAGAGGTGGCGGACATGAGGGCACTCCCGGTCGGACAGGGGAGTGAATTTATAGGTATAAGAATGGAAGCTTAAATACCGTTAGCGAATATCGATATGGCGATTTGCGGTAGGCATTGTGAAAGGTGGTGAGGCTGATGGCCCCTTCGCGAGCAAGCCCGCTCCCACATTTGGAATGCTTTCCAAGGTGGGAGCGGGCTTGCTCGCGAAGGCGTCGGTCCAGGCGATGCGGCTTAGCGCTCGTGCAACGCCTCGGCCCGCGCCTTGATGATCGGCTTGAGCAGGTAGCTGAGGATGCTTTTCTTGCCGGTGATGATGTCCACCGAGGCCACCATGCCGGGAATGATCAACAAGGGCTTCTCATCAGTGCCCAAGTGGCTGCGGTCGGTGCGCAGGGTGATCATGTAGTAGGTGGTCTTCTTGTCCTCATCGGTGATGGTGTCGGCACCGATGCGTTCAAGCTTGGCCTTCAGGCCGCCGTAGATGGTGTAGTCATAGGCGGTGAACTTGACGATCGCCTCTTGCCCGGGATGCAGGAAGGCGATGTCTTGCGGGCGGATCTTGGCTTCCACCAGCAGGGTGTCATTGAGCGGCACGATTTCGACCATGTCGCTGCCCGGCTGGATCACGCCACCGACGGTGTTGACCAACAGCTGCTTGACGATGCCGCGCACCGGCGAGGTGACCAGGGTACGGCTGACGCGGTCTTCGAGGGCACGGCCGGTGGACTCGGCCTTGTTCAGCTCGGTGCGCGCTTCGTTGAGTTGGGTCAGGGCTTCGCTGCGGAATTTGCCACGGGTTTCGTCGATCTTGCGCTGCACTTCCTTGATCGCCGACTCGGCGCGCGGGATCGCCAGGGTGGTGGCGTCCAGCTGACCACGGGTTTCCATCTCGGCGCGCTTGAGGCGCAACACTTCCACCGGCGATACCGCGCCCTGGGCCACCAACGGCTCGGACATGTTGATTTCCTGGCGTTGCAGGGACAACTGGCTGCGGTACTGGCCTTGCTTGGAGCTGAATTCGCGCAGTTCCTGCTGGCGCTGCACCAGTTGCTCCTGCAAACCACCCACTTCGTCTTTCAACTGCTGACGGCGGCTTTCATACAGCGAGCGCTCGTTGGCGGCCTGGCTGGGCGCAGCCTTGAGCACGTCATCCGGGATGTTCAGCGGACGGTCATCCACCTGCGCACTCAGGCGCTCAACGCGCAGTTGCATGGCCAGGCGCAACGCTTCGGTTTCGCCGGCATTGGAGACAAACCGGGTGTCATCGAGGCGAATCAACGGCGCGCCGGCTTCGACGATCTGGCCTTCCTTCACATACAGTTCGGAGACGATGCCGCCTTCCAGGTTCTGGATTTTCTGCAGCTTGGACGACGGAATCGCCTTGCCGTCGCCTCGGGTAACTTCGTCGATGCTGGAAAAACCGGCCCAGGTCACCAGGAAGACGAAGAACGCAATGATGGCCCAGATGGTCAGGCGGATTACTCGCGGCGCATCTTCGATCAGCGCTTTGTTGACTTCAGGCAGGGGCTGGCCCTGCAGCGAGTCGGTGCCTTTGAAGTAGCGGCCGACCGCGCTTTTGATGGAGTTAAGCAACACTGATCTGCCCCTTTTTCAACGCTTCCATAACCACGGCTTTCGGGCCGTCTGCGAGGATCTGCCCACGGTCGACCACCAACAGGCGGTCCACCAGCGAGAGCAGTGAGGCACGGTGCGTCACCAGCACCACGGTCTTGTTTTGCACCACGGCTTGCAGGCGTTGTTTCAAGCGTTCTTCACCGGTGTTGTCCATGGCGCTGGTGGGTTCGTCCAGCAGCAGGATGGGCGGGTTGAGCAGCAGCGCACGGGCCAGGGCGACGTTCTGGCGCTGGCCGCCGGACAGGTTCTGCCCGCGCTCGCCCACTTGCAGTTCATAACCTTGTGGGTGCAGGCGGGCGAATTCGTGCACGCCGGCCAATTCCGCGGCTTGCAGGACCATTTCGTCTTCTACGTAGCGCGCACCCGACACCAGGTTGTCGCGCAGGGTGCCGGCCAGCAGTTGAATGTCTTGGGCGACGTAGCCGATGTTGTGGCGCAACTCGCTCACGTCGATCTGGCGCACGTCCACACCGTCCACCAGCAAGGCGCCGGAGTCGGGCTGGTACAGGCCGACAATCAGCTTGGCCAGGGAGCTTTTGCCCGAGCCACTGCGGCCGATGATGCCGATTTTCTCGCCCGGCTTGATCACCAGGTTGATGTTTTTCAGCGCGGCGTTCTGCTGGTTCGGGTACGTGAAGTTCAGGCCACGGCACTCGATGGCGCCTTGCAGGGTGCGGCGGCTCATGGGCCGCTCTTCGAAATTGCGCTCCTGGGGCAGCTCCATCATCTGGTCCACCGAGGTCATGGTGACCTTGGCTTGCTGGTAACGGGTCAGCAGGCCCGACAGCGAGGCCAGCGGGCTCAAAGCGCGGCCACTGAGCATGTAGCAGGCAATCAGGCCGCCCATGCTGAGGTTGCCGTCGATGATCTGGTACACGCCGAAGACGATCATGATCACGCCGGCCAGTTGCTGGATGAGCAAGGTCATGTTCATCGACAGGCCCGACAGCAACTTCACGCGCAGCTCAAGGCGGCTGAGGGTGCCGATGGTCTGCTCCCAGCCGTACTGGCGCTCGCTCTCGGCGTTGTTGACCTTGACCGCATCGAGCCCGGCGAGGGTTTCGATCAGGCTGGACTGACGCTCGGCAGCCAGGGCCATGGTTCGTTCCATGGTCGCCACCAGCGGTTTTTGCAGGGCGTAGCCGATGCCCAAGGCCAGCGGGAACGCCAGTACCGGGATCCACACCAGGTGCCCGCCCAGGATGGCGATCACCAGGAAAATCAGCAACGTGAACGGCAGGTCGATCAGACTGGTGAGGGTCAAGGATGCGAGGAAATCACGCAGGCTCTGAAACTCATGGATGTTCTGCGCGAAGCTGCCAACCCGTGCCGGGCGGTACTTCATGGACATGCCCACAATGCGCTCGAACAGCGTGGCCGAGATGATCAGGTCGGTTTTCTTGCCGGCCAGGTCCAGGCACAAACTGCGCAGGCTTTTGAGCACCAGGTCGAACAGGTAGGCGCCGCAGATACCCACGGCCAGCACCCAGAGGGTGGCGGTGGCCTGGTTTGGCACGACACGGTCGTACACGTTCATCACAAACAGCGGCGCGGCCATGGCGATGATGTTGATCAGGAAGCTCGCGGCGATTGCGTCGGTGTAGAGCCAGCGCGAACGTTTGAGCGTGTCGCGAAACCACGAGCGCGCCCGAGGAATCAGGGTGCCGTGGTTGACGTCGAATTTATGCTGAGGCTGGGCGAAGAAGACCTTGCCGATGTAGTCGTCGGCCAGCAGCTCACGTTTGATCAGCACTTCACCGCCGTCGCTTTCGCTGAGCAGGATGCGTGCTTCGTCTTCGCCTTGCCAACCCACCAGCACGGTACTGCGACCGTCCTTGAGCAACAGCAACGCCGGCAGTGCAATCGTCGGGATCTGTTCCAGCTTGCGCTGCAACACCCGGCCTTGCAGCCCGGCACGCGCGGCTGCACGTGGCAGCAACTCGGCACTCAGGCGCTGCGACGGCAGCGGCAAACCGGTGGTGAGCATGGCCGCGCTGGCGGGCTTTTGATGCAGGGCACAGAGCGCCAACAGCCCGTCCAGTAACGGGTCGTCGTGCAGCGTGCGTGGATCATGACTGAGATGAACTCGACTGACTTCGGATTCCACGCGGTGCACTCTCGACTAACAGATGGGGCTATTGGGGTGGCTCAATTCATCCCAGGCAGTTGGACTTTAGGTTTCACGTCGTTCTGTACGACGGACGCCATCGGTGCGACTACGCCCTGGCTTTTGAGCAATTCGCCCATGGTCGCCTTGATTCGATATTGAGTAAATAACTGAATGTTCTTGATCTCTTCCAGACGACGGGAAGCGGTGAACAATTCGTTCTCACTGTCGAGCAAGTCGAGCAGGGTTCGTTGGCCCAGGCTGAACTGCTGCTGGTAAGACGTGCGCACGCGGGTGCTGTGGTCGACGTATTGCTGGGCAACCGGCAACTGCGCATTGGCGTTGTTCAAGGCGTTCCAGGCCAGGCCCAGTTCTTCATTGAGTTGGCGCAAGGCGTTGTTGCGGATATCCAGAGCCTGGCTGGCCTGGTACGACTTGGACTGCAGGTCGGCCTTGTTGCTGCCACCGGCAAACAGGTTGAAGCGCATGCGCACCATGGCTTCCCAGCCGTTGCTGTGGCCGGCATCGCCGCCGACGTTGTTGTCGGCATTAGTGCCCAGCTCCGCATCAAAGCGCGGGTAAAAGGTGGACTTGGCAGCTTCGTACTGACTTTCGGCGGCGGAGATATCCGACTCGGCCGAACGCAGGATCGGGCTGTTGTCGAGCATCTGGCGACGGGCTTCATTCAGGTCCGCCGGCAGCATGGCCATAAAAGGCGCTGGGCGCTCAAGCTGGTCGGGCATCTGGCCGACGGCGCTGAGGTAGTTGACCTGTGAGTCGGCCAGGTTGGTCTGCTCGGTGATCAGGTTGTTGCGGGCCTGGGCCAGACGCGCTTCGGCTTGGTCCTGGTCGGCACCGTTACCGACGCCGCGTTGGGTGCGCAGCTTGATCTGGTCGTAAATGCGTTCGTGGTTGCGCAGGTTTTCTTCAGCCAGGCGCACGAACTCACGGCGTGTCAGCACATCCAGGTACACCTGGGCGACAGTCAAACCGGTGCGTTCGGAAGTACCCAGCAAGGAGTAAGCGCGGGAATTGACGTTGGCTTGTTGGCGCCCGACTTCGCTGGAGGTGGCGAAACCGTCAAAAATCATCTGTTGCAGACGCAGGCTCGATTCGCCGCGGTTATGGGTGTCCCACTGGTTGCCGTTCGGGCCGCTGGCGGCGCGGGTGGTGGAGTTGTCGGTGCCTTCACGACCGTAACCGGCGTTCAGGTCAACGCGTGGCAAGTAACCACCTTGAGCGGCGCGCAATTGGTAATCGGCGGCGATTCGGCTGTTCACGCCGGCTTGAATTTCCGGGTGCACATCCAGCGCCTGCTGCATGGCCTGGGGCAATGTTTGGGCGTGTACGAAACCGGCGGCGAGTACGAACGGTATTGCCTTGAACAGGTGCAGACGCATTAAAAAATTCCCCAGGACTTCTTGTCTCAAATCACAGCGATTGGCCTCGCTGCGTCGGATAATGGCTACCGTAATGACCGTACGTCGGAAAGTTCAAAAAGCGGAACTGCTTCACACATGTAGGACGGTTCGCCGCATAAATATCAATGTGACATTACGGGGCCAATTGTTTAGGATGGCGACAAGAAGGTCAATAGTTTGGCATAAACTAGATAACGAATAAATCTAGCCAATAATTTGACGTCATTAACTACATAGACTACGCCCCCTCCTGTCTGGCGCTCACCCCCGCGAGCGGCCACATGGAATTCATCAGAAACGGATCGCCGGAGAAATCTTTAATGAGCAGTGTTGTTGCCATCGTCAAAAGCATTGTTGGTCAAGTTTTCGTTATTTCTCCGGAAGGGACGCGCCGTGTCCTTGTAGAAGGTGACCGCCTGTTCGCAGGCGACCAGGTCGACACCGGCATGTCCGGCGCCGTGAGCCTTGAGCTGGCCGACGGCCGCACCCTGGACCTGGGCCGTGAAACCCAGTGGAGCGCCGACCTGCCGGACTCCAGCCTCGACCTGGCCGCTGCCGCCGAAAACGCCGCGCCGTCGGTTGCCGAACTGCAGCAAGCCATCGTCGCGGGCGCCGACCCGACCACCGACCTGGATGCTACCGCCGCCGGCGCGACGGCTGCCGGTAATGGTGCTGCGGGCGGGGGCCACAGCTTTGTTGTACTGGACGCGACTGCGGGCCGCGTCGACCCGACGATCGGCTTCCCGACCGGCCCACTGGGCCAGGGCGCCGCGACAACAACCCAACTCACGGGCGCCCAAGGCGCAGGCGGCAATGGCAACCTGGCCTTGCAGACGTCGACCCTGACGCTGAGCGCAACGCCGACCATCACTGAAGCCGGTGGTGTGCTGACCTACACCGCCACCGTCACGCAGCCGCCTGTCAATGACTTGAGCATCACCCTGTCCAACGGCGCAGTGATCACCATCACCGCCGGCCAACTGACCGGCACCGTCAACGTGCCGCTGGCACCGAATGACAGCCCGTACATCGACCCAAGCCAGATCAACGTGAACGTCACCGGCACCACCGGCGGCAACAACCTGGTGCTGACGATTGACCCGAACCCGGCCGTTACACAGATTACCGACACCATCGACACCACCACCGTCACGTTGACGGCGGGCAACACCGTGACTGAAGGCGGGCAGATCACTTACACCGCTACCCTGACCAATCCGGCGCAAACCCCGGTGACTGTCACCTTGAGCAATGGCTCGGTGATTACCATCAAGGCTGGGGAGTCGGTTGGCACGGTCGTCGTGGATACCCCGGCTAACGACGTTTACAACAACGGTTCGACTGTCACGACCACCATTACCGGTGCGACCGGCGGCAACTTTGAAAACCTGGTGCCGAGCACGACGCCTGCGGTTACTACGATTACGGATTCGATCGACACCACCACCGTCACATTGACGGCGGGCAACACCGTGACTGAAGGCGGGCAGATTACCTATACCGCTACCTTGACCAACCCGGCGCAGACGCCGGTGACTGTCACCTTGAGCAATGGCTCGGTGATTATCATCAAGGCTGGGGAGTCGGTTGGCACGGTCGTCGTGGATACCCCGGCTAACGACGTTTACAACAACGGTTCGACTGTCAGCACCACTATTACCGGTGTGACCGGTGGCAACTTTGAGAATCTGGTACCGAGCACCACGCCTGCGGTTACTACGATTACGGATTCGATCGACACCACCACCGTCACGTTGACGGCGGGTAACACCGTGACCGAAGGCGGGCAGATCACTTACACCGCCACCTTGACCAACCCGGCGCAGACGCCGGTGACTGTCACCTTGAGCAATGGCTCGGTGATTACGATCAAGGCTGGGGAGTCGGTCGGCACCGTCGTCGTGGATACTCCGGCTAACGACGTTTACAACAACGGTTCGACCGTCAGCACTACTATTACCGGTGCGACCGGTGGCAATTTTGAGAATCTGGTACCGAGCACCACGCCTGCGGTTACTACGATCACCGATTCGATCGACACCACCACCGTCACATTGACGGCGGGCAACACCGTCACCGAAGGCGGTCAGATTACTTACACCGCTACCCTGACCAATCCGGCGCAGACGCCGGTGACCGTCACCTTGAGCAATGGCTCGGTGATTACCATCAAGGCTGGGGAGTCGGTTGGTACTGTTGTGGTCGATACGCCGGCTAACGACGTCTACAACAACGGTTCGACCGTCAGCACTACTATTAGCGGTGCAACCGGTGGCAACTTTGAGAATCTGGTACCGAGCACCACGCCTGCGGTTACTACGATCACCGATTCGATCGACACCACCACCGTTACCCTGACAGCAGGCAACACTGTCACCGAAGGCGGTCAGATTACTTACACCGCTACCCTGACCAACCCGGCGCAAACCCCGGTGACTGTCACCTTGAGCAATGGCTCGGTGATTACCATCAAGGCTGGGGAGTCGGTTGGTACTGTTGTGGTCGATACACCGGCTAA
>NZ_CVTT01000076.1:1904-2558 GCF_900006605.1 Pseudomonas sp. 58 R 3 | reverse complement strand
TCGACAACACCACGGTTTCTCTGAGTGCTGATAAAGCCTCCGTGGTTGAAGGCGGTGACATCACTTACACCGCGACCTTGACTAACAAGGCGCAAACCGACGTTACCGTGACGCTGAGCAATGGCCAGACCATCACGATCAAGGCCGGTGAAACCGTCGGCTCGACCGTGTTTAACACTCCAGCCAACGACGTCTATAACAACGGTTCGACTGTCAGCACCACCATCGCGAAGACCGAAGGCGGTAACTTCGAGAACCTGGTCACCGATCCGAAGGCAGCTGAAACAGCCATCACTGATTCGATCGACAACACCACGGTTTCTCTGAGTGCTGATAAAGCCTCCGTGGTTGAAGGCGGTGACATCACCTACACCGCGACTTTGACCAACAAGGCGCAAACCGACGTTACCGTGACGTTGAGCAACGGCCAAACCATTACCATCAAGGCCGGTGAAACCGTCGGCTCGACCGTGTTCAACACCCCAGCCAACGACGTCTACAACAACGGTTCGACTGTCAGCACTACCATCGCGAAGACCGAAGGCGGTAACTTCGAGAACCTGGTCACTGATCCGAAAGCGGCCGTCACTTCGATTACCGACTCGATCGACAACACCACGGTTTCTCTGAGTGCTGATAAAGCCTCCGTGGTTG
>NZ_CVTT01000076.1:1095-1854 GCF_900006605.1 Pseudomonas sp. 58 R 3 | reverse complement strand
GTTCGACTGTCAGCACCACCATCGCGAAGACCGAAGGCGGCAACTTTGAGAATCTGGTTACCGATCCGAAGGCAGCTGAAACAGCCATCACTGATTCGATCGACAACACCACGGTTTCGCTGAGTGCAGATAAAGCCTCTGTAGTTGAAGGCGGTGACATCACTTACACCGCAACCTTGACCAACAAAGCGCAAACTGACGTTACCGTCACGCTGAGCAATGGACAGACGATCACCATCAAAGCCGGCGACTCCGCAGGCTCGACGGTTTTCCACACCCCAGCTAACGACGTCTACAACAACGGTTCGACTGTCAGCACCACCATCGCGAAGACCGAAGGCGGCAACTTTGAGAATCTGGTTACCGATCCGAAGGCAGCTGAAACAGCCATCACTGACTCGATCGACAACACCACGGTTTCGCTGACTGCTGATAAAGCCTCGGTAGTTGAAGGCGGCGACATCACTTACACCGCTACCTTGACCAACAAAGCGCAAACCGACGTTACCGTGACGCTTTCGAACGGTCAGACGATCACTATTAAAGCCGGTGAGACCACAGGCTCGACCGTGTTTAACACTCCAGCCAACGACGTCTATAACAACGGTTCGACTGTCAGCACCACCATCGCGAAGACCGAAGGCGGCAACTTTGAGAATCTGGTCACCGATCCGAAGGCAGCTGAAACAGCCATCACTGACTCGATCGACAACACCACGGTTTCTCTGAGTGCTGATAAAGCCTCCGTGGTTGAAGGCG
>NZ_CVTT01000076.1:643-1045 GCF_900006605.1 Pseudomonas sp. 58 R 3 | reverse complement strand
TTACCGTGACGCTTTCGAACGGTCAGACGATCACTATTAAAGCCGGTGAGACCACAGGCTCGACTGTGTTCAACACTCCAGCCAACGACGTCTATAACAACGGTTCGACTGTCAGCACCACCATCGCAAAGACCGAAGGCGGTAACTTTGAGAACCTGGTCACTGACCCGAAAGCGGCCGTCACTTCGATTACCGACTCGATCGACAACACCACGGTTTCTCTGAGTGCTGATAAAGCCTCGGTAGTTGAAGGCGGCGACATCACTTACACCGCTACCTTGACCAACAAAGCGCAAACCGACGTTACCGTTACGCTTTCGAACGGTCAGACGATCACTATTAAAGCCGGTGAGACCACAGGCTCGACTGTGTTCAACACCCCAGCCAACGACGTCTATAACA
>NZ_CVTT01000076.1:323-593 GCF_900006605.1 Pseudomonas sp. 58 R 3 | reverse complement strand
GCTCAACCGTCAGCACTACGATCGCTAAAACCGAAGGCGGTAACTTTGAGAATCTGGTTACCGATCCGAAGGCAGCTGAAACAGCCATCACTGATTCGATCGACAACACCACGGTTTCGCTGACTGCTGATAAAGCATCGGTAGTTGAGGGCGGCGACATCACCTACACCGCGACTTTGACCAACAAGGCGCAAACCGACGTTACCGTGACGCTTTCGAACGGTCAGACGATCACTATTAAAGCCGGTGAGACCACAGGCTCGACTGTGT
>NZ_CVTT01000076.1:0-273 GCF_900006605.1 Pseudomonas sp. 58 R 3 | reverse complement strand
CAGCCAACGACGTCTATAACAACGGTTCGACTGTCAGCACCACCATCGCGAAGACCGAAGGCGGTAACTTCGAGAACCTGGTCACCGATCCGAAAGCAGCTGAAACAGCCATCACCGACTCGATCGACAACACCACGGTTTCTCTGACTGCTGATAAAGCCTCCGTGGTTGAAGGCGGTGACATCACTTACACCGCGACCTTGACTAACAAGGCGCAAACCGACGTCACCGTAACGTTGAGCAATGGCCAGACCATCACGATCAAGGCCGGTG
>NZ_CVTT01000077.1:297-556 GCF_900006605.1 Pseudomonas sp. 58 R 3 | reverse complement strand
GAACCGTTGTTGTAGACGTCGTTAGCCGGGGTATGGAAAACCGTCGAGCCGACAGTTTCACCGGCCTTGATCGTGATGGTCTGGCCGTTGCTCAGCGTAACGGTAACGTCAGTTTGCGCTTTGTTGGTCAAGGTTGCGGTGTAAGTGATGTCACCGCCTTCAACTACCGAGGCTTTATCAGCACTCAGAGAAACCGTGGTGTTGTCGATCGAGTCGGTAATCGAAGTGACGGCCGCTTTTGGATCGGTAACCAGGTTCT
>NZ_CVTT01000077.1:0-247 GCF_900006605.1 Pseudomonas sp. 58 R 3 | reverse complement strand
GTGGTGTTGTCGATCGAGTCGGTAATCGAAGTGACGGCCGCTTTTGGATCGGTAACCAGGTTCTCGAAGTTGCCGCCCGCAGTTTTGGCGATGGTGGTGCTGACGGTGGAACCGTTGTTGTAGACGTCGTTAGCTGGAGTGTGGAAAACCGTGGAGCCTGCGGAGTCGCCGGCTTTGATGGTGATCGTCTGACCGTTCGAAAGCGTCACGGTAACGTCGGTCTGCGCCTTGTTAGTCAAGGTCGCGG
>NZ_CVTT01000078.1:0-24830 GCF_900006605.1 Pseudomonas sp. 58 R 3 | reverse complement strand
TCAGTCTCCCGCCCATCCTGAATCTCGCTCACCTGCTTCAAGGCCTTATCCACCGCGGCCTTATCCGCTAACAAGCTGTAGCTGATGCGGAACTGCTTGTGTTCCTTGGGCCCAATTGTCGGAACCAGGTTCAGTGGCCGCTGGTAACGGCGGTTGTAGGAAAAACTTGTCCCTGGCTCCAGCCCCGTGACATAGCCCTGGCCTTGGGTATCGGTGTTTTTCCACAGGGAAAACACCGGCAGTGTCTGGGTATTGAAGCCGACCGAAACGCCCAGGCTGCCGGCCTTGTTATGCAACACGGTCAACGTATCGCCCTTGGCATCGGCATACGGCACCACGTTGTACACCGTTTCGTCGTAGTCCTTGGTCGGTGCGCGGTAGGTTTGCCAGTCGGGCAGATCGCCCTTGGCCTTGTCGTTGAACGGCGACACCTGTTTCACCGGCGCGGCGAAACGAGCGCCTTGCTCCAGGAACGGGGTGCTGAAGTTGCTGTGATACAGCGCCTGGTATTCCTTCGGATAGTCGCCATTGTTGGTAAGGGTGTCATTGAGGGCGAACACGACGCTGCCGGGTTCGGTGACCAGTTCGGTCGCGACCGAGAAGTCGACCTTCTTGAACGCCTGCTCTTTCAATTCACCGCGCAGGGTGATGGCGTACGGTGGTTTTTCATCGATATGCAGGGTGACTTTGTTCGCAGGAATGTTGGCGGCCCGACCGTGCAGGGTCAGCAGTTCGCCGTTGTCGACGCTGGGGTGGCCGACCCATTCGTATCAGCAGCGGGCGACCAGTTCATTGAAACCTTCCAACCAACCCAGACCACCACGGCCATTGAGTTCGATGAATGACGGATTGACCACTTCCTTGACCGGAGAATCCCAGCCCATGCGCACACTGCCGACCGAGGCCTGCAAGACGTTCATGCCGCGAGTCGGCACTACCGAGAGTTTCATGGTGCCGTTATCGATATCGACGATGCTGACGCCCTCCTGGCGACCGCCGTGCAAGGTACGCAGGCTAACGCTGAAGGGCTTGTCGGTTTTTACTCCAAGTTGCTGGCTGTTGATCTGCCAGCTCTGGGCGGCTTTGTCGGTGTCGAGCAGAACGTAATCCCAGGCCATGGCGTGGGAGGCAGCGGACAGTGCGCTGAGGGCAACGAAGAGTTTGAGCGGGGTCATGGTGACAGCCTTTCTTGGAGTTGTGCCATTTTTATAAACTTGATGAAACGTTTCAGCAAGCTAAAAATGGACTCAGCGCCGACGAGGTAGGCAACGTGCAGTGAGCGTAAGGCAAAAACGATAATGTCGCTGATAGCCGCTTGCTGCCCTTGGTTACAGTCAGCAATCGGCCAAAAGCCCGTCATTCGGGGCCCATCGTCTTGGACTCAAATTAACTTTCTGCTCCGAGCAGAATCATCGCACTTCTACTGAAGCTACTCTTTGAATGAGCGCCGTCACTACACCGGCTCCACCGCATCGACCGGCAATGAAGCAACCATTTCTGCCCGGCACACTTCAAGTATTTCATCAGCAAGTGCGGAGTCATCCGGGCAGGCGCGCGACAAGATAATCGCGCCGACGGCACGTGAAAGCAGGTCGATTATTTTCTTTCTGCCCTCACCCGACTCGGGATCCGTTGCTGTCGGGTATTTCTCTTCCAGCGTCTGCAAGGTGTGCTCTATGCCTTCAGCGAACGTCGCTTTCACATCGTCCGCCTGACGCGCCGCGTCGCCACACAGCGCGGCCATCGTGCAACCACTGCGGCGTGCGTCGCGATGTTCTCTATTCACGTAGATATTGATGAAGCCCGGAACATCCAGAGCTTGGGCGGCTGTCAGCGATTTGGCCAGACTGCACGCCGAGGCTTCGGCCATCAGGTCTGCCTTCGACCCAAAATGTTTGTAGAAACCACCATGAGTGAAACCAGCGGCCGCCATGAGATCAGCAACGCCGACGCCGTCAAAGCCCCGCTCACGGAACAGCTCTGAGGCGGTTTCAACGATGTGCTCTCGATTTGCCTGCGCCTGGGCCTTGGTTACTCTCATTTGCAATACCTCGTGTTTCCCGGGAAATCCTCAGTCGGATGATACATAGATGTCACCCATAATCAAAATTGTTGACAGTTTAGATTTCGATCATCATCCTAATTGCAAGCACCACTGATCTTCATCAACGGGCACGGAAGATTCATCAGATGACCAAGCAGACTCTGTTCACGCCTTACCTACTCGGCAGCCTCACGCTATCAAACCGCGTCGTTCTCGCGCCGCTGACACGCAACCGCGCCGGTCAAGGCTTGGTCCCTAGCGAATTCGCGGCGACCTATTACAGCCAGCGCGCCAGCGCCGGCCTGCTGATCAGCGAAGCCACGCAGATTTCCCGGCAGGGGCAGGGTTATCAAGACACCCCGGGAATCTACACACCGGCACAAATCGACGGCTGGCGCGCCGTGACTGATGCCGTGCATGCCAAGGGAGGAAAAATCTTTCTGCAACTGTGGCATGTCGGCCGCGTCTCGCACGTCGACCTGCAGGAAAACGGCGCTGCCCCCGTGGCCCCTTCTGCGCTGCGCGCCGCCACCAAAGTGTTCGTCAACAACCGCTTCGAAGACGTCTCCGAGCCTCGCGCACTGGACATCAGCGAACTGCCGGGAGTCGTCAACGACTTCCGTCAGGCGGCGGCCAATGCGATCGCCGCTGGCTTCGATGGCGTGGAAATTCACGGTGCCAACGGCTACCTGCTCGATCAATTCCTCAAGGACAACGCCAATCTGCGCACCGATGCTTACGGCGGCTCGATTGAAAATCGTGCTCGTCTGTTGCTCGAAGTGACGGAGGCTGTGGTTAGTGAGATCGGTGCCGACCGCACCGGTGTACGCCTGTCACCCGTGTCACCGGCCAATGGCGTATCCAGCAGCGATCCGCAGGCGCAATTCGACTACGTCGTAGAACAACTCGACGCCCTCGGCGTGGTTTACCTGCACGTGGTCGAAGGCGCGACCGGCGGCCCGCGTGACGTGGCGCCCTTCGATTTCGCCGCCCTGCGCCAGCGCTTCAAAAACACCTACATCGCCAACAACGGCTATGACCTCGATCTGGCCACCTCGCGGCTCGCTGAAGACCAGGCAGACCTGATCGCCTTCGGTCGCCCCTTCATTGGCAACCCGGACCTGGTGGAACGCCTGAAACGTGGCGCGCCGTTGTCCGCGTTCAATCCCGCCACCCTCTATGGCGGCGGCGCGGCAGGCTACATCGATTACCCGACACTGGCTGAATCGAGCGTCAGCGCACGCTGAGCTCGTTCTGTTTCCCATATCCTGAAAGAGAGATACCCCATGAGCACTCGCCCCACCGTTTTGATCACTGGCGCCTCCACCGGGATTGGCGCCGTCTACGCCGACCGCTTTGCACAACGCGGCCACGATCTGGTGTTAGTTGCCCGCGATCAGGCGCGCCTGGATGCACTGGCCGCGCGCTTGCGCAGCGAACACAACGTCACCGTCGAGGTGATCCCGGCGGACCTGACTCAACCCGGCGACCTGAGCAAGGTTGAAAACCGTCTGCGCGACGACGCCCACATCGGGATCCTCGTCAATAACGCCGGCGCTGCACTGTCCGGTCATTTCGTCGAGCAAAGCACCGATAAAGTGGCGCAACTGGTAGCCCTCAACACCACGGCGCTGGTTCGGCTCGCCAGCGCCATCGCTCCACGCCTGGCCAAGGCCGGTGAAGGTTCGATCATCAACATCGGTTCGGTTGTAGGCCTCGCACCGGAATTCGGCATGACGGTCTACGGTGCAACCAAGGCCTTTGTGCTTTTCCTGTCCCAGGGTTTGAGCCTGGAACTGTCACCTCAAGGCGTCTACGTGCAGGCCGTGCTGCCGGCCGCCACGCGTACGGAAATATGGGATCGCTCCGGCGTCGACATCAACACCCTGAGTGAAATCATGGAAGTGGGCGATCTGGTGGATGCCGCTCTCGTCGGCTTCGATCGTCGCGAACCCGTGACCATTCCGCCGCTGCACGAAGCGGAGCGTTGGGATGCCCTGCAGGGCGCACGACTGGGCCTGATCGGGCAAATCCGTCAGTCCGCGGTTGCTCAGCGTTACCAGACTCCAGAGTGATCTTCAGGCAGTGAGCATTTGGGGCGGATTCGATGCAAGCGCAAGGCGCTGCATCGAATCCGTCCAGAAATCGGGAGTGGTAATGAATTCAGCCCAGACAAATCCCCCTTCGGGTTCGCCAACGTCGTTCATCAACGCTGCGAACCAATCGATCACGGTCAACGGTATTCCATTCGCCTACCGCGATATCGGCCCCACTACCGGTGTGCCCCTTGTAATGTTCAACCATTGGGGCGCGGTGCTCGATAACTTCGATCCCGCAATCATCGATGGCCTGGCGCAAACCCGACGCGTCATTACCACTGACTATCGTGGCATCGGCGGCTCGGGTGGAACCGCGCCACTGACCGTTGGCGAGATGGCCGACGATGCCATTCAGTTGATCCGTGCGCTGGGGCTGGAAACCGTTGATGTGCTTGGATTCTCCCTCGGCGGCTTCGTCGCTCAGGACATCGCTCTGAAGGCGCCTGATCGGGTTCGGCGGTTGATTCTGACCGGCACCGGGCCGGCCGGCGGCAGCGGTATCGGCAAAGTTGGCGCGGTGTCGTGGCCATTGATTCTCAAAGGCCTGCTGACCCTGCGCGATCCGAAGTTCTACCTGTTCTTCACTTCTACGGCCAACGGCCGTCGATCTGCCGCGCAGTATTTGCAGCGCCTGCAAGCCCGCAAGAACAATCGTGACCAAGGCCCGACGCCCCGTGCTTTCCTGCGCCAGTTGAAAGCGATCACTGCGTGGGGCAAGCAGCCGCCGCAAGACCTCGAACGCTTGCAGGCACCCGTGCTGGTCGTCAACGGCGACACCGATATCATGGTGCCCAGCATCAATTCGTTTGAACTGGCCAAGCGTATCCCCAACGCAGAGCTGGTGATTTATCAGGACGCCGGTCACGGCGGGATTTTCCAGCACCACGTTGATTTTGTGGCCAAGGCGCAGGCGTTCCTCGATGCCTGACCACGCACCGGCTACCCTCCCTGCAACCGACAAGAGCCGCACCTCGATGAAAGCATTCCTTATTGATCGCTACGGCAAGCAACCCGGACGCCTCGGCGAAGCGTCAGCCCCTGAAGTGGGTGCCCACGACGTCTTGATCGAGGTCCATGCCAGCAGTGTCAACGTGCTGGACTCGAAGATCAGCACAGGCGAGTTCAAGCTGATCCTGGCCTACTCGTTTCCGCTGATTCTGGGCAACGACCTGGCGGGGGTAGTGGTGACGGTCGGCTCGCATGTGACACGCTTCAAACCAGGTGACGAAGTGTACGCTCGCCCGCCGCAAACACGGATCGGCACGTTCGCCGAAAGGATTGCCGTGGACGAGAACGCGATCGCCCTGAAACCAGCCAATACCAGCATGGCGCAAGCCGCTTCCCTGCCCTTGGTGGCACTGACTGCCTGGCAAGTGCTGGTCGACACCGCCCGGCTACAAAAAGGCCAAAAGGTGTTGATTCACGCAGGCTCCGGCGGCGTCGGCACCATTGCCATCCAGCTTGCCAAACACCTGGGTGCCTTTGTCGCCACAACCACCAGCACCGCGAATGTCGAATGGGTCAAGGCGCTGGGGGCTGACGTGGTCATCGACTACAAAAAGCAGAACTTCGAAAATGTCTTACACGGCTACGACGTGGTGTTGAACAGCCTCGGCACCGATGTGTTGGACAAGTCACTGAAGGTCCTCAAACCCGGCGGCCAACTGATTTCCATCTCAGGGCCGCCCACTGCGCTGTTCGCACAGGAGCAAGGGTTATCCTGGCCATTGCAGCAGGTTATGCGTCTGCTGAGCCTCGGCATTCGGCGCAGGGCACGCAAGCAGGACATCAAGTACACGTTCGTGTTCATGCGCGCCAACGGGGCCCAATTGCAACAAATCAGCGCACTGGTTGAGGCGGGCATCATCAATCCGGTGATTGATCGAACGTTTTCCTTTGAATCAACGGCAGAGGCTCTTGAATACGTCGAACAGGGACGAGCCAAAGGCAAGGTCGTCGTTACGATCAAATGACTACCCGCCAATCAATGCCGACTGCGCCGCCGCCTTCGCTGCCTCGCTGGGGCTCGAGCGCTCCCACCGTTTGAGGTGTGTTTGTCAGCGGGTTAGCGTGAGATGGCGAGGGGGTGGGCACACCGCTATGATGTGGCCTTTCGCTCAATGCCCCAGGAAACGCCCATGCCCGCCCTCACCTTCCGCAACGCCCTGCCCGCCGACGCCGCGCGTTGTTTTGAAATCGAAACCAGTGCCTACGAAGGCGACGAAGCCGCGACGCTGGAGAAGATCGCCACGCGTATTGCGCAGTACCCCGAGGGCTTTTTGATTTTGGAGGCGGATGGCGCGGTGGTGGGGTTTATCAATTGTGGCTGCGCCCATCAGGTGGTGATGTCGGATGAGGCGTTCAAGGAGTTGGTGGGGCATGCGGCCGAGGCGCCGAATGTGGTGATCATGTCGGTGGTGGTTGACCCGGCGCAGCAAGGCAAGGGGTATTCCCGGCTGTTGATGACTGAGTTTGTGCAGCGCATGCGAGCCATGGGCAAGCAGACAATTCATTTGATGTGCAAGGAGCAGCATGTGCCGTTGTACACGCGCATGGGTTACGGCTATGTGCAGCCGTCGCCGTCGGAGCATGGCGGGATGGCGTGGCATGAGATGGTGATGACGTTGCCAGCCTGATGCTGCAACTGCCTCGGCAATGACGCCATTCCCAGGAAAAGGATCACCTGCATGTTTATCGGTCGCCTCGCTCACCTGACGGGCTGTACGCCAAAAGCCATCCGGCTGTATGAGCAGATGGGCCTGATCAACCCGCCCCAGCGCAGCGGGCGCTATCGTGTGTATAACGCGCACCATGTGCAGATGGTGCACTTGATCCGCAAGGCGCAGGTGGCGGGTTTCAAGCTGGCGCAAATGGCGCCGTTGCTGGCGGCCAAGCAGGCGTTGAAGGCCTTTCCGCTGGGGTTGGCCAACGAGGCCGTGGATGCCAAGCGGTTGGAGGTGCAGGCCAGCATCTGCGCGTTGCAGGCCTTGGACGCGCACTTGGCGGGGCTTAAGGCGCAGATGAACGAGATGTTCGGTGAACAGGTTCATACGGCTGAACCTGGCGCCTGTCCAGATAGGCAAACGCTTCACGCAACGCCTGTTGCGGTGGCCTCGGGCTGAAGCCCAGTTCTGCCTTGGCCTTGGCGATGCTGTAGTGCTGACGCACGTTGTGGAACAGGCGCACTTGGCTGACCAGCAACTGGGCCGGTTTGCCGCTGAGTTGCGCCCAGCGCTCTTGCATCCAGGCAACGCCCATCAATAGCCATCGGGGCGCGCGTGGGGGTTGGCGGTAACCCAGAATAGCGTGCAGGTCGGCCAGGGAGGATGGATGCGCGTTGGCCAGGATGTAGCGCTGGCCTGGGCGACCTTTTTGCGCGGCGAGCAGCAGCCCTGTGGCCACGTCGCGCACGTCCACGAAGTTGAAATGAAAACCGGGGTCCAGTGCCAGCTTGCGGTCTTTGACTGATTGCACGAATCCCATGGTGTCGGTCAGGCGTGCGGCGTTCGGGCCGACCATTGCCGAGGGCAATACCGAGACCATCCAAAGTCCCAGCGCGTTGGCGGTTTGCCAAGCCATGCGTTCGGACAGCAGTTTTGAGCGGTAGTAAGGGTTTGCCAGCTCCGCGCTCCACGTGGACTCATGCAGCGCGCTGCCGTCGTGGCCGACGGCGGCCACTGAGCTCACATACACCACGCGCTTGACCCCGGCACGGCTGGCGGCCTGCAGTACGGTGCGCGTGCCTTGTACATTGGGTTGGACGATTTCCTGCTCCGGGTTTTTGGCCCAGTGTTTGAACACGGCGGCGACTTGAAACAACACCTCCACACCGTCCAGCGCGTTGAGCATGGCTGGCTCATCGAGCAATTCGGCATACACCAACTCGCAGTCCAGCCCCGCAAACGGCGCGCGGTTGTGAATATCGCGCACGCCTGCACGCACGCGATGGCCTTGTTCGAGCAGCGTTCTGACCAGGGTATTGCCAAGATGCCCATTGGCACCGGTTACCAGACACAGCATGCATTAACGTCCTTTTTCGCTTGGAAACCTGAGGGGTGTGGCGCGAAAACAGCTTGGCGTCTGCCCCTTGGGGCAGAGTCAAGGCTCAGCAGAGCGGGAGGTCTTATCCGGCTATGGCTGGTTTTTCGTGCCCGGCCCACACCTTCGGCCGTCGAGCCGTCCAGGGCGACGCCTGCTCCAATTGCGCCGCCAACCCCAGCAACAACCCTTCACAACCAAACGCGCCCATAAACTGCATGCCGATCGGCATCCCATCGTGCATGCCCAAGGGCACGGACATCGCCGGGCTGCCGGTCACGTTGGCCAGTGCGGTAAAGGGCGAATGGGCAAACACCCGTTGCATCCAGCCTCGGCCGTCGAGCTGTTCCTGGCCTTGGTTGTAGTCGCCGATTTCGGGCGCCAGCCCAGGCAGTGTGGGTGACAGCAGCACGTCGTAGCGTTGGAACAGTTGGCCCATGCGGCGGGCGACGAGGTTGCGCTCCCACAGGGCGCCGAGCAGGTCGGTGGCGTGCAGCGATTTGCCCAATGCATACAGGCTCAAGGTCGCAGGTTCCAGGTACTGGGCGCTGGCCTCGCGCCCGGTGGCGGCGGCGATGGCATCGATCCAGGCGGCGGTGTTGGTGGACCAGAAGCGCGCGTTGAGTTCGACGAAGGCGTCCCAGCTCAAGCCGATACCCGGCTGGATTTCTTCGACGTGATGGCCGAGTGCTTGCAACTGCCGCGCCGTATCCAGCAGCGTCTGTTGCACCGCCGGGTGCAGCGCCTGGCCATTGAGCGGGCGGGTTTGCAGGGCGATACGCAGGGCTTTGGGTTCACGTTGGCACAGCGCCGCAAAGCTGTGCTGCGGTGGCGCGATCTGGAACGGGTCGCCTGGTGCGGCGCCGTGGATGGCGTCCAGCAGGGCCGCGCTGTCGCGCACCGAGCGGGTCAGCACGCCGTGTACGGCCAGGCCGCTCCACACTTCATCAACGTCCGGCCCCATGGGCACGCGGCCGCGGCTGGGTTTGAGGCCGAACAGGCCGCACAGTGACGCCGGTACGCGGATCGAGCCGCCGCCGTCGGTGGCGTGGGCCACCGGCACCATCCCGGCCGCCACGGCGGCGGCGGAACCACCGCTGGAGCCGCCAGCGCTGCGTTGCAGGTGCCAGGGATTGCGCGTGGGGCCGCACAGGCGGCTTTCGGTGGTGGTGCTGGTGGCGAATTCCGGTGTGGTGGTGCGGCCCAGCGGCAACAGGCCGGCGCGGCGAAAGCGTGTCATCAGTTCGGAGTCTGCCTCGGCGGTGCAGCCCAGGGCCAGGGCGCTGCCCAGTTCGTTGCGGCGCCCGGCGGCGCTGATGCCCACGTCCTTGAGCAACATCGGCACGCCATGAAAGGCGCCGGGTGCTGCGGGTGGTTCATCGTCCCAGGTGTCCACCAGGGCATTAATCTGCGGGTTGAGGGTGGCCATGGCGTGCAGTGCGGCGCGGCGCACTTCATCGGCGCTGACGGCTTTGGCGTGGATCAGGCGCGCCAGGCCGGTGGCGTCATGGGCAGCGTATTCGGACAGGTACATGGGTGGCTCCAAACGGGTATGATGGATACTCTTCGGTATCTAACGATACCGATTAGTATCATGCGATACTCATGGGTATCGCTGTCAAGCGGAGATTCTGCATGCGTGTGCAACAAGCCCCTCAACTGCCGCCCCGGGAGCGTATTGTCGAGGCCGCGCAAAGCCTGTTTGCGCAGCAGGGCATCACCCGCGTGAGCGTGGATGCGATTGCCGCGCTGGCCGCCTCGACCAAGATGACGGTGTACCGGCATTTCGAAAACAAAGACGCGCTGGTGCTGGAATGGCTGCAACGCCTGACCGAAAGCTACAGCGAGGTGCTCGACAGCCTGGCGCAGCAATACCCCGACGCGCCCCGTGAGCAGTTGCTGGGCTTTACCGGGTTTATCGTGGATGACCTGCAGCGCGCCGGTTATCGTGGCTGCCCGTTTACCAACAGCCTGGCCGAGATCCCCGAGCCGGATCACCCGGCACGCCAATTGATCGAGGCGCACAAGCAACGCCAGTTTGCGCGGGTCGCTACGCTGTGTGAGCAGATGGGCGCGCAAGCGCCGCAGGCATTGGCGCAGGAGCTGTCACTGTTGATGGAAGGCGCGCAAGTAGTGGCGCAGAACAAAGGGTTTGATCAGGTGGGTGAACGGCTGATGCACATGGTGCGCCAGCGGCTTTGAGGAGCGCGAACGCATGAGCATGATTGAAATCAGCGACCAACCCAACCCAGAGGCCGAGCGCCTGCTGGGCGATGGCCTTGCCGCGTTCAATGAGGCCGTTACTGGCGGCAATGATCGTCGGCCGTTGATGGTGTTGCTCAAAGACCCGGACACCCAGCAGATCCTGGGTGGCATCACGGGCAAAACCACCCTGGGCATGGCCTTCCTCGACCTGTTTCACTTGCCCGACTCGCTGCGCGGCTCAGGTTTGGGTAGCCAATTGCTGCAGGCCTTCGAAAACGAAGCACGGCGCCGGGGTTGCCGGAACGCGGTGCTGTACACCATCAGCTTCCAGGCACCGGGTTTTTACGAGAAACAGGGGTGGGTGCGGTTTGGTGAAATACCCTGCCAGCCCGAAGGCAGCAGCCGGGTGTTTTTGTCCAAGCAGCTTTGAAGCTGACGGCCCCGGCGGTCTGTGCAATGATCGCAACTCGCCTCAAGGGATGGAGCCACCGCCATGTCGCTGAACACCCCGCCTCACCCCGCGCACGCGCCACGCTTCTGGCGTGACGAGCGCTTGCCCTTCATCGAGGCGCGCACCATCGCCGACGGGCGCAAGGTCACTTACACCCGGCACGCCCACGAGCATTTTTCCATCGGCGCCATCACCCGTGGGCGCAGTTATTACCACTATGGCGCGCAGACCTTCGAGATCAGCGCCGGCACGGTGGTGTTGATGAACCCCGGTGATGTGCACGCGTGCAACCCGATCCACGACCAGCATTGGTCGTATCACATGATTTACCTCGACACACCGTGGCTCACGGACCTGCAATACCAGCTGGGTTTCAGTACCGAGCAGGGTTATCGGCCGTTCAATACCCCGCATACCCGTGACACGGTTTTGTATAACGGCCTGATCGAGCTGTACGGCATTCTGTTGGATGAACAGGCCGAACTGCTGCAAAAAGAGAGTGCGCTGGTGAGTTATTTCACCGAAGTTCAGCAGCGCCTGAACCCGTCGTTGGCGCCGCTGCGTGAGGTCAACCACAAGCTGGAGCGCGCCGCCGAGTACATCCGCGCGCACTGCACCGAAGCGTTGAAGCTGGAGGATATTTGCCTAGCGGCCGAGCTGTCGCCGTCGTACCTGATCCGCGCGTTCAAACAGTATTACGGGCTCACGCCCCATGCGTTTCTGGTGAACCGGCGCATTCAGTTTGCCCGCACCCAGTTGCGCAATGGCGAGCTGATCGCCGATGTGGCCCTGGCCGCCGGGTTTGCCGACCAGGCGCATTTTCAGCGCACCTTCAAACTGCATTTTGCCGCCACGCCGGGGCAGTACCGCGACTTGCTCAAGCCATCAGCAAATAACCCACACTGGCCACCAGCAACGCGGCCATTGAGCGGTTGAACAGGCGCACGCCTTGGGGGTTGCTCAGGTAGCGCCGCAAAAACGTGCCGGCGTAGGCCCAGCACGCCACCGACAGGTAGCAGATCACCAGGTACAGCGCCGCGAACAGCCACACTTGGCGCGCATCGCCATCGGCCACGAACAAGCCCATGCCCGCCACGCAGGCCAGCCAGGCCTTGGGGTTGAGCCATTGCATGATCGCGCCGTAGAGCATCGATGGCGCGGTGGCAGTGCCTTCGGCGTCGAGTCGGCCATCGTCAACCGCGAGTTTCCAGGCCATGTACAGCAAAAAGGCCACCCCGCCCCACTGGATCAACTGGGTAAGGATCGGCCAGCGCACCAGCACTTCATGCAGGCCCAGGCCGATCAGCACCAGCAGCAAGGTGAAGCCCACGGCGGCGCCGAACACGTGTTTCTGGCTGGCGACAAAACCAAAGCGTGCGCCCGAACTGAGCGCCACCACATTGACCGGGCCGGGGGTGATGGACGTGGCCAAAGCGAAGGCGGCCATGGAGATGATCAAGCTCATTGCAGTTCCTTTTGGTGAAGCCGAGTGACGATGGCTTCACGGTAAAGGGCTGAACATGGGCGGTATTGAAGAAAATTCCCCTAGGCGTTTTTCATGCCGGCACCTGGGTGACGATGTCTTCCAGGCCCAGCACCCGGCCATCCTCGGACACGATCTCGACCTTGCGCAGCGGCTTGAGCAAACGTGCATCCAGCAAGTGGGTGCTGCCATCGGCCGGCTGCGTGAAGGTTTCGCCCCATTGCGCCAGGGTTACCAGCACCGGCATCAGCGCACGGCCTTTGTCGGTGAGTTGATATTCGCTGCGCGCACCCACTTCGCTGGTGTGCAACAGGCCTTGTTCGACCATGTCCTTGAGGCGCGTGGCGAGGATGTTTTTCGCCACGCCCAGGTGTTTTTGGAAGTCGCCGAAGCGCGTCACCCCGGCGTAGGCGTCGCGGATGATCAACAGCGTCCACCAATCCCCCACCACGTCGAGCGCGCGGGCGACCGGGCAACAGTCGCCTTCCAGGCATTTGCGTTTCATCGTCGGGCCTCCGGGCAATCAGAAATATTAGGTTGCATTATAGGACCAACAGACTCAAGATAAAAACGGTTTCATTATTAAACCTAATTCGTCGCCTGGAGTGCATCATGGATATTCGTGGAAAAGTGGTGTTGGTTACCGGTGCCAATCGTGGCCTGGGCAAAGCGTTTGTCACCGCGCTGCTGGCAGCGGGTGCGGCCAAGGTGTATGCCGGTGCACGTGACCCGGCCAGTGTGGATATCCCCGGCAGCACGCCGATTGCCCTGGACATTACCGACCCGGCCAGCGTGCAGCGCGCCGCCGAGCAGTGTGGCGATGTGAGTGTGTTGATCAACAACGCGGGCTGGCTCAAGTACGGCTCGTTGCTGGCCGAAGACAGTATCGAGAACCTGCAGCAGCACTTTGAGGTGAACACCTTCGGCACCCTGCGCCTGAGCCGCGCGTTTGCGCCGATCCTGGCCAAACAAGGTGGCGGCGCGCTGATCAATATCCTCTCGGTGCTGAGCTGGCTGAGCCCGCCAGGCTCCGGCGGCTACAGCACCTCCAAGTCGGCGCAGTGGGGCCTTACCAATGGCCTGCGCGGTGAGTTGCGCGAGCAGAACACCTTGGTGATCGGCGTGCACCCGGCCTATATCGACACCGACATGGTGGCGGATGTGCAGGCGCCGAAAAGCACGCCGCAGGAAGTGGTTGCCATTACCCTTAAAGCGCTGAGTGAAGACCGCGAAGAAGCGCTGATCACCGACATGACCCACGCGGTAAAAGCCTCGCTGTCCACCGACAGCCCGGTGTATCTGAGCCATTGAGCAAGCACCAGTGCGCGCCGAACCCGGTGCGCCCTTTTCAACTGAAACAACTCAGTCTGAATGTGGGAGCGGGCTTGCTCGCGAATACGGTGGGTCAGTCGATGCAAAGGTGACTGACCCACCGTATTCGCGAGCAAGCCCGCTCCCACATTTAGATCGCTTTACATCCCGACGATATGGCGTTACGCCCTCACAACCCGCGATTACGCAGCCATTGCAAAAAGCCTTTCTTGACCGGCACCACCGGCGCGTCCTGGGTCAGGACTTGCGCGGCGTGCAGGCGGAAATCCAGCAGCGCTTTCATCGCTTCGCTGATGTCGTGGCGCGCGTCCAGGCAGGGTTTGAGGTACTCATTTTCGATGCGATACAGCGTGCAGAAGGTCTTGGCGGTAAAGTCCGCCAACGCCGCTTGATCGGACAAAACCCCCGACTCGCCAATCACTTCGCCCGGCCCCATGCGCCCGGCTTCGAACGTGTGGCCGCCCTTGATCAGCATCACCGAAACCACGCCGGATTCGACGATAAACAAATGGTCGCTGACCTCCCCCGCCGGCAAGATCATCTCGCCGGCGCGGTAGGTGTGCAGGGTCATGTTCTGGCTGAAGGTGTCTTTTTCTTCCTGGCGCAGCGTGGAGAAAATCGACGACCGCTCCAGCAACGCCCGTGCAGGTGACATCGCCGGTGGCGCGCTGCTTTCGGTGGCCGACAGCACACCCACGCCCGCCGCTTGCAGGTGACGGAATGCCAGGTCGTAAAGCTGGTTACGCACTTCACGCTTTTGGCCCATGGCCGGCACGAACCCGCTGATCTCGTATTCCACGCCGCCACTGGCCGAAGCCTTGAACGCCACGCTGGGCGCGGGTTTGGCCAGCAAAGGCCGGCAACCTTGCATCGCACGCTCCAGCGCTTCGATCACGGTTTGCGGCCGCGCATGCGGGCTGACTTGCAGGCTGACCGCCAGGCCGAACATGTCCGCCGGGCGTGAGAAGTTGATGATCTTGGCCTTGGCCGCCAGGGAGTTGGGGATCACCGCCATGCTGCCCTGGGAGGTTTGCAGGCGTGTGGCGCGCCAGTCGATGTCGGTGACGCGCCCTTCGGTGCCGTCAATGGAGATCCAGTCATCCACCTGATACGGCTTGGTGGTGTTGAGCACGATTCCGGAAAACACGTCGCTCAAAGTGCTTTGCAACGCCAGGCCGACGATGATCGCCACCGCGCCGGAGGTGGCGAGCACGCCCTTGACCGGCAGGTCGAGCACATAGGCCATGGCGGCGATGATCGCGATAAGGAAGATCACCGCGCCCAGCAGGTCTTGCAGCAAGCGCCCGCCGTGCCCGACCCGGTTCATCATCACGGTGCCCAGCAATACCGTGAGGGTCCGCGCGGCAAACAGCCACCAGCCGATCTGCAATGCCGTGGCCGCCAGGTGCAACGCGGTGTTGTCGCCATAGGGCGCCATCTGCATGGGGTTCATGCCGTCGTTGAACAGCACGGCACTGAACACCGCAAAGATCGCCAGGCGCGCCGCCAGTTTCCAGTTGGCGAGGTTGGCGGAAATAAGCCGCCACACGGCGATGTCGATAAAGATCAGCGCCACGGCGCACAGCATCGGGTGTTCAGCGATAAATGAGGGCATCCAGGCGACTCCAGGGTGTATGGCGAGAAGATCGCATGAATTGAAGATAGCGGGTATAGCGCAGCGCAAAATGTGTGTGGGCTTTGTGTGGGCGCTGGTTTTGTGTGGGAGCTGGCTTGCCTGCGATGGCATCACCTCGGTTTATCAGTCATACCGAGGTGTCTGCATCGCAGGCAAGCCAGCTCCCACACAGAGCCCGCTCACACAGGGGTATGTGGCAACCCTTGGGTCTCGCGCTTACTGGGCGCCAGTCAACGCGTTATAGCCGTTAAACAGGTTGCGATAGCCCGGGGTGAATCAGGGGTGCATCTGACCGAACTGGCCGGACTGGAAGTCGGCAAAGGCCTGGTGAATCTCTTGCTCGGTGTTCATCACGAACGGGCCGTGGCCGACGATGGGCTCGTCGATAGGCTCGCCGCTGAGCAACAGGAACATCGCGTCGTTGTTGGACTCCAGGGCGAGTTGATCGCCGTCGCGTTCGAACAACGCCAGTTGCCCTTCGCGCACCAGTTCCTGGCCATTGACCTGTACCGTACCTTTGAGCACCACCAGCGCGGTATTGCGCCCGGCGTGCAGGTCGAGGGTCACGGCCTTGCCAGCGTTGAGGCGCACATCCCACACGTCGATCGGCGTGAAGGTGCGGGCCGGGCCTTTTGCACCGGCAAACTCGCCGGCAATCAGGCGCAGGCTGCCGGCGTCATCGGCCAGGGGCAGCGCCGGGATATCGCCGTCGAGGATGGTCTGGTAACCGGCGTCGGTCATTTTGTCCTTGGCCGGCAGGTTGACCCACAACTGCACCATTTCCAGCGCGCCGCCCTTTTGGGCAAACGCCTCGGAGTGGAACTCCTCATGCAGGATGCCTTTGGCCGCGGTCATCCATTGCACATCGCCTGGGCCGATAGTGCCGCCGGCGCCGGTGGAATCGCGGTGCTCGACTTCGCCTTTATAGACAATGGTCACAGTTTCAAAGCCGCGATGCGGGTGCTGGCCGACGCCACGACGGGCTTGAGTCGGGGTGAAATCGGCCGGCCCGGCGTGGTCCAGCAACAGGAATGGGCTGATGTGTTTGCCCATGGTGTCGTAGGAAAACAGCGTGCGAACCGGAAAGCCGTCGCCTACCCAATGGCCGCGAGGGCTGGTGTAGATACCGATGATGTTTTTCATGGTGTGTCTCCAAAGGCGTGAAAGCAGTGCATGAACACAGCTTAAATCCGCTACCTTTACAGCGCTAGACCGCGAAAATAGCCCTTAGCGTTCTATTTGGAGAACGACATGGAAGACCTCAACACCCTCTACTACTTCACCCAAGTGGTCGAGCACCGTGGGTTTGCGGCGGCAGGCCGTGCGCTGGACATGCCCAAGTCAAAGCTCAGCCGGCGTATCAGCCAGCTTGAAGAGCGCTTGGGCGTGCGCCTGATCAACCGCACCAGCCGGCATTGCTCGCTCACCGAAATCGGCCAGGTCTACTACCAGCGCTGCCTGGCCATGCGGGTGGAGGCCGAAGCCGCTGCCGAAGTGATCGAGCGCAACCGTTCCGAGCCCCAGGGCGTGGTGCGTTTGAGCTGCCCCACCGCCCTGCTCAATTCCTGGGTCGGGCCGATGCTGACCCGCTATATGCTCAAGTACCCACTGGTGGAGCTGCACCTGGAGAGCACCAACCGGCGTGTGGACGTGATCCACGAAGGCTTCGACATTGCCCTGCGCATTCGCTTTCCGCCATTGGAAGACACCGATCTGGTGATGAAGGTGCTCGGCAACAGCACCCAGTGCCTGGTGGGCAGCCCGGCGTTTGTGTCGCGCCTTTCCAGCCCGCCGTTGCCGGGGGATTTGAACGGCCTGCCGAGCGTGTATTGGGGCTCGGCCCAGCGCGAATACCAGTGGGAGTTGTTTGGCGAGAACGGTGCCAGTGCGGTGATCCGGCATTTCCCGCGGATGATCACCGATGACCTGTTGGCGCTGCGCCATACGGTGTGTGCCGGGGTGGGCATTGCGCACCTGCCGAGCGTGGTGGTGCGCGAGGATATTGCCGCCGGGCGGCTGGTCAACTTGATCCCGGATTGGTCACCAAGGACCGGGATCGTGCATGCGATTTTCCCGTCGCGCCGTGGGCTGTTGCCGTCGGTGCGGACGTTGATTGATTTTCTCGGCGAGGAATTCGCGCACAGCGACATGGCCTGACCGCTGATCGTTCCCACGCTCCGCGTGGAAATGCATCCAGTGACGCTCTGCGTCACGACTGCCAGAGCGGGACGCGGAGCGTCCGGGGCGGCATTCCCACGCAGAGCGTGGGAACGATCACCTACGCCGCTGCCAGCACCGCCCGGCGCTGGCGCAACAGCTGGAACGCCACAAACGCCGAAACCGCAAAGCTTGCCTGGATCATGATCATCGGCGTTGCACTGCCATCACGCAAATGGCTCAGCAACAGCCCACTGCACGTTGCGCCAAACATCTGCGAAAAGCCCATCAACCCTGCGGCCAGCCCCGCACGATGGGCGTTGGGCATCACCCCGCCCGTCACCGAGCCCGGCAACACCAGGCCGCCGCCGAGGGTGACCAGTGCCACCGGAATATCCAGGCCCAGCGCCGACAGGCCGAACAGCTCGTAAATCACCACCGCCAGAATCCCGCCGATGGCTACCAGCGTCACGCCTATCGACACAATGCGTTGCGGCCCCAGGCGCAGGATATTGCGCCGGGTGTAGGTGGAGCCCACGATCAGCATCGACACGATCAGGCCAAAATTAAGCCCGTACTCCAGGCTGCTGAACCCCAGCAGGTTGATAAACACTGCCGATGAACCCGCGATCACCGCAAACATGGCGCCGTAGGTGCAGGCCAGCGCAACCGCGTACGCCCGATACTGGCGGCCCTTGAGCAAATCCAGGTATTGCCCGCCAAGGGTGCGCCAATGCCCGGCCTTGGGGTCCAGAAAGTGATTGCTCTCGCGAAAGAACAGCAACGCCAACATCAGCACCACGCTGCCGATCACCAGTGCCAGCAGGATCGGCGCGTGCCAGCTCAGCAGCTTGATCAGCAGGCCACCGATCATCGGCGCCACGACGATGGCGTAGAGCATGCCGATCATGGTCAACGCCAGGGCCGGCCCGGCTTCGGCCTTCCACACATCGCGCACCACCGTGCGCGCCAACACCAACGCGGCGCAGGCGCCCAGGCCTTGCAGCACCCGGGCGGCGATGAACTGTTGAATATCGCTGACCAACAGCATCGACAACGTGGCCAGCACATACAGCGCCAACCCGCCCAGCAGCACGGGGCGACGGCCGATGCGGTCCGACAGCGGCCCGAACAACAGCTGCCCAAGGCCAAAGGCGGCGACAAATGCCGACAACGCCATCAACGCCGAACCCGCCGGCGCGGCCAGTGCCTGCTCGATAGCGCCCAGGCCGGGGATGAGCAATTGGGTCGAGACTTCACCGAGTGCGGTGAGCGCCACCAGTAAAAACAACAGGCTTCGAGAGGGAGCCGGGGCGTTCGACATAAGGAATATCCGGGGGCTGGATTAATTTATATTTCGACCATAATATGAGCAAAAAATTATGTCCATAATTTTTTATCCACTGGCCACCCCTGGAGCCCGTCATGCACCCTCTTCCCCTGCGTCTTCTCACGCCCCTGGCCCTGTTGATTATCCTCAGCGGCTGCAACAGCAAGGCCGACACCGCCGCCGAAGTGCCGTTGCCGCGCCCCGTTCTGGCCGCCAAGGTAGAAGCCGCCGGCACCCAGCAAAGCGCCTACACCGGCGTGGTCGCGGCGCGCACCGAAAGCGATTTGGGCTTCCGGGTCAGCGGCAAAGTCATCGAACGCAAGGTCGACCCCGGCCAGCACGTCGCCCGTGGTGACACCTTGCTGGTGCTGGACATCGGCGACTTCGAACTGGCCCTGCGTTCGGCCAAAAACCGCGTCAACGCTGCCCAGGCGCAATTGCGCCAACGCCGAGATGACGAAAACCGCTACCAGCGCCTGGCCAGTACCGGCGCGGTATCGCGGCAGATCTTCGACCAGTCGGCGACCAACCTGCGCGTGGCCGAAGCCGAGTTGGCTGCGGCGCAATCGGATGCCAGCCAGATTGAAAACCGCCGCACTTACTCGGTGCTCAAGGCCGACGGCGACGGCATCATCACCGATGTGCGCGTGGATCGCGGCCAGGTGGTCGCCGAAGGCCAGGTCGTGGCGCGCCTGGCCCATGACGGCGCCCGCGAAGCCATCGTCAACCTGCCGGAAAACCAGCGTGACCAGGCCGCGCAAAAAGCCCTGGCCTTCCCGTTCGGCGCACAGGACCAGGCCGTGACCGCCACGCTGCGCGAGCTGTCGGCCAGCGCCGACCCCACCACCCGCACCTACCGCGCCCGCTACGTGCTGCATGGCGCCGTCGACCGTTTCGCCCTCGGCTCGACCATCACCGTGCGCCTGCAAGGCAACGGCCAGGCCCAGCAAACCCGCGTGCCCATCGGCGCATTGCAGGATGCGGGGCAAGGCACCGGCGTGTGGGTGATCGGCGCGGACGACAAGGTCAGCTTCGCCCCCGTCAACGTCGCCAGCCTCGGCCAGGAAGACGCGCTGCTCGACAGCGGCGTAACCCCCGGCCAGATCGTCGTCGCCCTCGGCGCGCACTTGCTGCACAGCGGCGACACAGTGCGCCTGCTGCCCGCCCAAGTACTGGCCCTCAACCGTAAACAGGACCACTGAGCATGCGCGGCATCAACCTCTCCGAACTGGCGGTAAAACACCGCGCCGTCACGCTGTTTCTGATCATTGCGATCCTCGCCGCCGGAATCTTCTCGTTCGGCAAACTGGGGCGCGCCGAAGACCCGTCGTTTACCGTCAAGGTCATGACCATCACCGCCGCCTGGCCCGGCGCCACCGCCCAGGAGATGCAGGAACAGGTCGCCGACCGCCTGGAAAAACGCCTGCAGGAACTGGACTACTACGACCGCGTCGAGACCATCGCCCAGCCCGGTTTTGTGTCGATGCGCATGACCTACAAGGAGTCCACGCGCCCCAGCGAAATCCAGGACCTGTTCTACCAGACCCGCAAAAAACTCAGCGACGAAGCGGCGAAACTGCCCAAAGGCGTGATCGGGCCGTTCTTCAACGATGAATATTCCGATGTGTATTTCGCCCTGTATGCGCTGGAAGCCGAACACCTGCCCCATCGCCAGCAAGTGCAGATGGCCGAAGACCTGCGCCAGGGCTTGCTCAACCTGCCGGGGGTGAAGAAGGTCAATATCCTCGGCGAACAGGCCCAGCGGATCTTTGTCGAGTTCTCTTATGAGCGCCTGGCCACGCTGGGCATCAAGCCCGACCAGATCTTCGCCGCCCTTGCCGCGCAAAACGCGGTGGCGCCGTCGGGTTTTGTCGAAACCGCAGGCGCCCGCGCCTATATTCGCGTCGATGGCGCCTTCGACAGCCTGGCGCTGATCGAAAACGTGCCGCTGGAAGTCAACGGCCGCGTGCTGCGCATTGCCGATGTGGCGACCGTGAGCCGGGGTTATGAAGACCCGCCCAGCTACCGCATCCGCCATCAGGGCGACCCGGCGCTGATGCTTGGCGTGATCATGGAGAAACACTGGAACGGCCTGGAACTGGACAAAAGCCTCAAGGCCCAGGAAGCCAGGATCCAGGCAGACCTGCCGCTGGGCGTCAACTTCGCCAAGGTGTCCGACCAGGCGAAAAACATCAGCCTGGCGGTGAATGAATTCATGCTCAAATTCTTCGTCGCCCTCGCCGTGGTGATGGTGATCAGCCTGCTGGCTCTGGGCTTTCGCGTCGGGCTGGTGGTGGCCGCCGCAGTGCCGCTGACCTTATCCGTAGTGTTTGTGATCATGCTGCTCACCGGGCGTGAATTTGACCGTATTACCTTGGGCGCGCTGATTATTTCCCTGGGTTTGCTGGTGGACGATGCGATCATCGCCATCGAGATGATGGTGGTAAAACTCGAAGAAGGGTTTGACCGGATTCACGCCGCTACGTTTGCCTGGAGCTCCACTGCGGCGCCGATGCTCACCGGCACCTTGGTGACCATCATCGGCTTTCTGCCGGTGGGTTTTGCCCGCTCCGGCGCCGGGGAATATGCCGGCAATATCTTCTGGATCGTCGGTTTTGCGCTGATCTCGTCCTGGCTGGTGGCCGTGGTGTTCACGCCGTACCTGGGCGTAAAGTTGCTGCCGCAGATCAAACCGGTGCCGGGCGGGCATGACGCGATTTACGCCGGCCGTTATTACCAGAAACTGCGCAGCCTGGTCCAAGCCTGCGTGCGCCAACGCTGGCTGGTCACTGGCCTGGTGGTCGGCGCCTTTGTGCTGTGCGTGCTGGGCATGGGCGTGGTGAAGAAGCAGTTTTTCCCCAATTCCGACCGTTCCGAGCTGATCCTTGAGGTGTATATGCCGCCCGGCAGCGCCTTCAAAAGCACCGAAGCGGTGGCGGCGCAGCTGGAAAAAGCCTTGCTGCAAGCGCCGCAAACCAGCCTGGTCGATACCTATGTAGGCGGCGGCGCGCCACGTTTTTTCCTGTCGCTGAACCCCGAGCTGCCCGACCCGGCGTTTGCCAAGCTGATCGTACAAACCCCCGACTCCCATGCCCGCGATGCGCTGAAACTGCGCATGCGCGAGCGCATTGCCGCCGGTGAATTCCCGGCAGCGCGGGTGCGCGTCACGCAGTTGCTGTTCGGCCCGCCGGTGCCGTTCCCGGTGGTGTTTCGTGTGTCCGGGCCGAACCTGGATGTGCTGCGCGGGGTGTCCGAAGACGTGCGCCGCGTTGTGGCGGCCAACACGCTGACCAAGGACGCTTTCCTCGACTGGGGCGAGCGCACCAGCGGCTATCGGCTGGTGCTGGATCAAGACCGCCTGCGCCTGCTGGGCTTCACGCCCAATGAGGTCAAATCCCAGCTCAACGCCTTGCTCAGCGGCAATCCGATCACCGAAGTGCGCGAAGGCAACCGTACCGTGTCGGTGGTCGCGCGCGCCCAGGGCAACCAGCGCGAAAACCTCGGCAACCTCAACAACATGACCCTCACCAACAGCGCCGGCACCTCGGTGCCGCTGGCCCAGGTCGGGCACTTCCAGGCGGTGATGGAAGAACCGATCCTCAAGCGTCGCAACCGTGCAAGCACCGTGGAAGTGCGCGCCGACATCATCGACGGCGTGCAACCGCCCGACGTGGAAATGGCCGTGTACAAAGACCTGCAACCCTTGATCGCCAAGCTGCCCGCCGGTTACCAGATCGAGATCGGCGGCCCGGTGGAAGAAAGCGCCAAGGCCAACGTGGCGCTGGCGGCACTGTTCCCGATCATGATTTTGCTGACCCTCACGGTGATCATGTTCCAGGTGCGCTCGTTCGGCGTGATGTTCATGGTCTTTGCCACGGCGCCCCTGGGCTTGATTGGCGCGGTGCCGACCTTGCTGCTGTTCAACCAGCCATTCGGCTTTAACGCGATTCTGGGCCTGATCGGGATTGGCGGCATTCTGATGCGCAACACGCTGATCTTTACCGACCAGATTCGCCAGAACCAGGACCATGGCATGGCGGTGCGCGAGGCGATTATCGAGGCCACCGTGCGCCGGGCGCGGCCGGTGATTCTGACCGCATTGGCGGCGGCGCTGGCGTTTATTCCGTTGACGCTGTCGGTGTTCTGGTCGTCCCTGGCCTACGTGCTGATTGGCGGGGTGCTGGTAGGCACCGTGTTGACGCTGTTGTTCCTGCCTGCGCTGTGCAGCCTGGTGCTTGGGCGGGAGCGCACGAAGGCCGTTGAAACTTCCCACGTAAACGCCGGATAAGCTCTACAGAGTTCTCCTGAAAACCTCTGCAAAGTCCTTCGCCTGATCACACAGTGCGAGGGATTGCAGATGGTTTTTCCGACTTATAGGGTTGTCTTTTGATCGCCGTCACCGGCCAGACCATTGGCCTGCTGGTGTTGGCGGCCATGGATTCAAAGACGCGGGACGTTGAGTCCGTTCTCGGCGATTTCAGACGCTGCCTCAATACCTACGATGCCTGGGCGGAAAGCTTTTTCAGCTTTTCAGCGCTGGACGTCGAACAGGTGTTCAAGGTCGGTGACGAAGTGGCGCTGGTGGCGCCGATCAACCGTTCGATCATCCCCAGCAGTACCGTAGCCACCTGCCAGGCCAACGGCACGTTGACCCTGGTGCATATGTTCCAGAGCGCGCGCTTTGTGCCCATCGGCAATACGCCGGTGGTGCTGCAACGCGTAGACCCCAATGGCGGCCCACTGGGCGAGCCGATCCGCAAAACTATTGGCCCCAGCGGCATTCTCGAAATCACCGAATGTGATCGCAACCAGCAGTACCGGGTCAACTTTTACCCCGACGTTTCGCCTGCGCATTTCAAGGCGTTGTATGCCTCCTATCAGTCGGTGATCGCGCCGCTGGAAGGTTGGCTGCGCAGCGAGTGGAGCGGCACATTTGCGCCACTGTGGCAGGACTACTCCGAGGCCAATGTCCTCAAGCGTTACCTCATGCTGGACCAGGCTTACGCCAAAGGGTTTGGCGAGGCGCTGTACTCACTGTGGGACAGCCTCAAGCAGCTGTTTGAGTGGCTTGCGCACCCGCTGGACAACGCTGAAAAGCTGCTGAGCTATCTGTCCCAGGCCGAGTTTGAACAGCTGTTGAATGTCAGCGCCGAGGCGCTTGAAAAAGGCCTGTTGGTGCTCAGCGATGAGCCGCTGTTGTTCATCTACCTGTCGGCCATGGTCAGTTGGATGCGGTTATTGCCGCCTGCCTACATGAACGAGTTGCTGGGTGAGATCAGCGCCGACGTGCTGATCAACCTGGTGCTGGCCCTGGCCACGGGCGGTATGGGGATTGCGATACGCATGAGCGCCCAGGTGCTGGGCGGTATCAAGTCTCGGCGTGCGCGCCTTTGGTTGGAACAACTGGCCGGGCAATTCGGTAAATCTCGCCTGGATGAGCATGTCGAGGCTGCCAAGCCGATTTTGCTGGGCAGTGCCCCGACGCCGATCAAGACCGTGCCGGTTGCGCCGCTGAAGGCTGGGGATCAATTGGTTGCCAACCCCGTGCCGGCGGTGCGCGGCAAGACGCAGCAGACCGCGTTGGTGCGCCAGGAACCTGTGGATGATGTGCCGGCTTCGGGTAAGAACCTGAATGGCGATGCTGCAGCTGCGGCGGACAAAACCGTTACCAATGGTTGCCCCGTTTCGATGGTCACCGGCGAGGAATTGCTGACCCTCACTGATGGCACGTTGGACGGAATTTTGCCGTTCGAGTGGACGCGGGTGTACCGCACCAGTGCGGTGGAAGTGGATGGCGGGTTGGGGTTTGGCTGGAGCCATTCACTGGCACAGCGGTTGGTGGTTTCGGGTGATTCGGTGGTGTGGACCGATCATGAAAATCGCCGTACTGAGTTTGTACTGCCTACCGCTGCTCGACCGGCGATTACCAATAGCTTGGCTGAAGCGGCGATTTATTTGGGGGAATTGCCTGATGAGTTGGTGCTGGCTCAGGCGTCGCGGTTTTATCACTTCCACGATGGCGTGCTGGTTGCCATCAGCGATGCGTATGACAACC
>NZ_CVTT01000079.1:1699-2791 GCF_900006605.1 Pseudomonas sp. 58 R 3 | reverse complement strand
CGTCGTTAGCCGGGGTATGGAAAACCGTCGAGCCGACAGTTTCACCGGCCTTGATCGTGATGGTCTGGCCGTTGCTCAACGTTACGGTAACGTCGGTTTGCGCCTTGTTAGTCAAGGTAGCGGTGTAAGTGATGTCACCGCCTTCAACTACAGAGGCTTTATCAGCACTCAGAGAAACCGTGGTGTTGTCGATCGAGTCGGTAATCGAAGTGACGGCCGCTTTTGGATCGGTAACCAGGTTCTCGAAGTTGCCGCCCGCAGTTTTGGCGATGGAGGTGCTGACGGTGGAACCGTTGTTATAGACGTCGTTGGCTGGAGTGTTAAACACGGTCGAGCCGACAGTTTCACCGGCCTTGATCGTGATGGTCTGGCCATTGCTCAGCGTAACGGTAACGTCTGTTTGCGCTTTGTTGGTCAAGGTTGCGGTGTAGGTGATGTCGCCGCCCTCAACCACGGAGGCTTTATCAGCACTCAGAGAAACCGTGGTGTTGTCGATCGAATCGGTAATCGAAGTGACGGCCGCTTTCGGATCAGTGACCAAGTTCTCGAAGTTACCGCCTTCGGTCTTCGCGATGGTGGTGCTGACGGTGGAACCGTTGTTGTAGACGTCGTTAGCCGGGGTATGGAAAACCGTCGAGCCGACAGTTTCACCGGCCTTGATCGTGATGGTCTGGCCGTTGCTCAACGTTACGGTAACGTCTGTTTGCGCTTTGTTGGTCAAAGTCGCGGTGTAAGTGATGTCACCGCCTTCAACCACGGAGGCTTTATCGGCAGTCAGCGAAACTGTGGTGTTGTCGATCGAGTCAGTGATGGCTGTTTCAGCTGCCTTCGGATCGGTGACCAGGTTCTCGAAATTACCGCCTTCAGTTTTGGCGATAGTGGTGCTGACCGTGCTGCCGTTGTTATAGACGTCGTTGGCTGGGGTGTTGAACACAGTTGAGCCTGTGGTCTCACCGGCTTTAATAGTGATCGTCTGACCGTTCGAAAGCGTCACGGTAACGTCGGTTTGCGCCTTGTTAGTCAAGGTCGCGGTGTAAGTGATATCGCCGCCTTCAACTACCGACGCTTTATCAGCAGTCAGCGAAACCGTGG
>NZ_CVTT01000079.1:1409-1649 GCF_900006605.1 Pseudomonas sp. 58 R 3 | reverse complement strand
TGTTATAGACGTCGTTGGCTGGGGTGTTGAACACAGTCGAGCCTGTGGTCTCACCGGCTTTAATAGTGATCGTCTGACCGTTCGAAAGCGTAACTGTAACGTCTGTTTGCGCTTTGTTGGTCAAGGTCGCGGTGTAAGTGATGTCACCGCCTTCAACTACCGAGGCTTTATCTGCACTCAGAGAAACCGTGGTGTTGTCGATCGAGTCAGTGATGGCTGTTTCAGCTGCCTTCGGATCGG
>NZ_CVTT01000079.1:1131-1359 GCF_900006605.1 Pseudomonas sp. 58 R 3 | reverse complement strand
CGATCGAGTCAGTGATGGCTGTTTCAGCTGCCTTCGGATCGGTGACCAGGTTCTCGAAGTTACCGCCTTCGGTTTTAGCGATCGTAGTGCTGACGGTTGAGCCGTTGTTATAGACATCGTTGGCTGGAGTGTTAAACACGGTCGAGCCGACGGTTTCACCGGCCTTGATCGTGATGGTCTGGCCATTGCTCAACGTTACGGTGACGTCGGTTTGCGCCTTGTTAGTCA
>NZ_CVTT01000079.1:808-1081 GCF_900006605.1 Pseudomonas sp. 58 R 3 | reverse complement strand
CGATCGAGTCAGTGATGGCTGTTTCAGCTGCCTTCGGATCGGTGACCAGGTTCTCGAAGTTACCGCCTTCGGTTTTAGCGATCGTAGTGCTGACAGTCGAACCGTTGTTATAGACGTCGTTGGCTGGAGTGTTAAACACGGTCGAGCCGACGGTTTCACCGGCCTTGATCGTGATGGTTTGGCCATTGCTCAACGTTACGGTGACGTCGGTTTGCGCCTTGTTAGTCAAGGTCGCGGTGTAAGTGATATCGCCGCCTTCAACTACCGACGCTT
>NZ_CVTT01000079.1:413-758 GCF_900006605.1 Pseudomonas sp. 58 R 3 | reverse complement strand
GCGAAACCGTGGTGTTGTCGATCGAGTCAGTGATGGCTGTTTCAGCTGCCTTCGGATCGGTAACCAGATTCTCAAAGTTGCCGCCTTCGGTCTTTGCGATGGTGGTGCTGACAGTCGAACCGTTGTTATAGACGTCGTTGGCTGGAGTGTTAAACACGGTCGAGCCGACAGTTTCACCGGCCTTGATCGTGATGGTCTGGCCGTTGCTCAACGTTACGGTAACGTCGGTCTGCGCCTTGTTGGTCAAGGTCGCGGTGTAAGTGATGTCACCGCCTTCAACTACAGAGGCTTTATCAGCACTCAGAGAAACCGTGGTGTTGTCGATCGAGTCGGTAATCGAAGTGA
>NZ_CVTT01000079.1:0-363 GCF_900006605.1 Pseudomonas sp. 58 R 3 | reverse complement strand
TGATGTCACCGCCTTCAACTACAGAGGCTTTATCAGCACTCAGAGAAACCGTGGTGTTGTCGATCGAGTCGGTAATCGAAGTGACGGCCGCTTTCGGATCGGTGACCAGGTTCTCGAAGTTACCGCCTTCGGTCTTCGCGATGGTGGTGCTGACAGTCGAACCGTTGTTATAGACGTCATTGGCTGGAGTGTTAAACACGGTCGAGCCGACGGTTTCACCGGCCTTTATCGTGATGGTCTGGCCGTTGCTCAACGTTACGGTGACGTCGGTTTGCGCTTTGTTAGTCAAGGTTGCGGTGTAAGTGATGTCACCGCCTTCAACTACCGAGGCTTTATCTGCAGTCAGGGAAACCGTGGTGTTGT
>NZ_CVTT01000080.1:112543-113553 GCF_900006605.1 Pseudomonas sp. 58 R 3 | reverse complement strand
ATCCCCGATTTTTCTTACGAAAAATCAAGAAGTTGGAATTATTGAAGAAGCCTGCATGAGTCGGCAACTTGGTTTGCACCACACAAAAACAAGATCCCCGACCCATGCAAGCCATCCGATTTTTACACAGAGCGCTCGCTCAAGCACTGCCTTCAATCCATTCTCGTCGCCTGACAACACTGATGAGTTGTGTCAGTTCGTTACTGCAAGGCCGCCGCCTGACGCTGACAGCACTCGGACGTTTTATGCCAGGTCAGGCGTACCCCAAACATGCAATCAAGCGGGTCGATCGGTTGCTGGGCAATCAACACCTCAGAGCAGAGCGCCCGCTGTTCTACTGGGTGATCCTGCGGGCATTGCTGGGGTCGGTGAAGCACCCATTAATCTTGGTTGACTGGTCACGAATTGATGCTCCCGGTAATGCTTTTTTGTTGAGAGCCGCGATACCGCTGGCGGGGCGCTCATTTCCAATTTATGAAAGTGTTCATGAGCGCGAGGGTTGCCCCAAATATCAAAACCGCCTGCTCAAAACACTGGCTGAACTACTGCCCGATGGATGTGTTCCAGTGATGGTTACTGATGCAGGTTTCCGGCGACCATGGATGAAAGCAGTGGCTGCGCAGGGCTGGTACTACGTGGCTCGCATACGAAATCGTGAGCTATATCGTGGTGACGAAAATGAGTGGCTGCCCGTGAAAAACTTGTATGCGTTGGCCACCTCGTCACCCAAGTCGATTGGCCGGGTCGAGATGACACGTAGCGCTCCGCACTTGATCGATTTGTACTGCGTGCGACATTCAGCCAAGGGCCGCAAGCATCAACGAGTTACCGGCTCAATCGCCAAAAGTAAGCTCAGCCGGCAGTCAGCCAGGCGTGAACGGGAGCCTTGGTTGCTTGCCAGCAATCTGAAGCAAGACGAATGGAATCCAGCAAAGATCGTAGCGATTTATAAGCGCCGCATGCAGATCGAAGAAGGCTTTCGAGACGTAAAAAGTGAGCACCTGGGATTG